>NZ_BAAGXS010000011.1:0-183285 GCF_054779715.1 Actinophytocola sediminis | reverse complement strand
GTGTCGGCCCAGGCCCCGGCCGCGTTGACCACCACGCCGGCGCGCACCTGGCCGGTGCCGACGGTGACCAGCCAGCCGGCGCCGTCGCGGCGCAGGGCGGTGACCGGGCTCGCCCGCTCGATCCGGCCGCCGCGGGCCGTCAGGCCGCGGACATAGCCCTGGTGCAGGGCGAGCACGTCGATGTCGGTGGCGTCGGTGTCGTGGGCCGCGGCCAGCACCTCACGCAGCACCGGGCAACGCGCCCTGGCCAGCTCGGGGTCGATCGGGGTGGCCGGGTGGCCGGCGAGGTGGGCCACCGCGTGCTCGTCGGTCGCCACCCACAGCACGCCTCTCGGGGTGAGCAGCGGCGGGGTGTCCAGTTCGGACTCCAGCGCGTGGAAGCGGGCGCCGCTGGCCGCGGTCAGCTCCCGCACGACCGGGCCGCCGTAGCTGGGGGCGTAGATGGCCGCCGAGCGGCCGGTGGTGTGTGCGGCCATGGTCGGTTCCGCCTCGGCGAGCAGCACGGTCACCTGCCGCGCCAGCTCGTAGGCCACCGAGACGCCCGCCATGCCGCCACCGACCACGAGCACGTCCACCTGCCGCATGCGGCCAGCCTAATTCGGTTGCCAAGGCACCTACGGTCCTCAGTATGGGATCCGCTTCGTTAAGGCTGCGCCGTCGCTGACAGCGACGGCCTGATGCCGCTTCTCGCGCGCTGACCTTCCCTGGTCGGCTGTCGCTGTCTCCACGCACCTCGTGTACCTCCTCGTGCCTGGAGCAGCTTTCCCATGCCTTCTCGCGATATTCCGCATTCCTCCGGCGTGCACCTGTTGTCCAGCCAGCGGGTCATCGACCGGCTGGTGCGCGACGCCGGTCTCGGCGCGCGCGATCTCGTCATCGACTTCGGTGCCGGACCGGGCACCATCACCGCGCCGCTGGCCACCACCGGCGCCAGAGTGCTCGCGGTGGAACGCGACCAGCGCTTTGTGCGCACGCTGCACCGCCGGTTCGCCGATCGGCCGCGGGTGCTCGTGGTGCACGCCGACGTGCGCCGGGTTCGGTTGCCGCGCCGGGACTTCACGGTGGTAGCGAGCATCCCGTTCGCGGTGTCCACGGTGCTGTTGCGCCGGTTGCTCAGCCAGGTGCCCGCGCGGCTGGCCAGCGCCGAGCTGGTCGTGGAGTGGGGGCTGGCCAGGCGACTGACCTCGGCCAGGCCGCGCGATCTCGAGCAGGCGTGGTGGGCGGCCAGGTTCGACCTGCGGCTCACCAGGCGGATCCCCGCCAGGTGCTTCAGTCCGGCGCCCTCGGTGGACGCCGCGCACCTGCGCGTCCGCCGGCGGTCCGATGTGGACAACCGGGCGGCCGCGGTGCTGTGGCCGTTGCTCGGCGCGGTCTACCGGCGGCCGGACGCGCCGGCGCGGCACGTACTCGGCGACCTGGTGGCCCATCGGCTGGCCAGCCGGCTGCTGCGCGAGCACGGCGTCGACCCGGCCTGCCTGGCCGGCGAGGTCCACATCGGACAGTGGACGCGGGTGGCCTGCGCGCTGGCCGGCGAACGGGCGATCAGCCCGCCGCCGCTACCGAACGCGTTGCGCGGTTAGGAGGGCGTCCAGGCGGGGTCGCGGCCGCTGAGGCCGAGTACCCGGTCCAGCGGGGTGGCGTCGGCGGGCACCGGGATCTCGGCGCCGAACACGCCGTAGGAGCGGCCCTGCTCGGCCATGGCAGCCGTCGACTCGTGCACGGCCGCGACGATCCGCTCGTCCACCCGCAGGTGCCGGCCGGTGGCCGCCGCCAGGTCCCAGCCGTGCACCACCAGCTCGCCGACCAGCATCATGCCGATGACCGGCGCGGGCATCGAGCCGCCGGCCAGCCCGGTGTTCCCCTCGGTGGCCGACGGCTCGGCCCAGGCGGCGGTTGCCCGGCCGAGCTGGGCCTCCAGGGTGGCCGCCCAGTCGCCGTCGGCGGTGAAGTCGGTCTGTTCGGTGATCGGGTCGTCGGCAGGCGCTGGCCGCTTGCTGGCGGCCGACTCGGAGCGGAACGCCGTCCAGAACATCAGGTGGTTCACCAGCGCGCGCACGTCCCAGTCCGGGCACGGCGTTGGCAGACCGAGCTGGTCGGGCTTGACGTCGTTGGCGAGTTCGACCACGTCGCGGCCGACGCTTGCCATCATCTCGTGCAGTCGCATGGACCGAACCCTAGGCTCGCCGGCCTGACATCGCTTGTACATATGCGACAGTAGGTTCGGCCGAATGAGCGACCAGATCGACTTCGAGGTCGATGACGACCGTGCACGGGTCGACCGGGATGTGCTGTGGAAGTTCCTGTCCACAGAGGCCTACTGGGGCCGGTTCCGCGACCGGGCGACGATCGAGCGGCAGCTGGCCGGCGCGTGGCGGGTGGTCGCCGCCTACCGCGCCGACGACGGCCGGATGATCGGCTTCGCGCGGGCCTTCTCCGACGGGGAGTCCTCGGCCTACCTGGCGGACGTGTTCGTCGTCGAGCAGGCGCGCGGGCACGGTGTCGGCAAGGCGCTCGTGCACGCGATGATCGAGGACGGGCCGGGGCCCCGCTTCCGGTGGATGCTGCACACCCTGGACGCCCACGAGCTGTACCGGTCGTTCGGCTTCGCCGAGCCGAACGCCACCTACATGGAGCGCGACGGCAGCAACGCCATGGTGTCCGGCCAGTCCTGAGGTCAGGTCACCGCCGTGGCTCCAGGAACGGCGTGAGCAGGCCGGGGACCGCCGCCTCGGCCAGCCGCAGCCCGTCGTGCTCGGCGATGTCGCGCACGAGGTACTGGCCGCTGTTGGCCGCGGTCGTCGCGGCGATCGTGACCAGGCCGGCGCGCCGCTGGAACGGCGACCGGCGCACGGTCCAGCCGATGATCCCGCCGCGCACCAACGCGACCGTGTGCCGGCTGCCGGCCCCGTACCTGGTCACCAGGTACTCGTCGGTCAGGCCGTGGCCGAGGTTGCGGTAGTCGTCGACGGCCAGCGCGATGGCGACCGGGGTCAGCACGAGCACCGAGATCCACGCCAGGTGCAGCAACACCGCGGTGAGCAGCAGGCCGAGCACCGCGAGCACCCCGGCCACGCCGAGCACCGTGTACCCCGCCCACCACAGCCGGCGGGTGCGCGCGGCCGGCGGGTGTCGCCGGATGTCCACAGCGGACAGCGGGTCGGCCTGGAGCACGTCGACCGCCACCCGCCGCGCCAGCCCGATGGGCACGGCCGGCAGCAGGGTCTTCGGGTCGGAGCGCTCGCGCTCGGCGGCCTTGAGACCGGTGGCCACCACGTCGACCCTGGCGGCGCCCACCAGCCGGGCGCCAAGCGGCTCGAACACGTCCACCCCGCGCAACCGCCGCTGCTCCAACGAAAGCGACCGGGTGGTGAACAGCCCCCTGCGCACGAGCAGGTTGCCGTTCTCCCTGGTCAGCCGGTACCGCCACCACATCTCGACGAACAGTCCGAGCGAGCCGACGAACCCGATCGCGATGCCGATGCCGACCAGCGCGAGCACCAGCACCGGGATGGAGGTGTTGGCGAACAGGTCGCCGACGATGTTGATCACCGAGCTCTCCATGCCCGCCCAGTCGGCCACCTGCATGATCGCGCCGAACGCGGCCGTGCCGAGGATCGGCGTGGTCACCGACATCGGCGCGTACCTGATCCACGACCAGTCCAGTGTGGCCAGCGCGGGCGGCGTGCCGGCGCCAGGTTCGCTGGTGGTGGCCCCGACCGGCGCGTGGTCGAGCAGCACCCGGCGCAGCTCCTCGGCCCGCGCCCGGCTCACCGGGTCGAGCACCAGGTGGCTGCGCTGTCCGGTGACCTGTTGGCCGGTGCCGATCTTGACCTTGGTCAGGCCGAACGCGCGCAGCAGCGGGTTGGCCATCAGGTCGACCGTGCGCACCCGGTCGCGGGGAATCGAGCGCAGCGTGTGCACCACCCACGCGTAGCGCAGCTCGACGCGCTCCTCGGTGACCCGGTAGCTGGAGTGCCGCCAGCGCAGCCAGTCGGCCAGCGCGGCCAGCCCGGTCACCACGACCACCGCGCCCGCCGCGATCAGCAGGACGATGCCGGCTGGCGAGCCCCGGCGCAGGATGCCGAACACGATCGGGACGCCGATGCCGGCGGTCACCCCGGCGACGGTCAGCGCGGACACCGCCACCGTGCGCGGGTGCAGCCGCTGCCAGCCCGACTCGGTCTCGGCGGTCACGTCGCGTCCCCCCGATGGGCCTGGGTGGTCTCGGTCAGCCGCTCGACCAGGCCGGCGGCCAGTTCGTGGTCCAGGCCGGGGATCTTGAGCGGCCCGGCGGCCGACGCGGTGGTGACCGTGACGCTGGCCAGCCGGAACAGCTGCTCCAGCGGCCCGCGCGCGGTGTCCACGGTCTGGATCCGCGACATCGGCGCGATCCGCCACTCCTGCCACAGCCAGCCGGTCCTGGTGTAGACCGCGTCCTCGGTGACCTCCCAGCGGTGCACCCGGTACCGCCAGAACGGCACCACGACCGCGTAGGGCACCCCGATCGCCAGCACGATGCCCATGGCCAGCAGCAGCCACGGCCGTGCCGGCGTGATGATGATCGCCAGCACCGCAAGCACGATCGCCGGAATGAGGGTCGTCGCCAGCTCGTTGGTCAGCCAGTAGCCGACCGCGCGCCGCTCGACCCGATTGCGTGGCGGCCGGAGCCGAACCACCTCGTTCACTCGTTCCTCCCCGATGTCGAGTGTGTGCCACCGTAGGGTGACTTCCGGTCAGCCGGCGTCGTCCAGGAGGACCACTTGCGCGGTCATTCCCTTGGTTGACCCTGCTCGGCTATGTTGCCGATCCATGAAGCGCGCACTGACAGTGGTCCTGGTGTTCCTGACCGCGATGATCGTGGCGCCGGCCGGGTCGGCCGGGGCGAGCGGCGGCCTGTCCTGGCGGCCGACCCCGACCGGGACCGACGCGCAACTGCGTGGGCTCGCCGCGGTCAACCGGCACGTGGCCTGGGCCAGCGGCGCGCGCGGCACCGTACTGCGCACGGTCGACGGCGGGCGGACGTGGGCCAGTGTCGGGCCGCCGGACACCGCGACGCTCGACTTCCGCGACATCGAGGCGTTCGACGCGCGCACCGCCGTCGCGCTGTCGATCGGCCCCGGCGAGTCCTCCCGGATCTACCGGACCACCGACGGCGGCGCGACCTGGACCGAGGCCTTCCGCAATGCCGAGGAGGCCGCCTTCTACAACTGTCTCGCGTTCTTCGACCGCGAGGCCGGGCTGGCCGTCGGCGACCCGGTGGACGGCAAGTTCCGCGTGCTGTCCACCGCCGACGGCGGCCGGTCGTGGCGGGTGCTGCCCGGCGACGGCATGCCCGACGCGCTGACCGGTGAGTACGGCTTCTCCGCGAGCGGCCAGTGCGTCACGGTGACCGGCCGCAAGGACGCCTGGCTGGCCACCGGCGGCTCGACCACCGCGCGGGTGCTGCACTCCGGCGACCGCGGCCGCACCTGGACCGCGAGCGACACCCCGCTGGCCAGCGGGGAGAGCGCGGGCGTGTTCGCGGTGGCGTTCCGCAACCCCCGCCAGGGCATCGCCATCGGCGGTGACTACGCCGCCCCGACCGGCGGCGAGGACAACCTGGCGCTGTCCGGCGACGGCGGACGCACCTGGCGTGAGCCGGCGAACTCCCCGGCCGGCTACCGGTCGGCAGTCGTCTACCACCCGTTGTCCGGCTCGCTGCTGATCGCGGTCGGCCCGACCGGCAGCGACCTGAGCCTGGACGGCGGGCGGCACTGGCGGCAGTTCGACGATGGCAACTTCGACAGCGTCGACTGCGGTCGCGACGGCGCCTGCTGGGCGTCCGGCGCCCGCGGCCAGGTGGCGACACTCCACCTCGGCTGACCGCCGAACGAGTACGGCGCCGGGAGTCCAGTCAGGACTCCCGGCGCCGGGACACCTGCCCTGAATGCCTCATTCGGGACGGTGAACGTCGCCAATGCCTCATTCAGGGCATCACAGCTGGTGCCGGGTTCGGGCTAGGTTCGTTCGCCTTCCGAGACGGGCTCGCGGACCTCGTCCTGGACCGGGTCCGTCGACTCGGCCGCCGACTCGGCCACCGTGGCCGGGGTGCCCTTGCCGCGCGGTAGGAACAGCGCCGGCAGCAGGGACAACGCGAGCAGCACCAGCGCCCAGACGAACGTCGACGCGTACGCGTCGGCCATCGGCGGGGCGATCAGCGGGCGCATCGCCTCCGGCACGTCCTGCATGGACGTGATCTCGGGGACCTCGGCACCCGGCGGGGGTGGCGGCAGCTGCGCCATGATCTCGGCGATCCGGCCCTTCATCTCGTCGAACAGGATCACCGACAGCATCGCCGTGCCGATCGACGCGGCCACCTGCTGGATGATGTTCAGGCTGGTCGACGCCCTGGCGACATCGTCGGGCTTCAACGTCTTCAGCGCGATCGACATGATCGGCATCATCGACATGCCCATGCCGATGCCGAGCACGAACAGTGCCGCGCCGATCGCCCAGTAGGAGGTGTCCGCCCCCAGCTGGGTGAACACCACCATCGAGCCGACGATCACCACGATGCCCAGCTGCGCCATCCTGGCCGCGCCGCCCCGGTCGACGATCATGCCGGCCAGCGGCATCATGATCATCGCCGCGATGCCCTGCGGAGCCAGCAGCAGCCCCGCGTTCAGCGCGCCCTCGAACCGCACCTGCTGGAAGTACAGCGGGAACAGCAGCATGGCGCCGAAGAACGCGACCACGAACAACACCATGGTCAGCGTGGCCACCGAGAAACCCCGGTCGCGGAACAGCTTCAGGTCGATCAGCGCGTGCGGCGTGCGCCGGGCGTGCAGCACGAACGCCACCACCAGGACCAGCCCGCCGACTCCCGGCAGGTAGACCTCCGGGCTGCCGAAGCCCTCGTTGGCCGGCACCTGCGCGAGACCGTAGATCAGCGCCGCGAGACCGGGAGACAGCAGCAGCAGCCCGAGCAGGTCCAGCTTCTCGGCCGGCTTCGGCTCGTCCGGCTCCAGGATCCTGGCGCCCATCACCAGCGAAACGATGCCGATCGGCACGTTGATGAAGAAGATCCAGCGCCACGACACGTCGTCCACGAGCCAGCCGCCGAGGATCGGGCCGACGATCGGGCCGAGCAGCATCGGCACGCCGATCACGGCCATCACCCGGCCGACCCGCTCCGGCCCGGCCGCCTTGGTCAGGATCGTCATGCCAAGCGGCATCAGCATGCCGCCGCCGAGGCCCTGCAGCACGCGGAACAGGATCAGCGACTCGGTCGACCACGCGGTGCCCGCCGCGGCCGAGCCGAGCATGAACAGGAACACCGCGATGAGGTAGATCCGCTTGGTGCCGAACCGGTCGGCGGCCCAGCCGGACAACGGGATCACGGTGGCGAGCGCCAGGGTGTAGCCCGTGGCGATCCACTGCATCTGGTCGAGGGTGGAGTCGAACTCGATGATCAGCCGGTCGAGTGCGACGTTGACCACGGTGATGTCGAGCATCGCCATGATCGCGCCGAGCACGACCACCGAGCCGATCATCAGGATCCGCCGGTCCAGCTTCTCGTTCGCCGGGTTGGCCGCCTCCCCAGCAGCGGGTGTCGGCGGTAATGGTTCCATCAAAGCCTTGTCTCCCCTTGTGTACGAGCGGTTGTGGTTGTCTGCTGGGACCCTCTGGCGAGCATCGGCGCCAGTGCCTCGGCCAGCCGCTCCCGTTCCCGGTCGTCGAGCGGGCTGACGCACTCCCGCACGGCCTCGCGGTGCGCGTGCACCAACCCGTTCACGAACGCGCTGCCCTGCTCGGACAGGCGAACCCGCTTGACTCGCCGGTCGTGCTCGTCCTCCCTGCGCGTGACCATCTCGGCTCTGGTCAGCGCCTGGACGGCGCGACCGGCGGTCGCCATTGACAACGCGAGACGTTCGGCGAGCTCGTGCATCGCCAGCTCCTGCTCCTGCTGGCAGTCTGCGAGCACGAACAAGGCACGCAGCTGGGAGAATGACAGATCCAGATCGGCGGCGACACCCAATATGTGCGCCTCGCCGCTCTTCTTCAGCAGCGCCAGGAAACAGACGACGTCCTCGGTCACCGACTCGACCGAGGGCGCGATTGGTTTCACAGTTGCAATGATCGCACCCAGGTAACTAACTGCAAGTAACTGTGACCGGCACCTCAACCCACCTTCAGCGGAAATTGAGCCCCACTCGACCGACCACCCCAATAACCCACAGTAACTCGCCGTCGGCACTACTTGCGGGTAGCCGCACCCGGACCGGAACTGTCGGTGGCGAACGGCAGAATGCCTTCCGTGACCGCCACCACTACGCCCGTGTCCGTGTACCTGCGCATCGCCGAGGAGATCGGCGTCGCCGAGCGGCAGGTGCGCTCGGCCGTGGACCTGCTCGACGGCGGCTCGACCGTGCCGTTCATCGCCAGGTACCGCAAGGAAGTCACCGGCGCGCTGGACGACGCCCAGCTCCGCACGCTGGAAGAACGGCTGCGCTACCTGCGTGAGCTCGAGGAGCGCCGCGCGGCCGTCCTGGAGTCGATCAGGAGCCAGGGCAAGCTCGACGACGCGCTCGCCGGCCAGATCATGGCCGCCGACTCCAAAGCCCGCCTCGAGGACATCTACCTGCCCTACAAGCCCAAGCGCCGCACCAAGGCCCAGATCGCCCGCGAGGCGGGCCTCGAGCCCCTCGCCGACGGCCTGCACGGCGACCCCGACACCGACCCGCAGGCCGCGGCCGCGGTGTTCGTCGACGCCGAGAAGGGCGTCGCCGACGTGCAGGCCGCGCTCGACGGCGCCCGCGCGATCCTGGTCGAGCGCTTCGGCGAGGACGCCGACCTGATCGGCACGCTGCGCGAGCGCATGTGGAACCAGGGCAGGCTGGTCGCCAAGGTCCGCGACGGCAAGCAGGAGGCCGGCACCAAGTTCGCCGACTACTTCGACTTCTCCGAGCCCTTCGCCAAGCTCCCGTCCCACCGGATCCTCGCGATGTTCCGCGGCGAGAAGGAGGAGATGCTCGAGCTGACCCTCGACCCCCACCCGGACGCCGAGCAGCCGCCCGGCCCGTCGGCCTACGAGGTGGCCATCGCCTCCCGGTTCGGCATCGACGACCGGGGCCGCCCGGCCGACAAGTGGCTGGGCGACACCGTCCGCTGGGCCTGGCGCACCCGCATCCTCGTGCACCTCGGGATCGACCTGCGCACCCGGCTGCGCCAGGCCGCCGAGGACGAGGCGGTCCGGGTGTTCGCCACCAACCTGCGCGACCTGCTGCTCGCCGCCCCGGCCGGCACCCGCGCCACCATGGGCCTTGACCCCGGCCTGCGCACGGGGGTCAAGGTCGCCATCGTCGACGCCACCGGCAAGGTCGTGGCCACCGACACCATCTACCCGCACGCGCCGGCCAAGCGCTGGGACGAGTCGTTGGTCACGCTGCACCGCCTGGCCACCCAGCACCAGGTCGACCTGATCGCGATCGGCAACGGCACCGCGTCCAGGGAGACCGACAAGCTCGCCGCCGAGCTGCTGGCCAAGGCGCCGGAGCTGAAGCTGACCAAGGTGATGGTGTCCGAGGCGGGCGCGTCGGTGTACTCGGCCTCGGCCTACGCCTCCCAGGAGCTGCCCAACCTCGACGTGTCGTTGCGCGGCGCGGTGTCGATCGCCCGGCGCCTGCAGGACCCGCTGGCCGAGCTGGTGAAGATCGACCCCAAGTCGATCGGCGTCGGCCAGTACCAGCACGACATCTCCGAGGTGAAGCTGTCCCGCTCGCTCGACGCGGTGGTCGAGGACTGTGTGAACGGCGTCGGCGTCGACCTGAACACCGCGTCGGTGCCGCTGCTGACCAGGGTGTCGGGCATCGGCGGGGCGCTGGCGGCCAACATCGTGGCCCACCGCGACGCCAACGGGCCGTTCCGCTCGCGGGGTTCGCTCAAGAGCGTGTCCAAGCTCGGGCCCAAGGCGTTCGAGCAGTGCGCGGGCTTCCTGCGCATCCCCGGCGGCGACGACCCGCTGGACGCCTCGTCGGTGCACCCGGAGGCCTACCCGGTGGTGCGCCGGATCGTGTCCTCCACCGGCCACGCGCTCGACCAGCTGATCGGCAACACGAAGGTGTTGAAGTCGCTGTCGCCCCAGCAGTTCGTCGACGACACCTTCGGGCTGCCGACGGTCACCGACATCCTCACCGAGCTGGACAAGCCCGGCCGCGACCCGCGCCCGGCGTTCAAGACGGCCACGTTCAACGACGCGGTGCACACGCTCGCCGACCTCAAGGTCGGCATGGTGCTGGAGGGCGTGGTCACCAACGTGGCCGCGTTCGGCGCGTTCATCGACATCGGCGTGCACTGCGACGGCCTGGCCCACGTGTCGCAGCTGTCGCGGACCTTCGTCAAGGACCCGCACGAGGTGGTCAAGTCCGGCCAGATCGTGCGGGCGAAGGTGCTCGAGGTCGACATCCCGCGCAAGCGCATCTCGCTGACGCTGCGGCTGGAGGAGGACACCACCGGTCGCGGCAAGCCGGAGCAGCGCGACGGCCAGCGCGACGGCCAGCGGGGCGGCCAACGCGGCGGGGGCCAGCGCGGCGGCCAGCAGCAACAGCGCCGGGGCGGCGGTAGCGGCGGCGGCCAACGCGAGCGGGGCGGCGCGTCGGGCGGCGGCGGCGCGATGGCCGACGCACTCCGCAAGGCCGGTTACCGGCCGAAGTAGGTCGGTAGGTTGGCGGTATGGGAAAGGTCTACGAACGGATCGAGCCGCGGCTGCGGGCGTTCATCGAGAAGCAACCGGTCTTCTTCGTGGCGTCCGCGCCGCTGGCCGAGGACGGCCATGTCAACCTGTCGCCCAAGGGCCGCGCCGGCACGCTCGTCGTGCTCGACGAGCTGACCCTGGCCTACCTCGACTTCGGTGGCTCGCACGCCGAGACCGTCGCCCACCTGCGGGAGAACGGCCGGATCGCGTTGATGTGGTGCGCGTTCACCGGGCCGCCGAAGGTGCTGCGGATCCACGGCCAGGCCGAGCCGATCTTCCGCGACGACCCGCGCTGGCCCGAGCTGATCCCGAGGTTCGCGGCGGTCGACGGGCCGGGAGTGCGGGCGATCGTGCTGGTCAACGCGACCATGGTCAGCGACAGCTGTGGGTTCGCGGTGCCGTTCCTGGACTACCGCGAGGAGCGCACCCAGCACGCCGAGCACTTCGGCCGCAGGTCCGAAGCGGAGTTCGCCGCGTACTGCGCGCGCAAGCCGCACAACGTCGCCAGCATCGACGGCTTACCCGCGATCCCGGTGCCCTTACCCGAGCGCACGGCCTAACCGGAACGCGTGATAGGTCACCGTCTGGTCCTCGCGGACCAGGTCGTAGCTGGACAGCACCGTTCTGGTGAAACCGTTCTCGTCGGCCACTCGGTAGAGGTAATCGAGATCACCCGAGGTGCCGAAGAACATCAGGATCCGACCCGTCGGCGTGAGGTAATCGCCCGCCTCGGTGAGGAACCGGGTCAGCGCCGCGTAGTTCTCGTCGGTCATGCTCGCCTCGAGCAGGTCACGAGGCGCGAACCAGCGGAACGGCGGATCGAACACGATCAGGTCGAACCGGCCGTCCACGGCCGAGAAGACGTCGCTCTCCCGGAAGCTGATCCGGTCGGCCACCCCGTTGCGCTCGGCGTTGGCGACCGCGGCCGTGATCGCGGCCGGGTTGATGTCCACGCCGAGGATGTCGGTCGCGCGGGACGCGGCCAGGATCGCGTTCACACCGCTGCCGGTGCCCATGTCGAGCACCCGGTCGCCCGCCAGCACGTCGGCGAGCACGGCCTCGCCGAGCAGTCGCGACACCGGTGCCGGCGGGAACACCCCCGGGGGCACGACGAAGCTCCGCCCGAGGTAGTCCATCGTCAGCTCGGCCAACGACCGCACGGAGTCGTAGGCCGCGTCGTGCCACTCGCGGATGCGGCGCTGGTCGGCAGCCGACCCGCTCGGCCGGTAGGTCATTTCACGTCACCGCCCGCCATCGGCACCGGCGTGCGGGAGACGAGACCGAACTCCCGCGCCAGGCCGACCGCCCGGTCCACCCGCAGCAGCGTCTTACGCCCCGCCAACGGCGTGTTCTCGTCCCCGACCCGGTACCGGAGGCGCGTCGGCTCCTGGTCGGGCCGCTGCTCGGTCACCACGCCGCCGAAGATCTCCCTGGCCGCCTGCCAGGTCAGCTCGATCAGGTCCGGCCGGTCGACCCGGCGCCACCCGAAGTACGCGATGTCGGCGTAGTCCGGCCGGCTGAACTGGTACCACCCGTCCCCGCCAGCCAGGAAGCTGAAGGACTCGTCCTCGAACGTGCTCTGGTACAGCCCGGCCGCCTTCGACGACCACTCCCCGACCAACTCGTCCATACCGCCATTCTGCACATGATCAACGGGCGCGATTCCGTTGCCCGGCGAACGGTCCGCCGATCGAGTCTGCGACCATGACGCGGTCCCCCGCTAGGGTGAGTCATGCTCTACGTCGGCAGCTACACCGCCGCCAGCGGCGGCAACGGGACCGGGATCACCGCGCTGCGCCAGGACCCGTCCGGCACGCTCACCCCGGTCGCCGAGCTGGCGATGACCTCGCCGTCCTGGCTGACCAGACACCCCAGTGCCCCGGTGCTGTACGCGGCGAACGAGTCGGCGGACGGCGCGATCACCACCGTCGGCCTGCCCGATCTCGTCGCCCTGGAGACGGTGCCGTCCGGCGGCGCGGACCCGTGCCACCTCGCGGTCACCCCGGACGGGCGCTTCCTGTTGTGCGCCAACTACTCCAGCGGCAGCCTCGCGGTCTTCAGCCTGCACCGGGACGGGCGGATCACCGGCCGCACGGCGCTGGTCCAGCACACCGGCAGCGGCCCGGTCGCCGGCCGGCAGGACACCGCGCACGTGCACATGGTCGTCCCGGTGGCCACCGAACGGGGCACACTGGTGTCGGCCGTCGACCTGGGCACCGACGAGATCCGCGGCTACCTGCTGGCCGAGGACGGCACGCTGTCGACGCTGGCCGTCTCCGCGCTGCCCGCCGGCACCGGCCCGCGCCAGCTGGTCCGCCGGCAGGGGACGACCCTGGCCTACGTCCCTGGCGAGCTGGCCGCCACCCTGGTGACCGTGCGCGAGGAGCCGACCGGGGTGTTCACCCCGATCGCGACCACCCCGGCGACGGCCGAGCCGTACGCGGGCCAGAACCACGTCGCGCACGCGCAGGTCGTCGGCGACCGGCTGTACCTGTCCAACCGCGGCCCGGACCGGGTGACCGAGTTCGACCTGACCACGCCGGCCCCGACCGCGGTGGCCGACCACCCGTGCGGCGCCTTCCCGCGCCACTTCACCGTGGTCGACGGCGTCTGCCACACCGCGGCCCAGAAGGGCGACGCGATCGTCTCGTTCCCCCTGGCCGGCGGCCCTCGGCGCACCGTCGCCACCGGCACCCCCACCTGCGTGATCCCCGGCTGACCGCGGCGAAGGGTCCCTTCAGCGGCGGCCGACCGGGTTGGTCAGGGTGCCAAGGCCCTCGATGGTGATGGACACCGTCTGGCCGGGGGTCATCGGGCCGACCCCGGCCGGGGTGCCGGTGAGGATGACGTCCAGCGGGCGCAGGGTCATCACCGCCGAGATGTACTCGATCAGCTCCGCCACGTCGTGGTTCATCAGCGACGTGCGGGAGTCCTGGCACAGCTCGCCGTCGAGCTCGGTGCGGATCGCGACGTCCGCCGGGTCGAACCTGGTCTCGATCCACGGGCCGAGCGGGCAGAACGTGTCATGGCCCTTGGCGCGGGTCCACTGGCCGTCGGCCTGTTGCTGGTCGCGGGCGGTGACGTCGTTGGCGATCGTGTAGCCGAGCACCGAGGACAGCGCCCGCTCCGCCGGGATGTCCCGGCCGCCGGCGCCGATGACCACCGCGAGCTCGGCCTCGAAGTCGACCCTGGTCGAGTCGGCCGGCAGCTTGATCTCCGCGCCCTGGCCGATGACCGCGGTGTTCGGCTTGAGGAACATGATCGGCGCCGAGGGGACCTCATTGCCGAACTCGGCCGCGTGCTCGGCGTAGTTGCGGCCGACGCAGACGATCTTCGGTGGCAGGAACGGGGTCAGCAGCCGGACGTCGGCCAGCGGCCAGGTGGTGCCGGTGAACGTCGGATCGGTCCACGGTGTCGTATTCGGATCGTTGGCGATCTCCGCCACGGTCAGATCCTCGCCGTCGCCGTGGACGGCGCCGAACGCGACTCCCTTGGGTGAGGCAACTCGAGCGATTCGCACGCCGGCAGCGTACTGACCGGCCCGGCTTCGCCCGGTTGCCGGCTAGGCAAACCCGAACACCACCTGCTTGTGTCAAGGCGAACCGAACATTTCCACTTATCGGGGAGAAAATCTCATGCGAAGAATCCTGGCCATCGTCGTCCTGGTCCTCACCGCGCTCCTCAGCCTGCCGGCCACCGGTTACGCCAAGGCCGCCGCCGAACCGCTCGGCGGCGGCACCGTCCTGGCCTACCCGTTCGGCGCCGGTGGGCAGTGCACCGCCGCGTTCGCCGCCGTGGACGCGCGGGGCGTCGGCCACCTGGTCACCGAGGCGTCCTGCGCGACCCTGCCGGCCGACCAGCTCTACGCCGTCAACTCGACCGGGGCCATCGTGCTCGTCGGCACCGTGGTCGCCGAGCACCCGGCCTACGCGATCGTGCTGGTCACCAACACCGTCGACTGGGAACTCGTGCCGTGGATCGCCACCGGCCTCGGCCAGATCGTCATCGCCGGCTCCCAGGAGACCCCGGTCGGCGACCCGGTGTGCCTGGTCGACCGCCCGATCGCCTTCCCGTGCGGCACGGTGGTCGCCACGGACGACCCGGTCGGCCCGATCAAGGGGCTGACCAGGACCGACCTGTGCGCCTCCGCCGAGGCGGTCGCCTACGTCACCCGCGACCAGGCCCAGGGCGTGCCGGCCAGTGAGTCCAGCTTCTGCACCACCGCCGGCACGAGCTGGTTCGCGCCGATCAACCCGATCCTGAACGCGGAAGGGCTGCGCCTGCTCACCGGCTGACCGGTTGCGCGGCGCGCACGCGCAACGCCTTGTGCGCCAACGCATCGCACAGCGCCAGCCAGCTGGCCTCGACGATGTTGCCGTGCACGCCGACCGTGGTCCACTCGTGTTCCCGGTCGGTCGACTCGACCAGCACCCTGGTCACCGCGTCGGTTCCCGGCTGGTCGGCGAGAATGCGCACCTTGTAGTCGGTCAGCGCGATCTCGGCCAACCACGGCAGGTACGGGCCCAACGCCTGGCGCAGTGCGGCGTCCAGCGCGTGTACCGGCCCGTTGCCCTCCGCGGTGGCGATCACCCTGGTGCCGGCGACGTGCACCTTGACCGTCGCCTCGGAGACGATCACGCCGTCGAGGCGGTGGTCGAGGATCACCCGGTAGGACTCAAGAGCGAACGGCGCACTGTCCACATCGGACTCACCGGTATCGGCGAGTTCCTTGCGCAGCAACAGTTCCAGCGAGGCGTCCGCCGCCTCGAACGACCAGCCGCGGGACTCGAGCTCCTTGACCTTGCGTACCGCGCTGGTCAGCACCGCCGGCTGGCCGGCCAGGTCGACCCCGAGCTCACGTCCTTTGAGCTCCAGGCTGGCCCGGCCGGCCATCTCGGTGACCAGGACCCGCATGTCGTTGCCGACCACCTCGGGATCGATGTGGTTGTACAACAACGGATCCACCTTGATCGCGCTCGCGTGCAGCCCCGCCTTGTGAGCGAAGGCCGACGACCCGACATAGGCCTGGTGGGTGTCGGGTGCGAGGTTGGCGATCTCGGCCATGGCCCGCGAGATCCTGGACAGCTCGGGCACGCTCGCGGTGGGTATCACCGGCATGCCGAGCTTGGTGACCAGGTTGCCGACGACCGCGAACAGGTCCGCGTTGCCGGCGCGCTCGCCGTAACCGTTGGCGGTGCACTGCACATGGGTCGCCCCCGCCTGCACCGCGGCGACCGAGTTGGCCACCGCGCAGCCGGTGTCGTCCTGGCAGTGGATGCCGACGCGGTAGCCGGTGCGCGCGACCACCTCGCCGACGGTGTCGGCCAGCCGCAACGGGAGTTGGCCGCCGTTGGTGTCGCAGAGCACGACCAGATCCGCGCCGGACTCCATGGCGGCGGCCAGCACCCGCAGCGCGCAGTCGGGATCGTGGGCGAACCCGTCGAAGAAGTGCTCGGCGTCCAGGAACACCCGCCGGCCCTCGCCGACCAGGAAGGCGACGGTGTCACGCACCATCGCGCACGCCTCGGTGACATCGGTGCGCAGCGCGCGCTCGATGTGGCGCACATCGGACTTGGCGACCAGGGTGACCACCGGCGCCCGCGCGTCCAGCAGCGCCCGGACCTGCTGGTCGTCCTCGACCCTGGTGTTGGGCCTGCGGGTGGCGCCGAAGGCGACCAGCGCGGCGTGGCGCAGCGGCAGTTCACCGGCGGCGGCGCGGGCGAAGAACTCGGTGTCGGTCGGCAGCGCGCCCGGCCAGCCACCCTCGATGAAGCCGACGCCGACCTCGTCGAGCAACCGCGCGACGGCCAGCTTGTCGGCCAACGAATAGGTAATGCCCTCCCGCTGCGCGCCGTCCCGCAAGGTCGTGTCGAACACGTGGAACGAATCGCCGAGCGGGGTCTCGGCGGGGGTCGTGCGAGTCACGACTGATCCCTTCATGGCTTGGCAGGGCAACAAAAAAACCTCCCGCGGAATGCGAGAGGTCAGCGCGTCGGGTGTGTAGCTCGGCTACCCGGCGCGCCCGTCGATAATGATGACAACAGCATTGGTCACGGGAGGCATACTGCCACACCGCCGCGCGCCGGTACCAGCCCCCGGGCACCGGCTCCCACATACCGGGAACCGACCCTGGCCGAAAACGACCGCGGGCACCGGGGAGAGTCTCCCTGGTGCCCGCGGTAAGTCGGCGTCCTGGTTCAGATCTCGACGCCGGTAGTGGGATTGTTGGACGACACCAGGGCCGCCAGCCGGTCACCGATGGCGAAGGTGCTGCCCGGCGACGGATGGTCCCTTGTGGCCAGATCGAACGCCACCGACGCCTCGATCCGCCGTGCCGCCTCGTGCTCGCCGAGATGGTCGAGCAGCAACGCGACCGACAGCACCGCGGCCGTCGGGTCCGCGACACCCTGCCCCGCGATGTCCGGCGCACTGCCGTGCACCGGCTCGAACATCGACGGGTTACGCCGGGTGATGTCGATGTTGCCGCTCGCCGCCAGCCCGATGCCGCCGGTCACCGCGGCCACCAGGTCGGTGAGGATGTCGCCGAACAGGTTGTCGGTGACGATCACGTCGAAGCGGCCGGGGTCGGTCACCATGTGGATGGTCGCCGCGTCGATGTGCTGGTAGGCCACCGTCACATCGGGATGCTGCAACGACACCTCCTCCACCACGCGCGACCACAACGAGCCGGCGTGGGTGAGCACGTTGGTCTTGTGCACCAACGTGAGGTGCTTGCGCGAGCGGGTCACCGCCCGCGCGAACGCGTCCCGCACGACGCGCTCCACGCCGTAGGAGGTGTTGACGCTGACCTCCGTGGCGATCTCGTGCGGGGTGTCCTTGCGCAGCAGGCCACCGTTGCCCGCGTACAGGCCCTCGGTGCCCTCACGGATCACCAGCATGTCGATCTCACCGGGGTTGGCCAGCGGGCTGGCCACCCCCGGGTAAAGCCTTGCCGGGCGCAGGTTGACGTGGTGGTCGAGCTCGAACCGCAGCCGCAGCAGCAGACCGCGCTCGAGAATGCCGCTCGGCACCGACGGGTCACCGACCGCGCCGAGCAGAATCGCGTCGTGATGGCGCAGTTCTCCGAGCACCGACTCGGGCAGCAGCTCCCCGGTCGAATGCCACCGGGTGGCGCCGAGGTCGTATTTCGTGATCTCGACGTCCGGTACCACCTCATTGAGCACCTTGAGCGCCTCGGCGATCACTTCAGGCCCGATCCCGTCACCGGGGATCACCGCGAGCCGCATGCACACCTCCGGGAATAACGGGCTCAGTAGTTCAGGCGAAGGTTACCGGGATAGTGGCCGAACACGGTTGCTGGCCACCCGACTAGGTGGTGTCGTCAGCCGAAGTCGACCGCTCGGATGAACGTCGCGCGCACCCCGGTGCCGATCGACTCGAGCACCGACTGGTCGACCGGCCGGTCGATGCGCAGCAACATCACCGCGTCCTCGCCGTCGGTCAGCTGGCTGATCTGGGCCGCCTCGACGTTGATCCCGGCGCCACCGAGCAGGGTGCCGACGGAGCCCATGACACCGGGACGGTCGGAGTACTCGAGCAACAGCAGCACGCCCTCGGCCCGCAGGTCGAAACCGCGCTGGTTCACCTCGACGATCTTCTCGATCTGGTTGAGACCGGTCAGCGTGCCGGAGACGCTCAGGATCGTGCCGTCCGGGTAGCCGGCGCGCAGGGTGACCAGGCTGCGGTAGTTGGCGCTCTCCGACTCCTTCTGCAGCGTCACCTCCACGCCGAGCTCCTCGGCCAGCCTTGGCGCGTTGACGAACGTGACCGGATCGGCGACCACGCCGGTGAACACCCCGCGCATCGCGGCGAGCGGCAGCACCTGAACGTCCTCAGTGGACAGTTCGCCGCGAACCTCGACATTGATCGAGGTCGGCGGCGTCGAGCTGAGCGCGGAGAGCACGGCGCCGAGTTTCTGGGTGAGCGGCAGGTAAGGCCGCACCTCCTCGCCGACCGAGCCGCCGGCCACGTTCACCGCGTCGGGCACGAAGTCGCCGCGCAGCGCGGCGAGCACCGACCGGGCGACGTCGGTGCCGGCGCGGTCCTGCGCCTCGGCGGTCGACGCGCCGAGGTGCGGGGTGACGACCACGTTGGGCAGTTCGAACAGCGGGCTGGAGGTGGTCGGCTCGGTGACGAACACGTCCACACCGGCACCGCCGACCCGGCCGGCACGCAACGCGTCGGCCAACGCGTCCTCGTCGATCAGGCCACCGCGGGCGGCGTTGACGATCAGCACACCCTCCTTGACCCTGGCGAGTTGCTCGGCGCCGATCAGACCCTTGGTCTCCGGGGTTTTCGGCAGGTGAATGGAGATGATGTCGGCCCGGGTGAGCAGTTCGTCCAGTTCGACCAGTTCGATACCGAGCTGCGCGGCGCGGGCGGCGGACACGTACGGGTCATAGGCGATCAGCTCGGTGCCGAACCCGGCGAGGCGCTGGGCGAAGAGCTGACCGATCTTGCCGAGGCCGACGACCCCGACGGTCTTGCCCTGGATCTCCACCCCGGAGAAGGCACTGCGCTTCCACTCGCCTGCGCGCAGGCTGGCGTCGGCCGCGGGCACCCGGCGCGCGAGGGAGAGCAGCAGGGCGACCGCGTGCTCGGCCGCGGAGACGATGTTGGACGTCGGCGCGTTGACCACGAGCACGCCGCGCGCGGTGGCCGCGGGCACCTCGACGTTGTCCAGGCCGACCCCCGCCCGCGCGACGACCTTGAGTCGGTTGGTCGCGGCGAACACCTCGGCGTCGACCTTCGTGGCCGAGCGCACCAACAGTGCGTCCGCGTCCGCGACGGCGGACAGCAGAGCGCCGCGGTCGGTGCCGTCGACGTGGCGTACCTCGGCCTCGTCACCGAACACGGACACCGTCGACGGGGCGAGCTTCTCGGCGATCAGAACAACGGGGCGGGTTGACTGGGTCACGGCGCGAACTCCATGGGATTGCCGGTTGTTGGAGGCGCGGTTACAGCGCTGTAACGTCGCACCGGCGCCGAGTCTAGGAGGTCAGCTGAACCGTTCAACCATGTGGTGAGCGAACCGACAATGGGCCCGGGAATTACCAGGGCTCGTCGAACTCGCCCGCCTTGGCGCCTTCCACGAAGGCGTCCCACTCGGATTCGGTGAACACCAGCACGGTGTCCTCCGGACCGGTGTGTTTCGAGTTACGCATGGCGATATAGGTCTTGCCGTCGCTGTGCGGCACGAACGCGATCTCGACGTACTCGCCGTCGGGGTCGGCGTCCGGCTCGGCGGCCCGCTGCCATTCCGCGTTGGTCAGGTCCAGCTTGCCGCGGACGTGGGCCTTGTCGTCGTAGATGGGCGCGCTGGCCCGAGTCCCCTCATCACTCACAGCGACAAACCTACTCCCCGGCGTCGAGTCGGTGCGAAACGACGTGCCGACGCCGGGGAGTGTCGGCTCAGGCCGTCTCGGTGATCGGCCGGTCGACCCAGGACATCAGGCCGCGCAGCTTGCGGCCGACCTCCTCGATCGGGTGCTGTTCGCCGGCTGCCACCAGCTTGCCGAAGTTCGGCCGGTCGGCGTCGTCCTCGGCGATCCATTCCTTGGCGAAGTCGCCGTTCTGGATCTCCGCGAGAATCTTGCCCATCTCCGCGCGCACCGAGTCGGTGATCACCCGGGGACCGCGGGTGACATCGCCGTACTCCGCGGTGTCGGAGATCGAGTAGCGCATCCGCGCGATGCCGCCCTCGTACATCAGGTCGACGATCAGCTTCAGCTCGTGCAGGCACTCGAAGTAGGCGACCTCGGGCGTGTAGCCGGCGTTCACCAGCGTCTCGAAGCCCGCCTGTACCAACGCGGTGGTGCCGCCACAGAGCACGACCTGCTCGCCGAAGAGATCGGTCTCGGTCTCCTCCTTGAAGGTCGTCTTGATCACGCCGGCCCGGGAGCCGCCGATGCCCTTGGCGTAGGACAGCGCGAGCGCCTGCCCGCCGCCGGTCGGGTCCTGCTCCACCGCGATCAGGCAGGGCACGCCCTTGCCGTCGACGAACTGGCGGCGTACCAGGTGGCCGGGGCCCTTCGGTGCGACCATCGCTACGTCCACATTGGACGGTGGGGTGATCAGGCCGTAACGGATGTTGAAGCCGTGCCCGAAGAACAGCGCGTCGCCGTCGTTGAGGTTCGGCGCGATGTCCTCGGCGTAGATCTTGCGCTGCGTCGTGTCCGGCGCCAACACCATGATCACGTCGGCCCAGGCGGAGACCTCAGCCGGCGTGCCGACGGTCAGCCCCTCCTCCTCGGCCTTGGCACGCGACTTCGACGTCTCGAGCAGTCCGATCCGAACGTCCACACCGGAGTCGCGCAGCGAGAGCGCGTGCGCGTGCCCCTGGCTGCCGTAGCCGATCACCGCGACTTTGCGGCCCTGGATGATCGAGAGGTCCGCATCGTCGTCATAGAAGATCTCGACTGCCATAACTTCCTTCCCTGTGAACTAAGACTCTCAAAACCGGGGGGCGGTCCGGCTACCGCACGCCCGTCGCGGTGATGGAGCGTGGGCCGCGGCCGATGGCGACCATGCCGGACTGCACGCTCTCGCGCACGCCGTAGGGCTCCAGCATCCGCAGCAACGCCTCCAGCTTGTCCACGGTGCCGGTGGCCTCCACGGTCACCGCCTCCGGCGACACGTCGACCACCTTGGCGCGGAACAACTGCACGGTCTCCAGTACCTGGGTCCGCACGGTCGCGTCGGCCCGGACCTTCACCAGCAGCAGTTCCCGCTGGACCGAGACCCCCGGGTCCAACTCCACGATCTTGATGACGTTCACGAGCTTGTTGAGCTGCTTGGTCACCTGTTCGAGCGGTAGCTCGTCGACCGCGACCACGATCGTCATCCTGGACACGTCGGCATGTTCGGTCGGGCCGACGGCGAGGGACTCGATGTTGAAGCCCCTGCGGGAGAACAGGCCGGCGACCCTGGCCAGGACACCGGGCTTGTCCTCGACAAGAACCGAGAGGGTGTGGGTGCTCATCTGTTTCAGTCCTCGTCGAACAGTGGCCGGATGCCGTGCGCGGCCATGATCTCGTCGTTGCCGGTGCCGGCCGCGACCATGGGCCACACCTGCGCGTCCTTGCCGACCACGAAGTCGATCACGACCGGTCGGTCGTTGATCTCCATCGCCCGGTTGATCACCCGGTCGACGTCCTCTTTGGACTCACAGCGTAGCCCCGCGCAGCCGAGCGCCTCCGCGAGCAGGGTGAAGTCCGGGATCCGATGCTTGTGGGTGCCAAGATCGGTCTGTGAGTAGCGCTCGGAGTAGAAGAGGTTCTGCCACTGCCGGACCATGCCGAGGTTGCCGTTGTTGATCACCGCGACCTTGATCGGCGCGCCCTCGATCGCACAGGTGGCCAGCTCCTGGTTGGTCATCTGGAAGCAGCCGTCGCCGTCGATCGCCCACACCACCTTGTCCGGGTGGCCGAACTTGGCGCCCATCGCGGCGGGCACCGCGAAGCCCATCGTGCCGAGGCCGCCGGAGTTGATCCAGGTTGCCGGCTTCTCGTAGGAGACGAACTGGGCGGCCCACATCTGGTGCTGGCCGACGCCCGCGGTGTAGATCGCGTCCGGGCCGGCGATCTTGCCGATCCGCTCGATCACGTACTGCGGGGACAGCGCGCCGTCGCCCGGCCACTCGTAGCCGAGCGGGAACCGTTCGCGCAGGTCGTCGAGCTGGGACCACCACGGCGCCAGTTCGGTCTGCTGGTTGCCGGCGGTGTACTCGGCGCGCACCGCGGCGATCAGCTCGTTGATGATCTCCTTGCAGTCACCGACGATCGGCACGTCCGCGCGCCGGTTCTTGGAGATCTCGGCCGGGTCGATGTCGGCGTGCACCACCTGCGCGTCCTGGGCGAAGGAGGACAGCTGGCCGGTCACCCGGTCGTCGAACCGGGCACCCAGCGCGATCAGCAGGTCGGACTTCTGCATCGCGGCGACCGCGGCCACCGAGCCGTGCATGCCCGGCATGCCGCAGTGCTGGGGGTGGGAGTCGGGGAACGCGCCGCGGGCCATCAGCGTGGTGACCACGGGGATGCCGGTCAGCTCCGCCAGCACCCGCAGCTCGTCGGAGGCCGCCGCCTTGAGCACGCCGCCGCCGACGTAGAGCACCGGCCGGCGGGCGTTCACGATCAGCTTGGCCGCCTCGCGGACCTGCTTGCCGTGTGGCCGGGTGGTCGGCTTGTAGCCGGGCAGGCGCAGCTCCGGCGGCCAGGAGAACGAGGTGGCCTCCTGCAGCACGTCCTTCGGGATGTCCACGAGCACCGGGCCCGGCCGGCCGGTGGCCGCGAGGTGGAAGGCCTCGGCGATCGTCCTCGGGATGTCGACGGCA
The DNA here is from genome assembly GCF_054779715.1 of Actinophytocola sediminis. Taxonomy (NCBI): domain Bacteria; kingdom Bacillati; phylum Actinomycetota; class Actinomycetes; order Pseudonocardiales; family Pseudonocardiaceae; genus Actinophytocola; species Actinophytocola sediminis. The sequence continues at coordinate 160,201 of NZ_BAAGXS010000011.1, read as the reverse complement.
TCGGTGACCAGGAAGTTGTGCTTGGTGATCGGCAGCGTGATGCCGCAGATGTCGGCTTCCTGGAAGGCGTCGGTGCCGATCAGCGCGCGGGTCTGCTGACCGGTGATCGCGACCACCGGCACCGAGTCCATGTTGGCGTCGGCCAGCGGCGTGACCAGGTTGGTCGCGCCGGGGCCGGAGGTCGCCATGCAGACGCCGACCTTGCCGGTGGCCTGCGCGTAGCCGGTGGCCGCGTGGCCGGCGCCCTGCTCGTGGCGGACCAGGACGTGGCGGACCTTGGTGGAGTCGAGCAGTGGGTCGTAGGCGGGCAGGATGGTGCCGCCCGGGATACCGAAGACGACCTCGACGCCTACCGCCTCGAGCGACCGGACGAGCGACTGGGCGCCGGTTACCCGGACGGGCGTGCCCGTCGGCGGCGCTGGCTTTGGTCTGGCACCTGGGGACCGCACCGGCCCCGGGGTCGCGGCGACCGGAGTGGGCCGCTGTGTCGCACTGGTCATCGGCTTCTGCCTCTGGTGTGTCGGTGTTGTCGCAGACTCGCTGGTTCAGACTCTCACGCATGAAAAAACCCCCGCCGACCGATCAGGTCGTACGAGGGTCGCGCGTTCGACGCAGCCTGGCTTCCTCAGCGTCGAACGCGCGTGGGAAGTACGAGACTGGTCTGCTGGGGCACGCCGGGAACGTTAGTGCTTTCGCAGTAGCCCGTCAACCCTGTGGGAATGTGTTCCCACCTGATGGGCAGTGGCAAGATGGGGCACGTGACCACCACAGAGCCGCAGACACCGTCCCGCCTCGTGTTTCGTACACCGGCGACCGCGGTGCTCGGCGCGCTGCTGTTCATCGTGACCGCGACCCCGTTCGCGGCCGCCGCGCCGTGGCTCGCGCTGGTGTACCTGGTGCCCGTCGCCGCCATCGTCGTCGTGCTGCGGCTGCGCACGACGGCCACGGCCGACGGCCTGGTCGCGCGCACCGTCTTCGCCCGCCACGAGCTGGCCTGGTCGGACATCCGCGCGCTGCGGGTGTCCGAGCGGTCCTGGGTGCGCGCGGTGCTGGTGAGCGGGAAGGAGCAGACGCTGCCGACCGTACGGACCCGGCACCTGCCCGTGATCTCCCTGATCAGCGGCGGCCGGCTGGACGACCCCAGCGCGGCGACCGCACCAGAACCCGCGGCCGAGCCCGAGCCCGCCGCTGAGCCACCGGCCGAGAAGGCCGCCCCCGCAGACGAGACCTGACTTGGAGGAGCCGTGCCAGAGCTCCGTTCCCGCATCACCACCCACGGCCGCAACGCCGCAGGCGCCAGGGCGCTGTGGCGGGCCACCGGCATGACCGACGGCGACTTCGGCAAGCCGATCGTGGCGATCGCCAACTCCTACACCCAGTTCGTGCCCGGGCACGTACACCTGCGTGACCTCGGCGACATCGTGGCCGACGCGGTGAAGGCGGCCGGCGGCACGGCACGGGAGTTCCACACCATCGCGGTCGACGACGGGATCGCGATGGGCCACGGCGGGATGCTGTACTCGCTGCCCTCGCGGGAGATCATCGCCGACAGCGTCGAGTACATGGTCAACGGGCACGCCGCGGACGCGCTGGTGTGCATCTCCAACTGCGACAAGATCACCCCGGGGATGCTCAACGCCGCGATGCGGCTCAACATCCCGACGGTGTTCGTCTCCGGCGGGCCGATGGAGGCCGGCAAGGCGGTGGTGGTCGACGGCGTGACGCACCCGTCGTCGGACCTGATCACCGCGATCGCCGCGTCCGCCAACGACAAGGTCGACGAGCTCGGGCTGTCGGCGGTGGAGCAGTCTGCCTGCCCGACCTGCGGCTCGTGTTCGGGCATGTTCACCGCGAACTCGATGAACTGCCTGACCGAGGCGCTGGGCCTGGCGCTGCCGGGCAACGGCTCCACGCTGGCGACCCACGAGTTCCGGCGGGACCTGTTCGCCAGGGCCGGCACCACGGTGATGGAGCTGGCGCGCCGCTGGTACGCCGAGGACGACGCCTCGGTGCTGCCCCGCTCGATCGCCACCAGGGACGCGTTCGTCAACGCGATGGCGCTGGACATGGCGATGGGCGGGTCGACGAACACCGTGCTACACATCCTGGCCGCGGCCCGCGAGGGCGAGGTGGACTTCGACCTGGCCGAGATCGACGCGATCAGCAGGCGGGTGCCGTGCCTGTCGAAGGTCTCCCCCAACTCGAACTACCACATGGAGGACGTGCACCGGGCCGGTGGCATCCCGGCGCTGCTCGGTGAACTGTGGCGCGCGGGGTTGCTGAACGAGGAGGTCGGCAGCATCCACAGCCCGTCGCTGGCGAGCTGGCTGTCCACATGGGACATCCGCGCCGAGTCGCCGGCACCGGAGGCGGTGGAGCTGTTCCACGCCGCGCCGGGCGGGGTGCGGACCACGAAGGCGTTCTCCACGGCCAACCGTTGGTCCACGTTGGACACCGACGCGACGGACGGCTGCATTCGGGACGCGCGGCACGCCTACACCGCGGAGGGCGGGTTGGCCGTGCTGCACGGCAACCTGGCCGAGAACGGCTCGGTGATCAAGGCGGCGGGGATCGAGGAGGAGCTGTTCCACTTCGAGGGACCGGCCAGGGTGGTGGAGAGCCAGGAGCAGGCGGTGTCGGCGATCCTGGGCAAGGAGATCCAGCCGGGCGAGGTGCTCGTGGTGCGCTACGAGGGTCCGGCTGGCGGCCCCGGCATGCAGGAGATGCTGCACCCGACGGCGTTCCTGAAGGGAGCGGGCCTCGGCCAGAAGTGCGCACTGATCACCGACGGCCGGTTCTCCGGTGGCACGTCGGGGTTGTCGATCGGCCACATCTCGCCGGAGGCGGCGGGCGGCGGCACGATCGGGTTGGTGGAGAACGGCGACCGCATCCTGATCGACGTACACGAGCGGCGGCTCGAGCTGTTGGTCGCGCCGGAGGTACTTGCCGACCGGCGGGCGAAGATGGAGTCCAGTGAGCGGCCGTGGCAGCCAAGGGACCGACAGCGGCCGGTGACCGCCGCGCTGCGCGCGTACGCGCGGCTGGCCACCGACGCTTCGCAGGGCGCGGTCCGCGACCCGGGTCGTTGATTCAGGGGAAGTAGGTCGTGAGCACGTCGGCGAGTGCGGCCTCGGCCTTCTTGTCGGTGCCTGGCGGCAGTGGAGTGCCGGACTCGATCAACGGCCCGGTGCTGACGGTGAGTTCCACCGCGCCATCGCCGTCGACGGTGTCCGAAGTCGACACCGTGTAGGCAAGGGAGTTGGGCTCACTGGTCGCGAGGAGGCCGGGGTGGTCGGCGACGGTGACCTCCCGGTCGCCGGGGTCGCCACCAACCAGACCACCGCGCGCGCTGAACGTGACCACGATCGTGCGCTCGGGCTCGACGAAATGACAGTCGCGGTCAGCGTCCGACACTGCTACCGGCCGCAGACGTTCGCCGAAGTGCTTGCGCACGATGTCGGCAGACGCGGCGCACATGACCTGGGCATTGTAGGCATTCGCCAGGTCCTCAGGGACGGGAACCTCGCGGTAGGGCGCGCAGTCTCCCGCGTTGGACTCGCTCCCGAGGTAGGCACAGTCGCCAGGGTATGGACTGTCCGGTTCGTCCGGGGCGTACAGCAGCGGGTGCTGCGGTGTCCCACCAGACGGTGGCGGCTGCGCGAGAACGCCGATGACTGACTCGGCAAGCTCGGTCGAGTAGTCACAGCTCATCGAGAACACTCGCACCGGGTAGTCCGGCGTCTGCGCGAAGCGCGAGGGAAATGGCCGCTGACGCCAGTAGGCATCGCAGCCGTCGTCGTCCTCGTAGACCGCTATTTCGGTGCCCGCGACGGTGACGACCCGGGGTTCTCCTGGGGGAGGCAGGGAGCTGGAGAACGAGAGGGTCGCCCGCTGCTTCTTTTCCTCGGCCAGGTACATGCAGTCGGCCAACTCCCCGCCCACCAGCTTGGACTGGTCCGGATCGGGTTCGAGCACCTCGGCGAGGGCGGCGCACCCGTCCCACCGCGGGTCAACCCGTGCCGCTCGCTGGTCGTTGAGCACCGCGACGGCGGCGGCCACCAACTCGGTGACAGTTCGGCAGGGCGTCGACTGGGAGAACTGGATCGCCCAGCCAAAACTGACCGGCAGGTACACCGTGCAGCTGTCGTGGTCTTCGCGAACGTAGGCCTTCGCGCCGCCGATGGCTCGAATCGGCAGGTTCACCCGTTCCAGGTGGCCGAAGATGAGAATCTTCGCGGTGAGCAGGTCTGGCGTCCCATACAACGTGCACATCAACGGTTCCGACGCGCCTGGCTCCGCCGCGGGGAAGGCCGGTGTCGCGGACATCGCCGCCTCAAGCACCGCACACAGATCGACCCGGCGCAACGCCTCCATGACCGCCTCACGGTCCCGATCCTGAGGCCGTTGCGGTTCCGGTGGGCGTGGCGAACTGGACGATGTGGGCGGGTCACCCGGATCGTTCGACGGAGACGTGCATCCGGCAAGACCCACCGCGGCGACCACGACGACGAGCGTGATCATTCGCGCGATCATCCGTAGACCTCCAGGAACGACCTGATTTCCCGATCATCGCGGAAACGTTGCAGCAGACCGGTGATCGCCCGATCCAACTGGGCGATCTCGTCTGTCCCAGCGGTGAGGATCTGCGCCTGCTGGTGCATGTACGACTCCACCAGATCCCGCCACCAGTAGCCACCGACGGAATCCTTTCTCATTTCCAGCAAATCACCGGCGGCGTCGGTGAAGAGCCCCGACCAGACCGAAGCCGCTGCCGCGGTGAGGACCAATCCGCCGGCCGTCCCGAACGTGACCGCGGCCGTCGCGATGCCGGCGAGTATGGCCGCGTCGAAGTCGATCGAGAACTCACTCTCCGGTTTCGAGCTGAACTTGTCCTCAAACGCCTTCACCAGACCCGCCGCGGCCTCGTCAAGACTGTCTCGAACACCCTTGACGATCACGGCGTACTTGGGAACGACCGCGTGCAGTTCCTTGACCAGTTTGTTGACCTGGTCCGCGACCGCCTTCAGCCGGAGAAGAAACATGAACGCGGCGTCCGCCGCCTCACCGGTCCAACCGATGGTGGGAAACAAGTCGACCAACATCTGGATTCCGCTGTCGCCGATCCACCAGATGTTGTCCAGCACCGTGGCGGCAAGGGCCAGCGGACTGCCTGCTCTCTCGACCTGTGGGTTGGCGACCGCGGCCATACCATGCAGGAACTGCCAGGGCTGGTACCCGGCGATCACCGACTCGAACGGTAACTGAGCGTCCGGCGGTAAAGTGCCGGGCTGGTCGTTGATCTGGGCGACCGGGCCCGGTTCCTCCTGCTTCCGGCCGCCCGGGTGGAAAACCGTCCTGTCGTACCCGTGCTCCTCCGGGTGCAACAACCACTCGACCCAGGACGTGAGACGCTCGGCATTGCCGCGCAGCCTCGAATCCTCGCTGATCTTCGCTTTGTCGAGAAATGCACTGTCTCTTGGCGTATCGCTCCTGTCCGGCGGCGCCACGTCATCGCCCGTCCGGAGTACGGTCGTCGAGCAGGTCGTCGAACACGCCGGCTCGCTCGCCGTCTACCTGTAAATAAAGGTCGCGCGTCTCGCCGAAGGCCGTTTTCATGTGGGTGAACTGCGCGCCGACTGCCACGTGCAGTCTGTGCAGAGACTCGAACGCCGTGGCGAGATTGCCGAGCATCGCCCCGCTCGCGTTCGTGAAATCAACGGGGGGACCGACTGCGCCCAGTTCCTTCGGCAAGCCGAGTAGGTCCTGGTTTTCCCTCAGCTGCACCTCGTTCAGTTGGCTGACGATCGTCGCGTAGTTGTCCGCGATCTCCGCCACCTTGGTCTGGAACTCCGTGAGTTTGTCGGGCTGTACAGCGAATCCTGCTGCCATGATGTTCACTCCCCCACTCGTACCCGAACGTGTTCGCTACGACACGTACCGCAGAGTAGCAAGTGGGGCCGCGTACTCGGGGGCGTTCGCACGGACTCCAAACTCCTTGCCCAGACGGGGAAGTTGGCGCCGGCATGGAGACATCGGGCGGCGCGACCGCTGTCCAGTTACGCCTGCTGAGCCGCCGGTACGTCGTCGGGTCCTCGTCGCGGCGCATCTTGGCGGTAACTTCCTTGCCGCACCGGACATTCTGGCCAGTTCGGCGCCGCTGGGACTGTGGCTGTTCGGTGCGGCCGCGCCCGGCTGCTCTGGTACTACCTGCACGCCGCCGCCGCGCGTGCGGACGACGCGCTCGCCGCCAGTGAACGGGCCCGGCGCTCGGCCGCGATCGCGGTCGCCCGCCGGGCCGACGAGCGCGAACATCTCGCGGTCCTGCACGACACCGCGGCCGCCACCCTGTTCGAGGTCGGCACCCGGATGGTCGACGGCACCGAGCCCTGGCTGGTCGAGCTGGTTCGCCTGCGAGTCCAAGGAGATCGACCGGGTCCGCATCCGGTACGCCAACGCGGGCCGCCCGGCGTCCACGAAGGCCGCGCTGGTCGCCAGGGCCATCCAGGACGGCCTGGTCAACCTCGACGAGCTGCGAGTGACGTCGGTCACTATTTCTCACGATGCGGATGCCTGTGGACCAACAGGTGGACTCGTGGCACGCTGACTGACATGTCAGCAGCGACCGAAGTTCTCCTTGTGGCCAGGCGCCACGTGGACTTCGTTCGTGTCTCCAGCGCGATGTGCCGACGCGTCGGATAGCCCGCGTCGCCATTTGTCGTCTCAGCCGGCGCCGGGTGCGCCGAGACTGACTCCCGCGCTTTCACGGGTTTCGCCGGAGTGCCCGACCGCCAAGAATCATCGGAGGACGGACGGGTGTCATCTCCCACCACACCGCGCAAAGCCCCGGCCAAACGCCCCCGGCGCGGCGAGGGGCAGTGGGCGCTTGGCTACCGCGAGCCCCTCAACCCCAACGAGCGCAGCAAGAAGGACGACAACCCGCTCAACGTGCGGGAGCGGATCGAGAACATCTACGCGCACACCGGGTTCGCCGGCATCGACCCGGCCGACCTGCGCGGCCGCTTCCGGTGGTACGGCCTGTACACCCAGCGCAAGCCCGGCATCGACGGCGGCCGCACCGCCACGCTCGAGCCGGAGGACCTCGACGACGAGTACTTCATGCTGCGGGTGCGCATCGACGGCGGCGCGGTCACCACCGAACAGCTCGCGGTGCTCGGCGAGGTGTCCCAGACCTACGCCCGCGACACCGCCGACATCACCGACCGGCAGAACATCCAGTACCACTGGATCCGCGTCGAGGACATGCCCGCGGTGTGGGCCAAGCTCGAGGCCGTCGACCTGACCACCATGGAGGCCTGCGGCGACAGCCCGAGGGTGATCCTTGGCTCACCGGTCGCCGGCATCGCCAGGGACGAGGTCCTCGACGCCACCCCGGCCATCGACGAGATCAAGCGCCGCTACATCGGTGACCCGTCGTTCTCGAACCTGCCGCGCAAGTTCAAGACCGCGGTCTCCGGCCAGCCGGACGTGGCCCACGAGGTGCATGACGTCGCGTTCGTCGGCGTGCACCACCCCGAGCACGGGCCGGGTTTCGACGTCTGGGTCGGCGGCGGGCTGTCCACCAACCCGATGATCGGCCAGCGTCTCGGCGCCTGGGTGCCGCGCGACGAGGTCGCCGACGTGTGGGCGGGCGTGATCAGCGTCTTCCGCGATTACGGCTACCGCAGGCTGCGCAGCCGCGCCCGGCTGAAGTTCCTGGTGAAGGACTGGGGCGCGGCGCGGTTCCGCGAGGTGTTGGAGACCGAGTACCTCAAGCGCACGCTCGTCGACGGCCCGGCGCCCGAGGTGCCCGAGCAGCCGATCGACCACGTCGGCGTGCACCAGCAGCGCGACGGCCGCTACTACGTCGGCGCCGCGCCGATCGCCGGCCGGGTCTCCGGGTCGACGCTGGTCGCGGTGGCCAAGGCGGCCGAGCGGGTCGGCTCGAACCGTGTCCGGTTCACCCCGCAGCAGAAGCTGGTCGTGCTGGACGTGCCGGCGGCCGAGATCGGCGGGCTGAGCACCGAGTTGGCGCGGCTCGGCCTGCGGACCGACCCCTCGCCGTGGCGGCGCGGGGTGATGGCCTGCACCGGCATCGAGTTCTGCAAGCTCGCGATCGTCGAGACCAAGGCCAAGGCGGTGGAGCTGGTCACCGAGCTGGAGGAGCGGCTCGCCGACATCACCGGCGAGGTGACCGCGCCGGTCACCGTGCACATCAACGGCTGCCCCAACTCGTGCGCGCGCATCCAGACCGCCGACATCGGGCTCAAGGGCCAGATCGTCACCAACGCCGACGGCGAGCAGGTCGAGGGTTTCCAGGTGCACCTTGGCGGCGGGCTCGGCCTGGACGCGGGGTTCGGCCGCAAGGTGCGCGGCCACAAGGTCACCAGCGCGGACCTGTCCGGCTACGTCGAGCGGGTGGTGCGCAACTTCGTCGCCGGCCGCGAGCCAGACGAGCGGTTCGCCCAGTGGGCGGGCCGGGCCGACGAGGCGGACCTGACATGACCGAGCGCGCGACCCCGTTCTACTGCCCCTACTGCGGCGACGAGGACCTGCGGCCGGAGGAGGAGCCGCACGCCGCCTGGCTGTGCACCGGCTGCCGCCGGGTGTTCACCGTGAAGTTCGTCGGCCTGAAACTCGGCACGGAGCCCGTGGAGGCGAGCACCACATGAGAACCACCACCAGAACCAGCGAGGAACTGCGCGCGGTCGCCGAGCGCGCGGCCGTGGACCTGGCCGACGCCACCGCGGCCGAGGCACTCGCCTGGACCGCCGAGGAGTTCGGCGCGAACTGGATCGTCGCGTCGAACATGCAGGACGCGGTGCTGATCGACCTCGCGGTGCGCGCCCGGCCCGGGATCGACGTGCTGTTCCTGGAGACCGGCTACCACTTCGCCGAGACCATCGGCACCCGGGACGCGGTCGCGCTGACCTACCCGGACATCCGGATCGTGAACGCCGCGGCCGAGCAGTCGGTCGCCGACCAGGAGGCCGAGTTCGGCCTGCTGAACCAGACCGACCCGAGCAAGTGCTGTTTCCTGCGCAAGGTCGTGCCGCTGCGCGCGACGCTGACCAACTACGACGCGTGGGTCACCGGCGTCCGCCGGGTCGACGCGCCGACCAGGGCGAACACGCCGGTCGTGCAGTGGGACGAGCGCAACGGGCTGGTGAAGGTCAACCCGATCGCGCCGTGGTCGGACGAGGAGTTCTCGGCCTACATCCAGGCCAACGGGATCCTGGAGAACCCGTTGGTCGGTGCGGGTTACCTGTCGATCGGCTGCGCGCCGTGCACCGCGAAACCGTTACCGGGCAGCGATGCCCGCAGCGGCCGCTGGGCCGGCCAGGCCAAGACCGAATGTGGGTTGCACGGATGACCGCGACAGTCGACAAGGCGCCGCCGGGAACCCTGGATGCCCTGGGGCGCCTGGAGTCCGAGGCGCTGCACATCATGCGCGAGGTCGCCGGGGAGTTCGACCGGCCGGTGATCCTGTTCTCCGGCGGCAAGGACTCGACCCTGCTGCTGCACCTCGCGGTGAAGGCGTTCTGGCCGGCGCCGGTACCGTTCCCACTGTTGCATGTGGACACCGGGCACAACTTCGACGAGGTGATCGAGTTCCGCGACCGCGTGGTCGCCGCCCACGGGCTGCGGCTGGTGGTCGCGCACGTGCAGGACTGGATCGACGACGGCCGGCTGGCCGACCGCCCGGACGGCACCCGCAACCCGCTGCAGACCGTGCCGCTGCTGGACACCATCACCGCCAACCGGTTCGACGCGGTGTTCGGCGGCGGCCGGCGCGACGAGGAGCGCGCGCGGGCCAAGGAGCGGATCTTCAGCCTGCGCAACGCGTTCGGCCAGTGGGAGCCGCGCCGGCAGCGGCCGGAGCTGTGGAACCTGTACAACGGCCGGCACCGCCCCGGCGAGCACGTGCGGGTGTTCCCGCTGTCCAACTGGACCGAGCTGGACGTGTGGCGCTACATCCGGCGCGAGGGCATCGAGCTGCCGTCGATCTACTATGCGCACGAGCGCGACGTGTACTCCCGCGACGGCATGTGGCTGACCGAGGGCCCGTGGGGTGGTCCACGCGCCAGCGAGACCGTGGTACGCAAGACGATCCGCTACCGCACGGTCGGCGACGGGTCGTGCACCGGCGCGGTCGAGTCCCTGGCGACCACGCTGGACGAGGTGATCGACGAGGTCGGCGCGAGCAGGCTCACCGAGCGCGGGGCCACCCGGGCCGACGACCGGCTGTCCGAGGCCGCCATGGAGGACCGCAAGCGCGAGGGTTACTTCTGATGCCGGGCGATCTGCTCCGGCTGGCGACCGCCGGTTCGGTCGATGACGGCAAGTCGACGCTGGTCGGCAGACTGCTCTACGACACCAAGTCCGTGCTCGCCGACCAGCTGGACGCGGTCCACCGCGCCAGCGTCGACAAAGGACTGTCCACTCCGGACCTGTCGCTGCTGGTGGACGGGCTGCGCTCGGAACGCGAGCAGGGCATCACGATCGACGTCGCCTACCGGTACTTCGCCACCCCGAAGCGGACCTTCGTGCTGGCCGACACCCCGGGACACGTGCAGTACACCCGCAACACGGTGACCGGCGCGTCCACCGCACAACTGGCGATCCTGCTGGTCGACGCGCGCAAGGGCGTGGTCGAGCAGACCCGCCGGCACGCCGCGGTGCTCGCCCTGCTCGGGGTGCCCCGGCTGGTGCTCGCGGTGAACAAGATCGACCTGGTGGACTACGACCAGGCCACGTTCGACGTGATCGCCAAGGAGTTCGGCACGCACGCCGCCGCGCTCGGCTACGCCGCCGGCAGTGTGACCACGATCCCGGTGTCCGCGCTGGTCGGCGACAACGTGGTGGATCCGTCGCCACACACCCCCTGGTACACCGGCCAGACGCTGCTCGACCACCTGGAGACGGTGCCGGTCGAACTGGACCCGCACGAGGCGCCGTTCCGGTTCCCGGTGCAGTACGTGATCCGCCCGCGCACGTCCGAGCACCCGGACTACCGCGGCTATGCCGGCCAGGTCGCGGCGGGCAGCGTCCGCCCCGGCGACGAGGTCGTCGTCCTGCCGGCCGGGGCGCGCACCACGGTCAGCCGCATCGACACCGCGGACGGCGCGCTCGACGAGGCGACCGCCGGCATGTCGGTGACGCTGCTGCTCGCCGACGACCTCGACATCGCCCGCGGCGACCTGGTGGCCGGCGCGGCGGCGCCGCCGGTGGTCACCGACGAGATCGCCGCGACGCTGGCGTGGCTGGCCGACAAGCCGCTGCGGCCGGGCGCGCGGGTGCTGGTGAAACACGGCGCCCGCACGGTGGCGGCCATCGTCGAGGTACTGCGCACCCGCTTCGACGAGCAACGACTGTCCACAACCGACGACCCGGAGTCGTTGTCGCTCAACGAGATCGGCCAGGTGACGCTGCGCACGGCGGAGCCGGTCCCGGTCGACGACTACCGCACCCACGGCAGCACGGGCGCGTTCCTGGTGATCGACCCGGCGGAGGGCAACACGCTGGCCGCCGGACTGGTCGGCGCGCCGCTGCCGTTGCTCGGCGGGGTGTAGATGGCTCCGCCACTGGTCGCGGTCGCCCACGGCAGTCGGGACCCACGCAGCGCGGCGACCGTGTCCGCGCTGGTCGACCTGGTGCGCGCGCGGCAGCCGGGGGTGGAGGTGCGGACCGCGTTCCTCGACCTGTCCGCGCCGCGCCTGCCCGACGTGCTGGCCGCGCTGTACGGCGCCGGCCACCGCGACGTGGTGGTCGTGCCCCTGTTGCTCGGCACGGCCTTCCACGCCAGGGTCGATCTGCCGTCGATGATCGCCGAGACGACCGCGCGGCTGCCCCGGCTGTCGGTGTCGGTGTCCGGCGTGCTCGGTCCCGACCACCGGCTGCCCGCGCTGGCCCACCGCCGCCTGCTCGACGCCGGCGCCGAGGTTGGCGACGACGGGCTCGGCGTGATCCTGGCCGGTGCCGGCTCGTCGCACGCCCCGGCCAACGCCGCAGTGGCCAGGGTGGCGCGGGAGTGGGCGGGCCAGCACGGCTGGGCCGGCGTGGTCGCCGCGTTCGCCAGTGCCGCCCGGCCGGACGTGCCGACCGCCGCGGCGATCCTGCGGGCGGCCGGCGCCCGGCGGATCGCGGTGGCGTCCTGGTTCCTGGCGCCGGGCAGACTGCCGGACCGGGTAACGAATCTCGCCAGGGAAACCGACCCGCGCGCCGTGCTCGCGGCACCCCTCGGTCCGGACCCGACCCTGGCTGACCTCGTCCTTGACCGGTACCAGGAGGCCGCCGCCGTTCGGGCGGATCTCCGTTACGCCTGACGGTCGTGTCCGATCGGCAAACGGGAATGCTTGACGGTGATCGCTACTCGGGAGTAGGCAGGGAAGTGGTTCCGGAACCTCTTGCCCTGCAACGCAACTCCTGAGGTGAGGACAATGAAGTCTGCCCTGTCGAGGGCCGCGATCGGTGTGTTCGCCACCGCGGCCGCAGTTCTGGCGCTTGCCCAACCAGCATCCGCCGCAGCGTTCGACATCGTCTACGACTGCCAAGCCGACACTCCGCTCGGCGCGGAGAACCTCACGTTGAACCAGGCGGTGGACGCGACCGCCCCGGCCACCGTGGCGGCCGGCCAGCCGCTGGACGTCGTGGTCGACCCCGGCCCCAACCAAGTGCCGTCCGAGGCCGCCGGCTATGAGATCAAGGAGGTCCACAGCTTCACGTTGAAGGTGCCGGTGCCATCCAACGCGACGCTGGACAGCGTCGAGCTGACCGGCGGCGCCGGCCTCGGCCCGAACCCGCCGACGTGGTCGGAGGACGCCGGCGTTGTCACCGTGGCCTTCGCCGGCCCGATCGCCGGTGGTGCGTCCTTCGAACTGCCGACGGTGACCGCGCACCTGACCGCGGGCGCCTCCGGCACGATCGACTCGTCGTTGTACGGCACCAGCTACGACGACGCCGGGCTGAACTTCACCGCGGTGGTGTCCACCTTCATCGGTGACATCTCCGCACCGACGTCCTGTTTCCCCAACCCGAACCCGACACTGACCTCGACCGCGATCGCGTGACCTGACCAGCGCGGCGCCGGTCACCCGGCCGGCGCCGCGCCTGGCCAACCGTCCTGAATGACTCATTCAGGACGTTGAACGTCGCCAATGCCTCATTCAGGGCATCGCGGCTAGGCCGCCGCGCGGTCGGCCAGCGGCCGCCGTCGGCGCGTCGCGTCCACAATGGATGGTGGCTGCCACGCGCCGTCGGCGCGGTAGAGATCGGTGCCCGGCGGGACGATCTCGTCGATTCGATCCAGCGTGGCGTCGTCGAGGAGGCGCTCGGCGCCGCCCAGCGCCGAGGTCAGCTGCTCGAGCGTGCGCGGGCCGATGATGACCGAGGTCACGCCGGGATGCGCCGCGCTGAACGCGACCGCCAGCTCGGGCAGCGGCGCGCCGAGTTCGTCAGCCAGCTCCGTGAGCCGCGCCAACGCGACGAACTTGGCCGCGTTGTGCGGCAACGACTCGTCGAACCGCTCCGGCAGCAGTCGCGCGCGGCCGCTGGTGAGGTCGACCGGCTGCCCCCGACGGACCCTGCCGGACAGGAACCCCGCCGCCAGCGGGCTCCACACCAGCACCCCGGTCCCCAACCGCTGACAGGCCGGCAGCACCTCTCGCTCGATTCCCCTGGCCAGCAACGAGTACGGCGGCTGCTCGGTACGGAACCGGTAGAGGCCGCGGTCGCGGGCGACGTGGTGGGCCTCGACGAGATCCGACGCCGGGAACGTGGAGCTGCCGAACGCGCGGATCTTGCCCTGCCGGACCAGATCCGTCAGCGCGCCAAGGGTTTCCTCGATGTCGGTGGTGTGGTCCGGCCGGTGGATCTGGTACAGGTCGATCCAGTCGGTGTCCAACCGGCGCAGGCTGTCCTCGACCGCGCGCGTGATCCAGCGCCGCGAGTTGCCGCCGCGGTTGGGCCCCTCGCTGAGCGGGAAGTGCCCCTTCGTGGCGAGCACGACGTCGTCGCGCCTGCCCTTGAGTGCCTTGCCGACGATCACCTCCGACTCGCCGGTCGAGTACATGTCGGCGGTGTCCACGAAGTTGATCCCCGCGTCCAGCGCGGTGTGCACGATCTTGACGCAGTCATCGTGGTCGGGGTTGCCGACCGAGCCGAACATCATGGTGCCAAGACAGTGGACGCTGACCTCGATGCCGGTTCCACCCAGAGTTCGATAGCGCATGCGGGGAACGTAGGTGCTGGAGCGGACTCCAGGTCAAGCGACGCGTTAGGGTCGCCGGCATGGCTGAGCTGGTGCACTACACGACGGGCCGGGGCGTCGCGACGATCACGCTCGACTCCCCGCACAACCGCAACGCGCTGTCCGCGCGGCTGCGTCGCGAGCTACGCGACCACCTGACCACCGCGGCCGCCGACAACGCGGTGCGGGTGATCGTGCTCGACCACACCGGGCCGGTGTTCTGCGCCGGCATGGACCTCAAGGAGGCCGGCACGACCGGTTCGGCCACCGATGGGGTCAACGAGTTCCCAGAGATCCTGACCCAGCTGTGGACCAGCGCGAAACCGGTGGTGGCCAAGCTCGCCGGGCCGGCGCGCGCCGGTGGAGTCGGTATGGTCGCGGCCGCCGACATCGCGATCGCCGCGGACACCGCCACCTTCGCCTTCACCGAGGTCCGGCTGGGCCTGGTGCCGGCGGTGATCTCGGTGACCGTGCTGCCTCGGCTGCTGCCACGCGCCGCGCACGAGCTGTTCCTGACCGGGGAGACCATCGACGCCACCCGCGCGACCCAGATCGGGCTGCTGAACGCCGCGGTCCCGGCCGACCGGCTGGACGACGAGGTGACCCGCTACACCGGCATGCTCACCCTCGGTGGCCCGACCGCGTTGGCGGCGACCAAACAGCTGTTGCGCCGGACCCGCGCCGCCGACCTGGCCACCGACTTCGCCGACATGCTCGACCTGTCCTCGGGTTTCTTCGCCGGCGCGGAAGGCCAGGAGGGCATCGCGGCGTTCGCGCAGAAGCGGGCGGCGTCCTGGGTGCCGACCGAGTAGCTCAGGCCGCCACCAGCTCCACCAGGAACCGGCCCGGCCTGCTCGCCGCCAGCAACACGTCCCGGATCGCGCGGTCGGCCTTCGGGTCGGCCGCGGCGAGCACCTCGGGGGCCGACCACACCAGCACGTGCTCGCCGTCGGGCAGCCAGGACAGATCACTGAGGCAGTCGGCGAGCGCGTCGAGGTTGTGGCCGAACCAGTCCGGGAACGACAGCGCGGCGGCCACCGCGGTCATGAACTCGGCCTTGGACCGGATCCGGGTGCCGTCGAGGTGGTGGTCGGTCATCGCCGAGGGTCCACGCTGACGAAGGACTGGTAGTGGTCGCCGGTGTAGTACAGCTCGCCGTCGCCGCCGGTCACCAGCCGGCGCGCGCCGCGGTCCCGCTGGCCGGGGGTGTCCACGGTGTACTCACGGTAGTAGGCCGACTCCGCTTCGGGGAGGAGTCGCTCGCGGTTGCCGAACACCGTGCCATCCTCCTCGTGCGGGAACGGGCCACCCCGCTCGATCAGCCGCCAGGTGCCGCCGGCCTCGTCCGGGAGTTCGGACAGCGCCCGCACGGGCAGATCCTGGGTGGTGGGCGCGTCGTCGGTGAGGGTGTCCTGGACGAACCAGCCACCGAGAACCAGGACGACCAGCCCGATCAGGGCGTAGGTGATGCGGCGTGAGGACCCCACGCGACCAGCCTAGGGAGTCGCCGGTGCGCCTATGCGGCGGGCACCCGCCGGTGTGTCGTGTCCTGGCCTGACTCGGCGCTGTTCTCGTCCTCGGCACCGGAGTCGGTCGCGTCCGGCTCGACCACCGGCTGAGTCGTGCCGATCGGCGGATCCTCGGCCCGGGACGGGCCGAACAGGGCGGCGGCGTGGTCGACGATCCGGTCGATCAGCCAGGCCACCACCAGCACCACCGGCAATACCACGGCCAGCACGATGGCGAACTGGAACGGGAATGCCAGGCCGGCCATCCACAGCTCGACCCCGTTCCACCAGTCCGACAGCATGCCTTCAAGAGTAGACCTAGGCCACTCCACCGGTCCCCAGGCCGGTGAAAGTCGGTAGGTTGCAGAGCATGTTCGCTGTGTATGCCGCCGAGCCGAGCCCGGACCAGCCGCTGGACGCCCTGCGCGTCGGCGAGCGACCGGAGCCCGAGGTCGCCGACGGCTGGGTCGCCGTCACGGTGCGGGCGGCCAGCCTGAACATGCACGACCTGTGGACGCTGCGCGGTGTGGGCATCAAACCCGACCAGTTCCCGATGATCCTCGGCTGCGACGGCGCCGGGGTGCTGGCCGGCGGCGAGCCGGTGGTGGTGCACGGGGTGCTCGGCGACGCGTCGGTCCACGGCGACGAGACCCTCGACCCGAAGCGCACCCTGCTCACCGAGAAGTACCAGGGCACCTTCGCCGACACCGTTGTCGTGCCGGCCCGCAACGTGCTGCCCAAGCCGGACGGGCTGTCGTTCAGCGAGGCGGCATGCATGGGCACCGCGTGGCTCACCGCGTACCGGATGCTGTTCACCAGGTCGGGACTGCGGCCGGGGCAGACGATGCTCGTGCAGGGCGCCTCCGGTGGCGTGGCCACCGCGTTGGTGACGCTGGGCAAGGCCGCCGGCATGCGGGTGTTGGTCACCGGGCGCACCGAGGAGAAACGCGCGTTGGCACAGCGGCTCGGCGCGCACGAGACGTTCGAGTCGGGCGCGCGGCTGCCGGCGCGCGTGGACGCCGTGTTCGAGACCGTCGGCAAGGCGACCTGGGCGCACTCGATGCGCTCGGTGAAGCCGGGCGGCACGATCGTGGTCTCCGGCTCCACCAGCGGCCCCGACCCGAGCGCGGACCTGCAGCGGTTGTTCTTCATGCAGATCCGGGTGGTCGGTTCGATGATGGGCACTCGCGACGAGTTGGCCGGGCTGCTCGAGTTCTGTCAGCTGACCGGGATCCGGCCGCAGATCGGCACCGAGCTGCCCATGGCGGACGCGGCCAAGGGGTTCAGCCAGATGCTTGCCGGCGACACCGCCGGGAAGATCGTCTTCACACGGTGAGGTCGCATGCGCACATTCACGCTGGATGACGCCATCCAGCTCGCCCGTCGTGCCCACGAGGGGCAGCTGGACAAGTCGGGACGGCCCTACATCGCCCACACGCTGCGGGTGATGGGCTCGGTGTCCGGCGACCACGAACGGATGGCGGCCGTGCTGCACGACGTGGTCGAGGACACCGGGGTGACGCTGGCCGACCTGACCGCGGCCGGCTGCCCGGTCGAGGTGGTGGCGGCGGTCGCGGCCGTCAGCAAACAGCCGGGCGAGCAGGCGGCGGACTATCTGGCGAGAGTGAAGGCCAACCCGATCGCGTTGGCGGTCAAACGCGCGGACATCGCGGACAACATGTCGCCGGACCGGATGAGCAGACTGGACGTCGGCACCCAGGAACGGCTGCGCACCAAGTACGAGGCGGCGTTGCGCGAGCTGGCTCAGCCGGCCTGAGCATCCAGCCGGGCGACGAGTGTGCGCGGCGCCACCGTGCGGTAGGCCTCGGTGACGATCTCGCCGATCTCGACCCAGTCGACCGCGACGTCGAGGTACACCCCGAGCCAGCCGCGATGCCCGACGTAGGGCGGGCGGAAGAACCGCTCCTGGTCGGTGGCGACCATCTCCTCCTGGACGCCCGGCGGCGCCGCGCACCAGAACGCGAGCCGGTCGTCGTGATGGTGGTTGGCGTAGCTGACGAAGGCCCGGCGCACGAACCAGGTCGGCTCGCCATGGCTGAGCCTCTCGGTGGCCTCGGGCAGCGCGAGGCACAGCGCACGCAGTCGGGACAGCGGGTCGGCCATACCGCAGAACCTAGGTCGCCAGCCGGCCAAGCAGCTCGGCGGGCACGATCCGCACCGGGAACGGTTGCCGCGCCTCGAACACGTTGGCACCCTTGACCACGGCCGTCTTCCGGTAGATGCCGTTCTCGTTGAGCTCGTACACGACCAGTGTCGGGTCCTTGGGGTCGAGCATCCAGTAGCTCGGCACGCCGAGGCGCTGGTAGGCGGCCCGCTTGTTGTTCAGGTCGTTGAGCACGCTGCTCGGTGAGAACACCTCGACGGCCAACACGGGCGCGACCGGCAGCAACTTGTCGGTGAAGTCCTCGTCCCGCCCGACCAGGACGTCGGGCTGCAGCTCCGTGTTCGGCGATGCACGCACCGCGAACGGCGCGGTCAGGACCTCCAGGTCGACCGGACACGCCTGAGCCAACGTCATCGCGAGCCTGAGTACGGCACGCTGGTGGCGCCTGCCTGGTACCGGACTCACGAACAGCATCCCGTCGATGAGCTCGTACCGGTTGCCGTCATCCGGCATCGCCGCCAGATCGTCCACGGTGAACGGGCGTCCGTGGGCGAGCTGAACCGAACCGGATTCCGCTGTCATGGTTCCCACCGTGCCCCCCTTTCTGTCCAGCGCCAACCCAACCATGGGTCACCGACAGCACACGAATCGTTGCCAGCCGGACAACCGGGATCGCCGCTAGCCGGCCGCGGGGCGCCACATCGGTTGCAGCCGTGGACCGTCGGGCAGCTGGATCGGGTCGCCGAGGTCGGCGAACCCGACTCGCTGGTACAGCTTCCGGTTCCGGGGCGAGCTGGCCTCCAGGTAGGCCGGCATGCCGTCCTCGTCCAGCCGCCGCAGCTGCTCGCCAAGCAGCGTGCCTCCGATGCCCTGCCCGCGCCGGTCCTGGTCGACCACGATGTTCAGCAGGTACCAGTAGGCGCCCGCCGGCAGTCGCTCGCCGGTGAGGGCGATCAGCAGCTTCATCCGGTCGGCGTACTCGCCGTAGGTGTGCTCGATGAACTGGGCGCCCTGCGGGTCCTGCAGGCCCGGCGTGCCCTGGGCGCGGTCGATCCGCTCCCAGAGCGAGATCCCCAGCACCGCGCCGGACTCGGCGATCAGCAGTTCTCCGGAGTGCAGCACGCTCTCCAGGTAGGCCACCGTCGGCTCCGGCCCGGCGCCGACGGTGAGCCGCCGCCGCGCGTCCTCGTCGTCGATCACCCAGCTCAGTACGGAGTCGTGCAGGTTGGCCGTCAGGTAGGCCGTCGCCACCGCCGTCAGCTCGGCCCGCTCCGGCCGGCGGACCGTGATCCGGTCATTCGTCATGATCTGGATCGTACGTACGTCAAAATTCGGGCGCAATACGTACGTACGTCAAAATGCTAGGCTCGCCAGCGTGAGCCAACGCGACGCCCTGCTGGCCGGTGCCCGGAAATGCCTGGTCGAGAAGGGCTACCACCGCACGACCGCCCGCGACATCGCCGCGGCGGCCGAATCCCATCTGGCCTCGATCGGCTACCACTTCGGGTCCAAGGACGCGTTGATGAACCTCGCCGCGCTGCAGGCGCAGGACGAGTGGGGCGACCTGATCGTCGCCGCGGTCCGGGCCGCGGACCGGGCCGATCCGGCCCAGCGGCTGCGGATCGCCCTCGACGAGCTCTTCACGTCACTGCCCCGGCACCGCGAACTCCTGCTGGCCAGCGTGCAGGCCTACGCCCAGGCCGAGTTCACCGGCGAGATCCGCGACGCGCTGCGCGACGCCACCCGGATCGCCAGGGCCGAACTGGCCGCCATGTCACTCGGCCGGGACGTCACCGACATCGACCAGGAGACCGCGGACACCGTCGGCGCGGTGGTCCACTCACTGGTGGTCGGCTTCGCGATGCAGTCGCTGATCGCGCCCGAGACGCTGCCGAGCGGCGCACAGGCCAGCGCGGCACTGCGGGAACTGGTGGCCGAGCGCTGACTTATTTCTTCGCCTTCTTGTCCGTGGAGTCCTCTGTGGACAGTGCGGCGACGAAGGCCTCCTGGGGGACCTCCACCCGGCCGACCATCTTCATCCGCTTCTTGCCCTCCTTCTGCTTCTCCAGCAGCTTGCGCTTGCGGGTGATGTCACCGCCGTAGCACTTGGCCAGCACGTCCTTGCGGATCGCCCGCACGGTCTCCCGCGCGATCACCCTGGACCCGATCGCCGCCTGGATCGGCACCTCGAACTGCTGTCGGGGAATCAGCTCGCGCAGCTTGGCCGCCATCTTCGTGCCGTAGCCGTAGGCCGACTCGCGGTGCACGATCGCCGAGAACGCGTCGACCGGCTCACCCTGCAACAGGATGTCGACCTTCACCAGGTCCGCCCGCTGCTCACCGGCCGGCTCGTAGTCCAGCGAGGCGTAGCCGCGGGTGCGGGACTTCAGCGCGTCGAAGAAGTCGAAGATGATCTCGCCGAGCGGCATCGTGTAGCGCAGTTCCACCCGGTCGGTCGACAGGTAGTCCATCCCGCCGAGCACGCCGCGTCTGCTCTGGCACAGCTCCATGATCGCGCCGATGTAGTCGCTGGGCGCGATCACCGTGCACTTCACCACCGGCTCGAAGACCGCGCCGACCTTGCCCTCCGGCCAGTCCGACGGGTTGGTCACCGTGGTCTCGCCGCCGTCGTCCAACTCCACCCGGTAGACCACGTTGGGCGCGGTGGAGATCAGGTCGAGACCCGCCTCGCGTTCCAGGCGCTCGCGCACGATCTCCAGGTGCAGCAGACCGAGGAAGCCGCACCGGAAACCGAACCCGAGCGCCGCGGAGGTCTCCGGCTCGTAGCTCAGCGCGGCGTCGTTGAGCCGCAGCTTGTCCAGCGCCTCGCGCAGGTCGGCGTAGTCCGAGCCGTCCACCGGATACAGTCCTGAGTAGACCATCGGCCGCGGTTCGCGGTAGCCGGCAAGGGGTTCGGTCGCGCCGCGCCGCTCACTGGTCACCGTGTCGCCGACCTTGGACTGACGGACGTCCTTCACCCCGGTGATCAGGTAGCCGACCTCGCCCGCGCCAAGGCCCGTGCTCGGCTTGGGCTCCGGGGAGATGATGCCGACCTCGAGCAACTCGTGAGTGGCGCCGGTGGACATCATCCGGATGCGCTGGCGCGGGGTGATCTTGCCGTCGACGACCCGGATGTAGGTGACCACACCACGGTAGGTGTCGTAGACCGAGTCGAAGATCATCGCGCGCGCGGGCGCGTCCTCGGCGCTGCTCTTCGGTGCGGGCATCAGGCGGACGATCTCGTTGAGCAGCTCGCGCACGCCCTTGCCGGTCTTGGCCGACACCCGCATCACGTCCGAGGGCTCGCAGCCGACGATGTGCGCGAGCTCGGCGGCGTACTTGTCCGGATCGGCCGCCGGCAGGTCGATCTTGTTGAGCACCGGGATGATCGTGAGGTCGTTCTCCATGGCCAGGTAGAGGTTGGCCAGCGTCTGCGCTTCGATCCCCTGCGCGGCGTCGACCAGCAGCACCGCGCCCTCGCAGGCCTCCAGCGCGCGCGAGACCTCGTAGGTGAAGTCGACGTGGCCGGGGGTGTCGATCATGTGCAGGACGTGGTCCTGGCCGCTGACCTGCCAGGGCAGCCGCACGTTCTGCGCCTTGATCGTGATCCCGCGCTCACGCTCGATGTCCATCCGGTCGAGGTACTGCGCGCGCATCGCCCGCTCCTCGACCACGCCGGTGAGCTGCAGCATCCGATCGGCCAGGGTGGACTTGCCGTGGTCGATGTGCGCGATGATGCAGAAGTTCCTGATCAGCTCAGGATCTGTGAACGTGGTGTCGGCGAACGTAGTCACTCAGGTCCTTCGTCGTGTCATGCGGCAACGCCCACATCGTCCCACGTCGGCGGTAGCGCTGGCCGACCGCAGTGAAGGGTCCCTTCACCGCGTCCACCGCAGCGAAGGGACCCTTCACTGCGTTTCGGTCACGGCAGGACCAGGGGCGCGCCGGTGCGGGGGTGGTCGATGACCTCGATGTCGCGGTGGTAGACCTCGCTCAGCAGGTCGGGGGTGAGCACCTCGGCCGGGGTGCCGCACGCGGCCACCCGGCCCTGCGCGATCACCGCCACCCGGCCGGCGTGCGCGGCGGCCAGGTTCAGGTCGTGCAGCACGGCGAGCACCGCGCCGCCCGCGCGGGCGTGCGCGCCGGCCACCCGCATCACCAGATCCTGATGCCGCAGGTCCAGGGCCGCGGTCGGCTCGTCGAGCAGCAGCAGCGGCGTCCGCTGGGCCAGCACCCTGGCCAGCGCCACCCGCGCCCGCTCGCCCCCGGACAGCGTGCCGAACGTGCGGCCGGCGAACGCGGTCACCTCGGTCGCGGCCATCGCCTCGGCCACGGCGGCCTCGTCGTCGTCGGCCAGCGGGGTGCCCGCCCACGGCGCGCGTCCCATCGCGACCACCTCGGCCACGGTGAACGGGAACGCGACCGTCGTGTGCTGGGGCAACACCGCCCGGCGCAACGCCAGCTCCGCGTGCCGCCAACTGCGCACCGGCCGGCCGAACACGGTGACCGACCCGGCACCGGCGCTCAGGTCGCCCGACAGCAGCCCGACCGTGGTCGACTTGCCGGCGCCGTTGGGCCCGACCACGGCGACCACCTCACCGGCGGCCACCGTCAGGTCCACCCCGTGCAGCACCTGCCGGCCACCGCGGACCACGTCCGCGCCGTCGGCCGCGGCCAGCACCACACCGGGGTCCACCGGCTCTGGCAGCCGGGGACGACGCAGGATGTTCACGCCCACCCTCCCTGTCGCGAGCGGGTGCGGCGCAGCAGCCAGAAGAAGAACGGCCCGCCGACCAGCGAGGTCAGCATGCCAAGCGGCAGCTCGGCGTTCTCGATCGCGGTCCTGGCCAGCACGTCCGCGCTCACCAGCACCAGCGCGCCGCCCAGCGCGCTGGCCGCGAGCAGCGGCCCGTGCGCCGGCCCGGCGACCATCCGGATCAGGTGCGGCACCACCAGCCCGACGAACCCCACGATCCCCGCGAACGCCACCCCGGAGCCGACCAGCATGGCCACCGCGAGCACCACCACCAGCCGCAGCCGCTCGACGTTGACCCCGAGATGGCGCGCCGGGCCCTCCCCCAACGCCAGCAGGTCGAGCCGGCGCGCCACGAAGACCGCGATCAGCAGGCCGGTGACCGCGAGCGGCAACACCGCGCCGACCGCTTGCCCTGTCGCCCCGTTCAGGCTCCCCAACTGCCAGAACACGATCTGCTCGCGCGCCTGCGGGTCCGCGGCGAAGGTCAGGAACGCGATCACCCCGAAGGCGAACGCGTTCACCGCGATGCCGGTCAGCACCAGCGTGACCACCTCGGTGCGGCCGCCGGAGCGGGCCAGCAGGTAGACCACCATGGTCGCGGCGAGCCCGCCGAGGAAGGCCGCGACCGCGATGGTGAAGTTCCCGAACACCGTCACCCCGGCGACGATCACCGAGCACGCGCCGACCGCCGCGCCGGAGGACACGCCGACGACCGCGGGTTCGGCCAGCGGGTTGCCGAACACGCCCTGCAGCATCGCCCCCGCCACGGCCAGGCACGCGCCGACCACCACGGCCAGCGCCACCCGGGGGAACCGCACCGCCCACAGCGCGTTGTCCCCCTGCGGATGGCTGGGCATCGGCCCGAGGTCGAGCCCGATCCCGTGCAGGAACGAGCCGAGCACCTCGTCCGGGGGCACCGCGAGCTGACCGGACCCGGCCGCCAGCACCGTCATCGCCACCAGCGCGCACGCCAGCACCAGCAGCATCGGCCAGCCGGCCAGCCGCCGCCGGGTGGTCGTCGTGGTCACCGTGGTCGTCACCGGTACAGCACGGACGCCAGCGCCGTGATCGTCTCGCCGACCCGGGGGCCGAAGCTCAGCAGGTCCGTGTCGTCCACGTCGACGATCCGCCGGTGCTCGCCGGCCGGGGTCTGCGCCACGCCGGGGATCTTCAGCAGCCCGTCCACGCCGCCGACCGAGTCCAGCCCGTTGGTGAGCACGATGATCACCTCCGGCTGCGCGATCAGCAACGCCTCGCTGGTGATCGGCACGAACGGCTTGTCCAGGCCGATGTCGGTGCCGACGTCGACCCCGCCCACCGAGGTGATCATCGAGTCCGCGCCCGAGCCCGGCCCGGCCATCAGGTACACCCCGGCCGAGCCGCGCACGTAGAGGAAGGTGATCCGCGGCGCGTCGGCGCCGGTCGGCGCCAGCTCCCTGGCCGACGCGATCTCCTGGTCGACCCGCTCGACCAGGGCCTCCCCCGCGGCCGGCACGCCGAGCGCGGCGGCCACCGCGCGGATCTGGCCCGGTACGCCGTCGAGGGTGCGCGTCGGGTCGAAGAACACCACCGGGATGCCGGCCGCGCGCAGCTGCCGGGGTACCTCGGGTGGGCCGATGCTGGTGTCGGTCAGCACCAGGGTCGGGTCGAGGTCGAGGATCGCCTCGGCGTTGAGGTCGTGCCCGCCGGCGGTGACCACCGGCACGTCGGCCGCGCTGGGGAAGCCGGTCGAGGAGTCCCTGCCGACCACGTTGTCGCCGAGCCCGAGGCTGAACACGATCTCCCCGAGCGTGCCGTACAGGTCGACGGCCACGATCCGGTCCACCGCCGACACCGTGACCGACTCGCCGTCGTGGGACTCGACGGTCACCGGGAGTTCGGGGGCCACCCGGTCGACCGGCCGGACGTCGTCGTTGGCGATCCGCGCGGTCGCCGGGCCATCGAGGGTGAGGGTGGCCGGTTCGGTGGTCGCAGCCGTGCTCGCGACACCCCCACAGCCGGCGACCAGCAACAGCGCCGCCACCGGGACGAGTCTGTGGATCACGAGCCGGACCGGCCGACGCCGTGCGCCTCGCCGAGGTCGTCGAAAACCCCACGGTTGAGCCGAAAGGCCTCGTTGGCCTCGGCCACCAGGTTCGACTGCTCGCCCGCGTCCCACGGCATGGTGTCCAGCCGGGCGCGGTAGTCGTCCTTGAACAGCTTGGGTTTGGGCACGCCGTCGAAGATGAAGAACCGCACCCCGTCGTCGACCAGGCCGAAGTTGGTGCGCAGCCGGTGGCGGATGATCTGGCCGCCGGACAGGTCGCCGAGGTAGCGGGTGTAGTGGTGGGCGACGAAGGCGCTCGGGGAGTCGAAGCAGACCTGGCGCAACCGGTCGACGTAGCGCTCGGTCGCCGGCAGGGCCAGCACGGACGCGCGCCAGTCCGCGCCGAGTAACCAGGCGAGGTCGGCCTCCAGCGCCGCCGCGCGGACCAACGCGTCGGAGACGAATGATCCGACCACCTGGTCGCCGCGCCAGGACTCGCCGGCCTCTTCCAGTACCGCGTAGAAGAGGTAGCTCTGGCCGAGTAACGCCGCGTACGCGCCGCGATCCAGGGTGCCGTCCAGCAAAGCGGTGATGAACGGCGAGGACTCGGTCCGCTCGTGCTCGACCCTGGTCGCCGCCTTCAGTTGTGCGGACAAGGAGCCACCGGCGTGTGTCACAACATTCGTCATACCCCACCCGCGTTCTTTAAGTTAGGCTCACCTCACTTAACTGAGGCTGGCCTAAGGATATGGTGCGCGTGGTCGAGGATCCAACCCCCAGAAGACGAACCGCACGGGCACCGGCCGTCACGATCGTCCTTACTGTCCTGTTCGCCGCCCTGTTCAGCGGTGCCGCGCACGGGGCACTGGCGCCGGCGATCACCGTGTCCAAGAACACCGGGCTCAACCCGAGCGGCGACACGATCACCGTCACCGGCTCCGGTTTCGACGTGCACAAGGGCATCTATGTCGCCGTGTGCGTGGACAACGGCCCCGGCCAGGTGCCAACGCCCTGTCTCGGCGGCGTGGACACCGGCGGTGCCGGCGGCGGCTCGGCGTGGATCTCGTCCAACCCGCCGAGCTACGGCGCGGGGCTGGCCACTCCCTACGGCCAGGGCGGGTCGTTCTCGGTGACCCTGTCCGTGGTCGCCGTCGACCCGGTTACCGGGACCGACTGCCGGGCGGTGGCCTGTGCCGCGGTCACCCGGGCCGACCACACCCGCACCGCCGACCGCGGCCAGGACACCAGGGTGGCGCTGTCGTTCGCCGCACCCGCGCCGAAACCCAAGCCCGCGCCGGCCCCGAAGCCGACCACCGCCGCGCCGCCGCCGCCACCCGTCACGACCACAACCCCGGCGCCCACCACGACCACGACAACCACGACAACCACGTCGGCACCGCCGTCGTCGAGCACGACCGCCTCGGCCGACATCGCCGAGACGGCGGCGCGACCGGCCGAACCCGACCGCACCGGCTGGTGGTTCGGCGGCGCGGGCGCGGTCCTGGCGGCCGTGCTCGTCCTGGTGTTCCTCCGGGTGCGCCGCGCCCGCGCCACCCCGACGGACCCGAGCTGACCCAGACCCACCACGCGAGCGGCCCTCACCCACTACAAGGAGCAGACAGCCGACAATGACTATCAAGAGACATGCGAGACCGCTCGCCGCCACCCTGGCCATCGCGCTCGGGACGCTCGGCACCCTCGTCGGGTTGGCGACCGGCGCGCAGGCGGCCCCGGCGACCGTCGCCGGCGGCACGCTGGACTGGGGCGTGAAGGAATCCTTCCGCAACTACATCAGCGGGCCGATCGCCCACGGCAGCATCACCCTGAGCGAGGGCGCGACGCGCAACGCCGACGGCACCTTCCGGTTCCCGGCCGCCGAGGGCACGGTGGACGCCGACGCGAACACCGCCGAACTGGCCTTCGGCGGCAAGGTCGCCTTCGCCGGGCACGACAGCGGCTCGGGGCCGCTGCTGTCGATGACCATCGAGGACATCCGCGTCGAGTTCACCGGGTCCGGCGGCACGCTGGTCGCCGACGTGGTGTCCAAGTCCCTGTCCTCCGGCCAGGACGTGACCTACGACGACGTGGCGTTCGCCAGCATCGCCGCGGCCGACTTCACCGGCACCGACACCGTCACCGCCGGCCCGGTCGCCACCACCCTCACCGAGCCCGGCGCACCCGCGTTCGCCGACTTCTATGCCGCCGGCACGGCACTCGACCCGCTCTCGTTCGCCGTCACCACCGCGCCCGCGCCGTCGTGGGAGCCGGCGGTCACGGCCAGCAAGTCCACCGGCATCGACCCGGCGGGCGAGCCGATCACCGTGTCCGGCAGCGGTTTCGACCCCGCGGCCAACGTCGGCACCCGCCCGCCACTCGCTGGCCGGCCGACCGGCGTGTACCTGGTGTTCGCCAAGCTCGCCGACCCGTGGCGGCCATCCGAGGGCGCGCCGTCCTCGGCGCGCACGGTGCTCGACCAGAAGTGGGTACTGCCCGCCGAGTCCCGCGCGGTGCTCGACCCGGAGGGGACCAACGACGACTACGCGGTGCTCGGCGCCGACGGCACGTTCACCGCGACCCTGGACGTGCTCGCGACGACCGAGGGCACCGCGGACTGCGCGGTCGACACCTGCGGCGTGATCACCTACGCGGCGGGCGGCCCGGTCAACGCCGCGCACGAGTTGTTCATCCCGCTGGCCTTCGCCGACCCGACCGACCCCACCGATCCCACTGACCCGACGGACCCGACCGACCCCGGCACACCGCCGGACTCGGGCGCGGTCACCGACGCCCGGCTGGAGTGGGGCCTGAAGGAGTCGTTCCGCCAGTACGTGCGCGGCCCGATCGCCAACGGCGGCTGGACGCTCGACGGCGTGACCGGCGACGGCCCGTTCTACTGGGAGAACCTGACCGCCGGCACCTTCGACGCGGACGCCCCCGATGGGCTGCTCGACTTCGCCGGCTCGGTGCGCTTCACCGGGCACGACCAGGGCACGGGTCCACTGCTGGACCTGACGATCTCCCAGCCGCAGGTCCGGGTGACCGGGGGCACCGCGGACCTGCTGCTCGACGTGCGCAGCAAGGGCCTGGAGACGCCCGGCTTCGTCGAGCTGGACGACGTGGTGTTCGCCAGCCTCGACCTGTCGTCGGTGACCCCGGCGGTGACCAACGGAGTGATCACCTACCCGGCGGTGCCGGCGACGCTCTCCGCGCAGGGGGCGGAGGGCTTCGCCGGCTTCTACGAGGAGGGCGCCGCGCTCGACCCGGTCACCTTCGCGGTCGCCCTGGACGGCGCGGCCCTGCCACCGGTGACCCCGCCGCCGGGTGGCGGGACCCAGGACCCGCCCGCGCTCACCGCGCCGGCGAACCTGGCCTACACCGGTGCCGACGTCTGGCCCATGGTCCTCGGCGGCGGGGTCCTGGTCCTGCTCGGCGGCTCGCTACTGCTGGTGCGCCGCCGGCCGGTCCTGGCCTGAGCGCACGCGCCGGCGGTGGTCACCCGACCATCGCCGGCGCAGGACCACGGCCACGCCACCCAACACGACCACCGCGACCACCAGCGGCACCGGCCCGATCCGGTCCAGCCAGGAGACCAGCGCGGCCTGCACCGACCCGGCCGCCCGCACCACCGGGTCGCCCGCCGACCCGCCGAGGTGGAACAGCCGCAGCTCGTAGTACCCGTAGTAGCCGACATAGGCGCCGGTGAGCACCAGCAGCGCCCCACCCGCCCTGGTCACGTACGGCAGCGCCCGGCGAAGACCGTGGGTGAGCGCCGTGCTGGCCAGCGCGGCGGCGACCGCGAGCACCGCGACCACCAGGCCCATGCCCAGCGCGTACGCGCCGAACGCGGGCAGCGCGCCGGTGCGCAACGCCACCCCGGCCGCGGCCAGGAACGGCCCGATCGAGCAGGACAGCGACGCCACCGCGAACGCCACCCCATAGCCGAACATCGACACCAGCGCGGTGCCCGGCGCGCCCCGCACCGGTCTTGGCACCAGCAGGCCGAGCTCCCGCCCGGCGAGCAACAGCACGCCCAGCACCACCAGGACGACCCCCACGAGGATCGTCACCACCGGCAGCCACCGTTGCAGCCACCCCGCGAGCGACGCGCTGAGCAGCCCGAACACCCCGAACACGGCGACGAACCCCAGCGTCATCAGCCCGCTGGCCACCAGTGCCCGGCCAACTCGGGCGCCCCGCGCACCGTCGGCGACCGCCAGCGTCAGGTAGCCGGGCAGCATCGCGAACCCGCACGGGTTGACGGTCGCGAGCATGCCGGCGCCGAGCGCGAACGCCAGGTCGCTCACCGCAGCGCGCGCACGCGGTCGCGCAGCTCCGCCGGTTCGAGCAGGTCCGTCACCACCTCGACCGTGCCATCCGCGCTGACGAACGCGTAGGCCGG
Organism: Actinophytocola sediminis; assembly: GCF_054779715.1. Classification (NCBI taxonomy): domain Bacteria; kingdom Bacillati; phylum Actinomycetota; class Actinomycetes; order Pseudonocardiales; family Pseudonocardiaceae; genus Actinophytocola; species Actinophytocola sediminis. The sequence continues at coordinate 131,142 of NZ_BAAGXS010000011.1, read as the reverse complement.
CTGGTAGTCGACGCCGAACCGCTGCCAGATGGCCGCGTCCCGGTCGGCGAGATGCGGGAACGTGCCGAGCCCGAACCGGTCGACGAACGCGCGCATCGCCGGCACCTCGTCCTGCGCGGCCACCCCGACGAACCGCACGCCGTCGGTCCTGGCGACCTCCGCGATCGTGGGCGCCTCGGCCTGGCAGGTCGGGCACCACGGCGCCCAGAACCACAGCAGCGCGGGCGTGCCGTGCAGGCTCGCGCCGTCGAACACCTCACCGTCGATGGTCTTGGCCGTGAACCGCAACTGCTCGGGGACCTCCGCCGACGGCGCCGGCCGCTCGGACAGGTCGTCCGGCGCCTGGCTCGCGGGTTTCGGCTGCCCGGAGGCGTTCGGCGCCGGCTCGCCTTCCGTGCCGCAGCCGGTGAGGGTCAGCCCGAGCAGCACGGCGATCAACACCGGGAACCGGCGGGTCATCTCGGGGGCCTCCTCGGGGTCGCGTTCCCCGCATCATGCCGTGCCGAGGACGTCCCCGGTCAGGTCCGGCCCCGCGCGACCGCCTCCAGCGCGTAGATCAGGACCAGCACATCGTGGGAGGCCAGCCCGTAGCAGCCGTCGATGCCCGTGGTGACCAGGCCGGCGGCGCCGAGCACCTCGAGGTGGTGGAACATCTCGGCCTCGCCGGTCCTGGCGACCAGCTGGCCGGCCGAGGCGTTGCCCTCGGCGAGTGCCTGCAGCACCGCGAGCCGTTCCCGGGACGCCAGCGCACGGCCCACGTCGTAGAGCCGCTCGTCCAAGGCAACCACCGCGGTCGATGGGACGGCGCCTTTCCGATGCTCAGGGCTTCGGAAAGGCGCCGGGTGAGAGCTGAGGGTCACTTCCAGCCGAGGTCGTTCAGGTCCAGGACGGTGTCCGCGGTCGGGGTCTGCCCCTGCTTCGGGGCGATCACCACGACCTGCTCGTCCTTGGCCACCGAGTCGATCTTCGCGTCGCCGTTGACCGTGGTCTCGGCGTTGACGGTGTAGGTGGTGGCGAAGCCGTCGGCGCTGCGCACCGCGATCGAGTCGCCGTCGACGGCGGTCACCGTGCCCTTCTGCACCAGCATGGTGGTCGATCCGCCGCCCTCGGTCGCCAGCACCACCTCGGCGTGCGACAGGTCCTCGACGTTGAGGTCCTCCAGGGTCTGGAACAGCCCGAACCCGTTCCAGTCGCCACCGCCCCAGCCGCCGTCACCGTCGTGCCCGGCCCACGGTGGCCCGTCGTGCTCCTCGGTCGGCGCCGGCGCGGCGCTCTCCTGCTCGTTGGCCGCGGCCGCGGCGATGCCGAACGCGCCGACACTGACCACGCCGACCACCGCCACCCCGAGACCGATGCGCCAGCCGAGGCGCTTGGTCTGTGCACTCATCCTGTGTCGCTCCCTCGTGTCGCTCGCCGCGGGTTCTCCGGTGCTCTCCATGATCGGTCGTGACCGGCGGGATTACGTCGCCTGGCAGGCGAGACCTCGCCTACCGACAGGGTGGTAGCGCAGACGCCCGGCCTACGCCCGGCGACGTAGCCCGGCGACTCAGCCCGGCGACGCAGCCCGGCCGGTCAGCTCGCGGCGATGACCGCGACCCCGGCGAGCACGATCACCGCGCCACTGAGCCGCCGAACCGGATCCGGCTCCCCGAACCACAACCAGGCGCCGACACTGCCGAGCACGATCGACAGCTCGCGGGCCGGCGCGACCACACTGACCGGCGCGTACCGCAACGCGAACAGCACGAGCACGTAGGCGACCGGCGAGAGCACCGCGACCGCGAGGACGGGTCCCTTGTGCCGCAACCAGATCCGCGCGACCTCGGCCCGCCGCGCGTACGCGTAGGGTCCCAACAGGACGGTCTCGACGAGCGAGGAGCCCGCCATCAGCACCAGTGGCGAGACGGCGAGCGCGGTCACCGCGTGCGCGTCCCACACGGTGTAGGCGGCGATCATCGCCCCGCACGCCAGCCCGTACCCGACACCGGTGGCCCACGACCTGCCGGTGGCCGACCCGAGCCCGCCGATGACCCACACCCCGATCACCACGCCGGCGGTGCCGAGCAGTACCGCGAGCCCCGGCCGCTCACCGAACAGCAGGATCGCCGCCGCGACCGAGAGCATCGGCCCGGTGCCCCGGGCGAGCGGATAGACCACCGACAGGTCGCCGACCGCGTAACCGCGCTGCAACAGCACGAAGTACCCGGTGTGCACGATCCCGCTGACCAGCATGGCGAGCCACCACTGGCCGGGCACCCCACCGGCGGCCACGATCACCACGATCGCCACCGGCAGCTGGAACATCGCGGAGCACACCGCGGTCAACCAGACGAACAGTGCCCCACCCGCCGGAACCGCCTTGGCACACAGGTTCCACCCGGCATGAGCCACCGCGGCGCCGAGCACGAGCACGATCGCCGCGGAATGCACCCCCGCACCCTGTCAAACCGGCGTACCCACCGGCACGCACCCCCAGGCACGCACACCGGCCGGCCAACTCCGTCAGCAACTCCGACCCGCGCCGCGGAACACACCAGTTCGCCCAAGCGCACCAGCTGCTCCAGCCCACGCTGCCGGACACTCACACCGGCTTGCCCACGACCGCCAGCAGCTCCGGCCCGCGCGTCACCAGCCGGTTGGTCGCCACCCGACCCCACCACCACCCGCACAGCACGCCGATCCCGATCCCCACCGGCACCCCGAGCCACCGCAGGCCCGGCGCCTCCCAGCCCACCAGCACCACCCCGACCACCGGCAACGCGGCGACCGCCAGCAGCAGGAGAATCGCCAGCTGGAGCAACAGCCGCAGCATCCCAGGGCTGTTCCCCGCGGCGAACGGGTTCGACCGCTGGTCGGGCATCGGGTAGGCGGTGAACACCGCCAACAACATGACCAGCCCGGCGCCCCCGCCAAGCACCGCCGGCGTGAGCCCCAGCACCCACGGATACGTCCCCGGATCGACCAGCCAGGGCAACACGATCGCCAACACCACGACCACCGGCCCGATCAACAGCAACCAGGCCACCTGCCGGCCGCGCACATCGGCCGCCTCCGCCCCCGGGGTGACCAGCGTGTGCCACAGCGCGCTGCCGTCCATCCCGTACAGATTGCCGGCGAGCAGGCAGGCCATCGGCACCACCGCGAGCCCGACGAAGGGAACCGCCGCACTCGCCCCGTCCTGGAAAGCCGGGAAGACCACGACGATCACCGCCAGCACCACCGTCGAGAGCAGCGCCAACCGCCGCCGCGCGTCCCGCAGCCAGGTCCGCAGTTCCTTGCCGACCACCGCGCCGACCGGCGTCGCGGGCAGCCGGCTGGCGAGCGGCACGCGGCCGGGGCGTGCCGACGGCCCGGCGTTCACCGCCGGGCGGGAGATCCGCCTGCGCAACAGCAGCGCCCACGCGCCGAGCAGTCCGGCGCACAGCAGCGTCAGCCCCGCGAGCGCGCCCATCGCCAGCGGCCAGTCCGACCTGCCGGCTGCGTAGACCGCGACGGTCCCCCAGCCCGACGGCGACCACCGCAGCACCGCCGACAGCACCGGGGAGTCGCCGCCGAGCAGCACCGGCCCGAGTCCGCGCAGCACGCCCTGCACCAGGAACGCGGAGAACCCGAGCAGTCCCGCGAGCAGAACCCCGAGGTCACGGCCCCGGCGCGACTGGAGCACCCCGCCGAGGGCGGCCATCGTCACCCGCGAGAGCAGCACGACGAACACCAACTGCAGCGGCACGGCCAGTACCGCCACCGCCAGCCCCTCCGAACCGGACGCGTGCACCAACAGCCCGCAGCACGCCAGGAAGGTGACGATCGCCGGCACGCCGAGGAACGCCGCGCCGAGCAGCCCGCCGGCCAGCCGTCGCGGCGCGATCGGCAGCAGGGCGAAGTGCTCCGGGCGCAGCGTCTCGTCGCCGCCGCCGGTGAACAGCGGCCCGAGCAGCCAGCCGACGGTCCACACCAGGTAGACCGCGGCGAGCAGGTCGACCCCGACGGCCGGGTCGTCGAAGTTCGCCCCGGCCGCGATGATCGTGATCACCGCGGCGGCCAGGCCGAACACCGCACCGCCGAGGGTCAGCACGGCCACGTTGCCGCGCATCGAGTGCCGCAGCACCCGCCACTTCATCTGGATCAGGATGCCAACCACGACAGGCCCTCCTCGCCCCCGGTGCGTCCGCCGACGATGTGCATGAACGCCGCCTCCAGCGTGGTGTCGCCGCGCACCTCGGCGACCGGGCCCGCGGCGACCACCCGGCCGCGGGTGATCACCGCGACGTGTGTGCAGAGTTGTTCGACCAGCGCCATGACGTGGCTGGAGAGCACGACCGCGCCGCCGGAAGCGACGAAGCGGCGCAGGATCGTCCGGATCGTGGTGGCCGACACCGGGTCGACCGCCTCGAACGGCTCGTCCAGCACGAGCAGTTTCGGCGCGTGCAGCAGGGCGATCGCCAGGCCGATCTTCTTGCGCATGCCGGCCGAGTAGTCGATCACCAGCCGGTTGCGGGCGTCGTCGAGTTCCAGCACGGCGAGCAGTTCGTCGGCGCGCTGGGCCACGGTCGTGGGCAGCAGCCCGCGTAACAGGCCCATGTAGCGGAGCAGTTCCGCGCCGGTCAGCCGTTCTGGCAGGGAAAGGCCGTCCGGCAGGACGCCGATGAGTTCCTTGGCGCGCACCGGGTCCTGCCACACGTCAACGCCAAGTACCCGTGCTGTGCCGCCGTCGGGGCGCAGCAGCCCGACGGCCATCGACAGGGAGGTGGTCTTGCCGGCGCCGTTCGGGCCGACCAGGCCGAAGAACGAGCCCGCCGGCACGGTCAGGTCGATGTGATCGACCGCGATGGTCCGGTCGAACCGCTTGAAGAGTCGAGTGAGCCCCAGTGCCTCCGTCATTCGCGTGAGTCTACATAATGTGATATCACTTTGATAGTGACCGCGATGATCGAACGAGGAGACGCCATGAGCCAGGCCGCCACCATCCCCGAGACGCCGATGCCCCCGCCACACATCCGGGAGCGGTCGGCGTTCAACACCCCGGGCATGCCGATGTTCGGCCTCAGCACGGTGCTGACGTTGGGTGGGCTCGGGCTGACCCTGGTCGGCGTGATCAACCTGGCCCAGGGGGACGGCGGGGTCGCGCTGGTGGTGATCGGCGGCCTGGTGTTCGTGGTCGGCGCGCTGGTCGGCGCGGGACTGATCATGGTGGCGCCCGGCGAGGCCAGGGTGCTGCAGTACCTCGGGCGGTACGCGGGCACCGTGCGGCTGGACGGACTGCGCTGGATCAACCCGATCACCGTCCGGCGCAGGATCTCCACCCGGATCCGCAACCACGAGACCGCGGTGACCAAGGTCAACGACGCGGACGGCAGCCCGATCGAGATCGCCGCGGTGGTGGTCTGGCGGGTCACCGACACCGCGCGGGCGGTGTTCGAGGTGGACGACTACATCGAGTTCGTCACCATCCAGACCGAGACGGCGGTGCGCCACATCGCGACCAGCTACCAGTACGACGCCCACGGCGACGACCAGTTGTCGCTGCGGCAGAACACCAGCGAGATCACCGACCAGCTGTCGGCCGAGATCGGCGCTCGGGTCGAGGCGGCCGGGGTGCAGGTGATCGAGTCGCGGATCACGCACCTGGCCTACGCGCAGGAGATCGCGGGCGCGATGCTGCGCCGCCAGCAGGCCGGGGCGGTGGTGGCCGCGCGGCAGCGGATCGTCGAGGGCGCCGTCGGCATGGTGCAGTCGGCGCTGGACCAGCTGGCCGAGCAGCAGGTGGTGGACCTCGACGAGGAGCGCAAGGCCGCCATGGTCAGCAACCTGCTGGTGGTCCTGTGCGCCGACCGCGACACTCAGCCGGTGGTCAACACCGGCTCGCTCTACAACTGACGTCCTCGTGGCCGAACGCAAGAAGGTGCTGCTGCGCCTGGACCCGGCCGTGCACGACGCGATAGCCAGGTGGGCCGCCGACGAGTTGCGCAGCGCCAACGCGCAGATCGAGTTCCTGCTGCGGCGGTCGTTGTCCCAGGCAGGCCGGCTGCCGGACAACGCGGGCGGCCTGCCGCGACGCGGCCGGCCGCCGAAAGCCGACAGCGAGCAGGAACCGGAGAATGGCACCGTGGAGGAGTGACGTTACCCACAGCGGATGCCCCGTGATCTCGCCCACGCCCTCATCGAGCTGTTCAACGCGGGCCAGCAGACCCTGCGGATGGCCGGCTCACAGTTGATCGAGCGGATCACCGACCACGATCGAGCGGCACATGCTGCGCACGCCGGCGCAGACCGAGCGGTTGCGGGCGCACGACCAGCACCTCAAGCGGGGTCTGCTGCTCTACGGACCACCAGGAACAGGCAAGACGCACACCGTGCGGTACCTGCTGTCCCGGCTGTCGGAGTGCACGGTGATCGTGCTGGCCGGGATGGCGATGCTGCGGTGGCTGCGCACGGCGGCGGCGCTGGCCCAGCGACCGGGCCGGGTGGACTTCTCGGTGGAGATCCCCAGGCCGGACGCGGAATGCCGGGACCGGTTGTTGCGTCTATACGCCGGCCGGGCCCTGGACCTGCCGGACGCGGGCCCGCTGGTGGCGGCCGCGGAGGGGGTGACCGCGTCGTTCATCAAGGAGTGGGTCCGGCGGTCGGTGCTGGCCGGTGGGGCGCTGGACGAGAAGGTGCTGCGGTCGACGCTGACGGAGTTGCTGTCCCAGCAGCAGGCGCTGACCAGGAGCATGCTGGGAGCTCGGTGATCGGGGCCTGTTAACATTGCCCGTCGTGCCGTGTGGCGTTCCGTCCAGGAGGAAGCTCGCCGTCGTGTTCAGGCGAGGCCACTAACACGCGGCGCACCTTCCGTGATCGACGCTGAGGAGCAGTAACCCGTGGCAAACATCAAGTCCCAGATCAAGCGCATCCAGACGAACGAGAAGGCGCGACTGCGCAACAAGTCCGTCAAGTCCTCGGTGAAGACCGCGATCCGCAAGTTCCGCGAGGCGGCGGAAGCGGGCGACAAGGAGAAGGCCGTAGCGCTGCTCCACGACGCCAGCCGCCAGCTGGACAAGGCGGCGAGCAAGGGCGTGATCCACGCCAACCAGGCGGCCAACAAGAAGTCCGCCATGGCCAAGCGCGCCAACCAGCTCTGAGCCCTCAGCGATAACAGCGCTGGCCGCCTCGGCGGCCAGCGCTGTTTTTGTTGTGAGATGTCGACCAGCACAGCCCAGGTGTCTGCCTGGCTGCGTCGACCAGCGCAGCTGAGCGCCTGGTCAGCCGCGTAAGCCCATACGGCCCACGTGTCCGTTCGGCTGGGCCAGGCCAGCGCGATCCGGGTCCAGCCGCGGCGGCCAGCGCGGCCTAGGTGCGTCGGCGGGCTTCGGCAAGGCGGAGGACGGCGCGCTGGAGTGCGTAGTCCGCGTCCGCCGCCACCCCCTTGACGTCCGCGTTCACCTCCGCGACCACCTGCATCGCCGCGACCAGCCCCGCCGGATGCCACCCTCGGGACTGGGACAGTGCCTTGCGCACCTTCCACGCCGGCATACCCAGCTCCGATGACAAGCGAAACGGGTCCGCCCGGCCCGCGCCGGCGACCCGCGCGACGGTGCGCACCGCGTCCGCGAGAGCGTCGGCGACCAGCACGTGCGGCACGCCGAGCTGCATCGTCCAGCGCAGCATCTCCAGCGCGCCCGGCACGTCGCCGGTGACCGCCTTCTCCGCCACCGCGAACCCGGTGACGTCCGCCCGGCCGCGGTGGTAGCGGCGCACCTCCTCGGCGGTGACCTGCCCGCCGGTGTCCGCCACGAGCTGGGCCGCCGCCGACGCCAACTCGCGCAGATCCGAGCCGACCGAGTCGATCAGCGCGCTGACCGCGTCCGCGTCGGTCTTGCCGCCCGCGCGCCGGATTTCGTTGCGCACAAAGGCTTCCCGGTCACCCGGCTTGGTGATCTTCGGGCAGTCCACCACGTTCGCCCCAGCCGAGCGCAACGCGGCGACCAGGTCCTTCGCCGGCTTACGACCGCCGCCGGTGTGCAGCACGACCAGCTGCACGCTCTCCGCCGGCGCCTTGAGGTAGGCGGTGATGGCGGCGGCGATGTCCTTGTTGGCGTCGTTCGCGCTCTCCAGGACGATGACCCGCCGCTCGGCGAACAGCGACGGGCTGACCAGCTCGGCCAGCTCCGGCGGGCTGATGTCGGCCACCTTCACGCGGGTGAGCTCGGCGGACGGGTCGGCGAGCTTGGCGGTGTCGACCGCGGCCCGGACCGCGCGTTCCACCAGCAACTCCTCCTCGCCGAGGACGAGTTCGAGGGCAGGCGGGGTCACGGCGGGTGACTTCACCCCGCCATCCTCGCACCACCTCGGTCACCCCGGTGGCGGGCGGGGTCCGTCGGCCGGGCCAAGGCAGCGCGCAGCGCGACGAGGTGCCGACGTCCCGTCACCCCGTCCCCTGACCTGCCCCGCCCCAGTACCCGTCCCGAACAGCTCCCACGTCGGCCTCGTCCGACCCGGTCGGGCCGGATCGGATCGGATTCGCGGCCAGTGCCGCTGGTGCCTCTCTCGAATGATGGACCTCACATTGGCCTGGAAAGAGGGTCGTGCCGTAACGTGTTCGAAGAACAACTGAATACCGCTCATCCAGAGGGGCAGAGGGATCGGCCCGAAGAAGCCCCGGCAACCGGCGTCAGCCATTCGCTACCGCGAGGAATGGTGATGAACACGGTGCCAATTCCGACCCGTACGCGGGACAGATGAGGAGATACCTCGCGATGACAGTCACTGCCCACGCCACCACCACGTTCGACCTCGGGCCCGCGCGCGGGCTCAGCTGCCGGGAGTGCGGCCACCAGGTACCGCTTGCCGCGGAGTTCGCCTGTATCGAGTGTTTTGGCCCCCTGGAAGTCTCCTACGAGTTCAGTGACATCTCGAGGGCCGACATCGAGTCGGGCCCCAAGTCGATCTGGCGCTACCGCAACCTGCTGCCCGTCCCGTCCGATGTGGACACTCAGCCGAACACCGAGCCGGGTCTCACCCGCCTGGTGAAGGCCGACCGGCTCGCCGCCGCGCTCGGCGTGAAGTCGTTGTGGGTCAAGGACGACACGGGCAACCCGACCCACTCGTTCAAGGATCGGGTGGTCGCCGTCGCGCTCGCGGCCGCACGCCAGCTGGGGTTCACCGTGCTGGCCTGCCCGTCCACCGGCAACCTGGCCAACGCGGTCGCCGCCGCGGCCGCGCGCGCCGGCTGGGAGTCGGTGGTGCTGATCCCGTCGTCGCTGGAGCGCGCGAAGATCCTCACCACCGCCGTGTACGACGGCGCCCTGATCGCGGTCGACGGTAACTATGACGACGTGAACCGGCTGGCCACCGAACTCGCCGCGGAACACGACGACTGGGCGTTCGTCAATGTCAACGTCCGCCCGTACTACGCGGAGGGCTCCAAGACGCTCGGCTACGAGGTCGCCGAACAACTCGGCTGGCGACTCCCCGACCAGATCGTCGTGCCGGTGGCCTCCGGTGCCCAGTTGACCAAGGTGGACAAGGGTTTCCGCGAGTTCACCGACCTCGGTCTGGTCGAGGCCAGGCCGTATCGGGTGTTCGGCGCCCAGGCCACCGGGTGTTCGCCGGTGTCCGCCGCGTTCAAGGCGGGCCTGGACGTGGTGAGCCCGGTGAAGCCGGACACCATCGCCCGCTCGCTCGCGATCGGCGCTCCCGCCGACGGCCCGTACGTGCTCGACGCCGTGCGCAGGACGAACGGCGCGGTCGAGGACGTGACCGACGAGGAGATCGTCGAGGGCATCCGCCTGCTGGCCAGGACCGAGGGCATCTTCGCCGAGACAGCCGGCGGCGTGACCGTCGCGACGGCGAAGAAGCTGATCGACACCGGCCAGCTCGATCCGGAGGCCGATACGGTCCTGCTCATCACCGGCGACGGCCTCAAGACCCTGGACGCGGTGCAGGACAAGATCGGCCCGCGCGCCACCGTGCCACCGTCGACCGCCGCCGTCCGCGCAGCCCTGGAGTCCTCATAGGACAGTGGCGCACCACACCACCACCGCCGAACACCCGCAAACTCCACCAGGACCCAGCCGTCCTATGTGGACACAGGAATCCGCTGCCCAGTCGTGCGCCGGACATCCCACGCCAGGGCCGTCAGCGGGTCACCGGTGACCCGCTGCGTGGCGTCAACCACCGCTCAACGCCAGCGCGCGACGACGAGCAGCCGCCCGACCCAGCCCGTCCCCAACGAACGGTGGCCCCCTGGCCGCCCCTCGGGTCACCGCCCGGGGGCCACCGTCGTCGGGGACGATCGCCGCGTCTCCGTCGGTGTCGGTGCGGATCACGAGCGCACCGGTGCCGCTGAGCGCGCTCATCGTGGTCGGGTTGGGGTGGCCGTACTGGTTGTCGGCGCCGACGCTCACCACCGCGACCCGTGCCCGGATCGCCGCGAACAGCTCCGGCGAGGTGTACCGGCTGCCGTGATGCGGAACCTTGAGCACCTCGGCGGACAGGTCTATCCGCGAACCAAGCAGGCTCGCCTGAGCCGCCAGCTCCACGTCCCCGCTGAGCAGGATCCGCCCAGCCGGCGTCGCCGCGCGCAGCACCAGTGACGCGTTGTTGATCTCCGTACCCTCGGCCTCCGCCGCGGGCATCACCTCCTTCGCCATCGGGGCCAACACCTCAATCGTCAGATCAGGCCAGGCCAGCTGTCGCCCCGCGTCGAGCTCCACGATCGGCACCCCGGCCGCGGCCGCTGCGGCCCGCACCTCCTCCCATGCCCAGGCCGGTTCCCTGGCGGGACTCACGCCCACCGCACCGACCGTCCGTTCGCCCAGCACCGCGGCCAACCCGCCGACGTGATCGGCGTGCAGATGGCTGAGCACCACCAGCGGCACTCTCGACACATCCAGCCGGTCCAGGCACCCAGCCAGCGGCCCTGGCTCCGGGCCGGTGTCCACCACGACCGCCCGGCCCGCGTCCCCGGTGGCCAGCACCAGCGCGTCGCCCTGACCGACGTCGCAGGCGACCATCGCCCACCCCGGCGGAGGCCAACCCGGCGAGATCACCCTGACCGGGACGGCCACCACCAACAGCCCAGTGAGCAGGGCACCCACCAGCACCCGGAGGCGCCGACGCCGCAGCGCCGCGACCAGCAGCAGCACGCACGCCACCAGCAGCAGCCCACCCCACCACCCGGTAGGCCAGCCGATCGTGGCGCCGGGCACCCGAGCGGCATGCCGGGCGACCAGGATCAGCCAGTCGGCCGCCGGCCCTGCGAGCCGAACCAGCATCTCGGCCAGCCATGTGGACGCCGGTGCGGTGAGCGCCGCCAGCACGCCCAGCACCGTCGCCGGCGCGACCACCGGGGCGGTCAGCAGGTTCGCCAGTACCGCGACCAGGCTGACCTCGCCCGCCATCCCGGCCACCACCGGCGCGGTCACCAGATGCGCCGCCGCCGGAACCGCGAGCGCGTCCGCGAAACCACGGGGCACCCCGCGCGCGGCGAGCCGGTCGGCCCACCGCGGCGCGAGCAACACCAGTCCGGCCGTGGCCAGCACGGACAACGCGAACGCGAAACTCACCGCCATGGCCGGGTCCCACAGCACCAACACGATCACCGCGGTGCCCAGCGCCGGCAGCGCCGCACGTTCCCGACCCATCGCCAGCGCCAGCAGACCGACGGTGCCCATGACACCGGCGCGCAGCACGCTGGGTTCCGGCCCGGCGAGCACCACGAACCCGACGAGCGCGCCCATCGCACCGACGGCCGCACCACGCGGCCCGACCCGCATCGCACGCAGCAGGAACAGCACCGCCACGCACACGATCGCCAAGTTCGCGCCACTCACGGCCAGCAAGTGCGCCATTCCGGCCGCCGTGAACTCGTCCTCGACCTGCCGGGACAGCCGGTCGGTGTCGCCGACGACCAACCCGGGCAGCAATCCGGCCGGCTCCGGGTCCAGGACCGAGGCGGCATCCCGCAGCCCCGCTCTCAGCGACTGCGCGACGCGCTGCCACACGTCGGCCTCGGAGACCTCCCCCGGCGGTCCGCGGACCCGCAGCACGGCCACGGTCAGCTCACCGGTGCGTGCCGGGACCAGCTGCGCGGCGGTCGTCACGTCCTGCCCCGGCAGCAGGGTCGACCAACGGTCGGCCGGGGCGAGCAGCACCACCCGGCCGGTGGAGATGACCTGAATGCCCTCGACCACCGCCGCCCGCACCCGCCCCGGCACCACGACCGTCCGCACCCCGCCGGGCTGGCCACCGAAGCCGGCGGAGAAGACCGGCCGGGGACGTTCGCTGACCGTCACCCGGAACACCCCCTCGGCACCGGCACTCGCCGATGCCCGCAGCGGGTCGTCCTCGGCCGCGCGGAGCCGTCCGGTGCTGAGGACGCCCACCAGCAGTCCGCTGACCAGCAACGACCACCCGACGCCCAGCCGCCACCAGCGCGTCAGCGGTGCCTGTCGCCGGGCCGAGACCACGACCATGCCTCCGGCGCCCACGGCCAGGACGCCGCCGACCGTGGCCCACCACCACCCGAGCAGCAGCCCGAGCATCGTGGCGAGCCAGACCGCCAACGCGGCCGGCACCAACCGCCAGTCCGGTGCGCCGGTCGGACCGCCCCACACTCTGGTCAGGCTCATCCCGCCACCACCAGGTCCTTGAGCCTGCTGAAGCGAGTCGGTCCGATGCCCTCGATCTCCCGCAGTTGCTCGACCGAGGCGAACCGGCCGTGCTGGGTGCGCCAGTCGAGGATCCGCTGGGCAGTGACGGGCCCGACGCCGGGCAGCGTGTCCAACGTGGCCAGGGTCGCGGTGTTCAGGTCGACGCGCGCGGCGGCGCCCGGCTGGCCGTCGGCCGGCGCGGCCGCGGCGACTTCGGCGCCGGGCGGTGCGGGCACACCGACATAGATCTGCTCGCCGTCGCCGAGGCGGCGCGCGAGGTTGAGGTTGCCCAGGTTCGCTCCGGGGACGGGGCCACCGGCCGCTTCGAGCGCGTCCGCCACGCGCGACCCGCCAGGAAGGGTGACCAGGCCCGGTGTGGTGACCCGGCCGACCACGCTGATCACGATCGAGCTGTCGGCGGCCGGTGCCGTCGCGCCGGCCGGCGTGCGCACCTCGCTGACCGAGGCGGCCGGCAGCGCGGGCGGCACCTCGGGTTCGGCGGGTGAGCCGGACAGCGCGAATCCGACCGCCACGGCGATGCCGATCAGCACCCCGGCGGCCGCGAGCATGGCCAGCCGCCACCGAGGTGGGTCGGCGGTGCGCGCGGGTAGCCACCGTTCGGGCAACCAGCGCAGCAGACGACGCCACCACGGTGTGGCGGTCGGCCACCCGTGCGCCAGGAGCGGGCCGTCGTCCGGTGACGCGTTGGACAGGCGAGTGCTCGGCGGGCACGTCTCGGCTGGTGGGCCCTCGCGCGCCGGGGGCGGATCTGGCGGCCATGGCTCAGGTGCGGGCAGGAGTACCGAGTCGTCCGAGGTCGGCTCCCGCCACGGTAGGTCGGGACCGGCCTGATTGATCACTTGGTCGAGGCGGGTGCTGGTGCGGCGGTCGCGCCGGGCGGTCGTGTCGATCACGCCGTCGACGCTAGGACGGAAATTCCGGGAGTGGGGGCGGTGAGGGCGTTGCTGTGGACAAGTGGGGGTGTTGTGGACAACTGGGCCGATTCGCCGGTCAGCCGGCGTCGATTGTCGGACCGGTGTGCAAGCCTGGAGGGTTCAGGGTTCGACCGGGCAGACCACAACCCCGAGCATGCCGGGCCCGGTGTGCGCACCGATGGCGGCGCCGAGTTCGGACACGACACAGCCCGAGGCCGGCGAGATCCGCTCGTCGAGCCGGGTGGCGAGTTCCACCGCCCGGTCGTGCGCGGCGAGATGGTGCACGGCGAGTTCGACCGCGCTCGCGCCGGTGACCACCGCGGCCCGCTCGGCGAGGTCGACCAGCCGCAACATCGCCCGATGGGTCGTGCGCACCTTCTCCAGCGGCTCGATCCGCCCCTCCGCCACGTGCAACACCGGCCGCACCGCGAGCGCCGTGCCGAGGAACGCCGCCGCCGGCCCGATCCGACCACCACGCCGCAGGTACTCGAGCGTCTCCACGACGAAGAACGTCGTGGTCCGAGCCGCCGCCGAGACCGCGACGTCCGCCACCTTCGCGCCGTCGGCCCCGTCGATCGCCGCGCCCGCCGCCCGCAGCACCGCGAACCCGAGCCCCATCACCGTGGTCCGCGAGTCGACCACCCGAACCAGGTCCTCGCCGACCTCCCGGGCGGCCAGCCGCGCCGACTCCCACGTGCCGGACAGCTCCCGGGACAGGTGCACGGAGACGATGCCGTCCGCACCGTCGTCGAGCAGCTTCCGGTAGACCTCGACGAACTCCTCCGGGTTGGGCCGCGAGGTCGTGACCCGGTGCCGCGCGGCGAGCGCCCGGGCGACCTCCGCCGGACCGATGTCCACACCGTCCAGACCGGACCGGCCGTCGATCAGCACATGCAGCGGCACGACATGCACCGCGTGCCTGGCGGCGAAACCGTCCGGCAGGTACGCACTGGAATCGGTGACCACGGCGAGCGGCACGGTCGGTCAGCCTACGTGGTGTTCGTCAGCCTTCCGCGCTACCAGCGGTGCGACCATGTCGGCCAGCGCGTCACCGGCCCGCGCGTGCGCCTCCCAGCCCCAGTGGATGCCATCGGGGTTGCCACGCCCGGTGAGCACGTGCTCACCGGTGAGCGCGCCGAGGTCGAGCAACGGCACACCGGCCCGCGCACCCCACGCCCTGATCTCGCGAACCGCCGCCGGCCGGCCGGTGTGTACCAGCCCGTGCGACGCGGACCGGTGCATCGGCGGCAGTACGCCGACCGCCGGTAGGTCGGGACGCAGCGCTCGGATCGAGCCCAGGATCTGGTCCAGGTAGCGGACGGTCAGTGCGGGCGGCAGCGCGACCGGTCGACCGCGCGTCACCCTGGCCAGCCAGGGTTGGGCGGCGAGATAACGCGCCCGGACGAACCGGCGCACGGGATCCGGACGCAGGTAGCGCAGGCCTTCACGCAGATACGTCGGCAACGGCGACGGCAGGGTGTCCATGCTGCCCACCGCGAGCACCAGCACGTCGGCCCTGGGCAGCATCGACCACACCCGAGGATCGCCGGCCAGCGCCCAGAACGCGTCGCGGGCGGTCCAGCCGAAGCCGGCGAACAGCTCGGTTCTGGCGCCCAGCGCGGCCGCCGCGAGGTTGGGCCACAACCGTTCGTCGTCAGCCGGACACGGTCCGTCCGGGCCGTGGAAGCTCAACGAGTCGCCGAACATCAACAAGGTTGGCGCGGGCATCGACTCAGCCGGTGATCCCCGCGTTGTACACGCGCAACCGCCAGGCCAAACCGCTGGTATCGCGTCTGGCCAGCACGATCCAGTGGCAGTTGCCGATGCCACCGAGCTTGGCCCAGGCGGCGATCGGCAGCTCGAGCAGGTGCCCGACGAGCGCGGCGATCATGCCGCCGTGCGCGCACAGGATGGCCGTCTCCTCGGTCGACTCGTCCAGGTCACCGACCACTTCGGCGGCGCGCGCGGCGACCTCGAGCCGGGACTCGCCACCGGGCGGGGTCCAGGTCGGGTCGGTCTGCCAGACCTGGCGGGCGCCGGGCCACTGCTCGTCGACCTCGACGCCGGTCATCCCCTGCCACAACCCGAGGTTGGTCTCCCGCAACCGCTTGTCCACCCGCAGCGGAACGCCGGTGACCTCGGTGAACGTGGTCGCCGTGTCCATCGCCCTGCGCAGGTCGGAGGTCACCACGATGTCCGGGGAGAACCGGGCGAGCACCGGGACCGCGAACCGCGCCTGATTGCGCCCGACATCGGTGAGCCGGGAGTCCAGATGCCCCTGCATCCGGCCGGTCGCGTTGTAGTCGGTCTCGCCATGCCGCCACATCACGAGCCGGCTCAGGGTCACGTCTGACCGCCCTCTACGCCACCGGAGTCGACCACCGCCTGCTCCGGGTCGAACTCGATGCGCGGGCAGTCCTTCCACAGCCGCTCCAGGCCGTAGAACGCCCGCTCCTCGGCGTGCTGGACATGCACCACGACGTCCACGAAGTCGAGCAGCACCCACCGGCCCTCGCGCGCGCCCTCGCGCCGGACCGGCTTCGTGCCGGCCTCGCGCATCTTCTCCTCGACGTTGTCGACGATCGCGCCCACCATCCGCTCGTTGGCCGCGGAGGCGATGACGAAACAGTCGGTGATCACCAGTTGCTCGGAGACATCGAGCGCGATCACGTCGCTGGCCTTCTTGTCGGCCGCGGCGTTGGCCGCGACCAGTGCCAACTCGCGTGCATGGTGCGTTGCGGCCACGTCACTCCTCGATCGTCGAGCCTGCTTTTACCAGACCATGAACATAAGAGCGTACCGGTGCTAGGAACCGCCGTGCCCGTACAGGTCACGCTTGGAGATGTACTGCACAACGCCGTCCGGCACCAGGTACCAGACGGGTTGCCCGGCGACCACCCGCGCGCGGCAGTCGGTCGACGAGATCGCCATCGCCGGAACGTCGACCAGGGTCACCGAACCGGTCGGCAGGTGGTCGTCGCCGAGGGTGTACCCGGGGCGGGTCACGCCGACGAAGTGGGCCAGCGCGAACAGCTCCGCCGCCTGGCGCCACGACAGGATCTGCTCAAGGGCGTCGGCGCCGGTGATGAAGAACAGGTCCGCGTCGGGGTGAGCGGCGTGCAGGTCACGCAGCGTGTCGATCGTGTACGTGATGCCGGTGCGGTCGATGTCAACCCGGCTCACCGAGAACCGGGGATTGGACGCGGTGGCGATGACGGTCATCAGGTACCGGTCCTCGGCCGCGCTGACCGCGCGGTGGGTCTTCTGCCACGGCTGCCCCGTCGGTACGAAGATCACCTCGTCCAGCTCGAACCTGGCCTGGACCTCACTGGCCGCGACGAGGTGTCCGTGGTGCACGGGGTCGAAGGTGCCGCCCATGATCCCGATCCGCCGACCTGACATGGATCAGAAACCTACCCTCTGACCTGCGACACCCGGAACTTTTCCGAGCGAATGGTCCATTCGCTCGGTCTTCTCCTGGCAGTTGTCGGTGTCATGCGCCAGTGTGGAGGACGTGGATCAGCAAGCCCTCCGAACATCAGCCGAAGAACGTCTCCGTGCCCTCGCCGGCGACGGGGCCTCCCTGCGCGAGGACCAGTGGACCGCCATCAAGGCACTGGTCATGGACCGCAGGCGGGCGCTCGTCGTACAGCGGACGGGCTGGGGCAAGTCCGCCGTCTACTTCGTCGCCACCGCGCTGTTAAGGCAGCTGGGCCACGGCCCGACGGTGATCGTGTCCCCACTGCTCGCCCTGATGCGCAACCAGATCGAGGCGGCGGGGCGGGCCGGGGTGCGCGCGGCGACGATCAACTCGGCCAACCTCGACCAGTGGCACGAGGTGCAGGACGACGTGCTCGCCGGGCGGATCGACGTGCTGCTGGTCAGCCCGGAGCGGCTCAACAACCCCGAGTTCCGCGACACCGTGCTGCCGGAGCTGACCGCGGCCGCCGGCATGCTCGTGGTGGACGAGGCGCACTGCATCTCGGACTGGGGCCACGACTTCCGCCCCGACTACCGCAGGCTGCGCACGCTTCTGGGCGAACTGCCGGCCGGGGTACCGGTACTGGCCACCACGGCCACCGCCAACGACCGGGTGGTCCGCGACGTCGCCGAACAACTCGACCTCGGCGCGCGGGACACGTTGGTGCTGCGCGGTGAGCTCGACCGGGAGAGCCTTCGCCTCGGGGTCCTGCGGCTGCCGACCGCGCAGGCCAGGTTCGCCTGGCTGGCCGAACACCTCGACCAACTACCCGGCTCGGGGATCATCTACGCGCTCACCGTCGCGGCGGCACAGGAGGTCGCGTCGTTCCTGCGTGACCGTGGGTACGCGGTGTCGGCCTATTCGGGCAAGACCGAGCCGGCCGAGCGCGAGCGCATCGAACAGGATCTGCTCGGCAACCGGATCAAGGCGGTGGCCGCGACCTCCGCGCTGGGCATGGGCTTCGACAAACCGGACCTCGGCTTCGTGATCCATCTCGGCGCGCCGCCGTCGCCGATCGCCTACTACCAGCAGATCGGTCGTGCCGGCCGGGGCGTTGACCGCGCCGAGGTGCTGATGCTGCCCGGCACGGAGGACCAGGACATCTGGGCCTACTTCGCGTCGCTGGCGTTCCCGGCCGAACGAGTGGTGCGCCGGGTGCTGGACGTGCTCGGCTCGGCCGACCGGCCGCTGTCCACCGCGGCGATCGAACCGGCGTGCGACCTGTCCCGCAGCCGGCTGGACATGGTGCTCAAGGTGCTGGATGTGGACGGCGCGGTGCGGCGGGTCAAGGGCGGCTGGCTCGCGACCGGACGCGGCTGGGACTACGACGAGGACCGCTACCTCGGCATCGCCGGCGCCCGGAAATCCGAACAACAGGCGATGCTGGAGTACCAGCGGACCGACCAGTGCCGGATGGAGTTCCTGCTACGCCAACTCGACGCGCCGCAGGCGGCGCCATGCGGGCGGTGCGACAACTGTGCCGGCGCCGGCTGGAGTGCCGAGGTGTCCGAGGCGCACGTGACCGCCGCGCGCCAACTCCTGGCGCGACCTGGTGTCGAGGTCGGTGCCCGTCGGATGTGGCCAAGCGGCATGGCCGCGCTCGATGTTCCACTTTCCGGAAAGGTGGGCGCCGGTGAGGGCGCCGAGCCGGGACGGGCGCTCGGCCGGCTCACCGACATCGGTTGGGGCAACCGTTTGCGCGACCTGTTCGGGCCGGCAGCCGCCCACGCCGACGATCCGGTGCCCGACGACCTGGTCGATGGATGCGTGCAGGTGCTGGCGTCCTGGGAGTGGGCCGCCCGTCCGGTCGCCGTCGTCACCATGGGTTCGGTCAGCCGACCCAAACTGGTGTCCAGCATCGGCGAGCGGATCTCGACCATCGGCCGGCTGCCGCTGCTGGGTGAGGTGAGCGTCGCGCCGGCGGACACCCGGCAGGCCAACAGCGCCCGCCGGCTGGCCCAGGTGTGGCGATCACTCCATGTCGGACCCGAGCTGGGTGCGCGGTTAGCCGAGGTGGACGGTCCGGTCCTGCTCGTCGACGACCGTGTGGACACGGGTTGGACCATGACCGTGGCGGCCAAACTCCTGCGCGACGCCGGTGCCCCGGCGGTGCTCCCGTTCGCCCTGGCCACCACGACCTGACTGTCCACCGTACGGATTCAGTCACTGCCCAGATCGCTGAACAGCGTGCGCTTGAAAGGAGGGACAGCCGAGAACACCCGCGACATCGTCCTGAACGCGGACCGCCCGACCTGGTTGGTGGAGACCGTCTGCTCAGCGGTGCGCAACGACGATCGGCCCGCCGTGAACCCGTAGTCGATCATCTTGGTCTCGTAGTCGCGGATCCCGGCTACGAGGTCCAGCTCGCCTCGGTCGGCGGCGATCAGGTTGCGCGCCAACAGTTGTGCGTCGCGCAGGGTGGTGTTGGCGCCGATGCCGCGGAACGGGATCAGCTGTGCATCGCGTCGCCGAGCACGGTGATGTTCGTTGTCTGCCACTGTTCGATCGGCACGGAGGTACGAATCGGTAGCAGTGACACGGTTTGCTCGAGGTGTCGTGGCGACCATGGCGCGTAGTGCCGAGTGCCACTTCGGCGGTCAGCCGGCCGACCAGCGGCCGGGCCGAGTGGCGGAGATCAGTGGCGGAGTGGGACCAGGTCGTCGGCGTGGACGATCTCGCGGCGGTGTTCGGGGGCGAGGTCGTTGGTCTTGCGGCCGATGAGGGTCGGCAGTTCGGCGGCGTCGTAGGCGACCACGCCTCTCGCCACCGTGTGGGCGTGCGCGTCGGTCAACTCGACGACGTCACCGGCCTCGAAGTCACCGTCCACGGCGGTGATGCCGGCGGCGAGCAGTGAGCGACGCCGATCCACCACCGCGGCCACGGCGCCATCGTCCAGGTGCAGCCTGCCCTTGGGGTTGGCCGCGTACGCGAGCCAGAACCGTCTCGGTGTCAGGCGGCGTGGACTGGCGGCGAACGCGGTGCCCACATCGGCGGTGTCCAGGGCGCGGGCGGCATCGGTCGCGGCGGCGATCAGGACGGGTACGCCGGCGGTCGAGGCCAACCGGGCCGACGCGAGCTTGGACGCCATGCCGCCGGTGCCGAGGTCGGTGATCGGCTCGTCGGCGCGGACGTGCTCCACGTCGGCCTCGCCGGCCACCTCGTCGATGCGGTGGGCGCCGCCGTGGCGAGGGTCACCGTCGTACAGACCATCCACATCGGAAAGGAGGACCAGGGCGTCCGCACCGACCAGGTAGGCGACCAGGGCGGCCAGTCGATCGTTGTCGCCGAACCGGATCTCCTCGGTGGCCACGGTGTCGTTCTCGTTCACCACGGGCACGACGTCCAGGGCCAGAAGGCGGGACAGGGTGCGCTGCGCGTTGCGGTAGTGGGCCCGTCGCACCACGTCGTCCGAGGTGAGGAGGACCTGGCCGACCCGTAGTTGGTAGCGGGCGAACGACGACACGTAGGCATGGCCGAGCACCAGTTGGCCGACGCTGGCCGACGCCTGCTGGGTGGCCAGGTCGCGTGGGCGGCGGCCCAGACCCAGCGGTGCCAAGCCCGACGCGATCGCACCGGACGAGACCAGGACGATCTGACCGCCGGCGGCCCGACGGGTGGCCAGGGCATCCACCAACGCGTCCAGCCGTGCCGGGTCCAGACCACCCGCCGCGGTGGTCAGGGACGATGACCCGACCTTGACCACCACCCGCTTGGCGGCGGCGATACGCGACCGGGTGTCGGACACGACCGCGCCGGTATCGGTCACCGCTGCTCCGACGTGCGGTCTCCGGACTCCTCGGTCGGGTCGGTGGCCGCCGGGGTGTGGACGGACCGCGAGGTCGCGCTGGCGCGACCAGCCTGTGGTTCGGCGTCGCGGCCGGTGGCCGAGGCGGTGTCGAAGTCGGGGCCGGAGTCGGCACCGGCACCGGCACCGGCACCGATATCGGATTCGGCATCGGAGCCGAGGTCGGAGTCGACACTCGAGTCGGTGTCGGGCTCGACTCCGGAGTCGGCGTCGGGTGTCGAGTCGGGGTCCGGATCGTGCGCGGGTGCGCGGTCGGTGTCCGCGGCGATGTCGAGGTTGTCCTCGCCGACGAGGTTGTCTTCGCCGACGTTGTCGCCACCGAGGTCGTCGCCGTCGAGGTTGTCGTCGTCGTCGAGGTCGTCGTCGAGGTCGTCGTCGGTGTCTTCGTCGAAGGCCGTGTCGGGGGCGGCGGGGGTGCTGGCCGCGTCGGGGAAGCCGGGGGTTGCCATGCCGCGCCGTGCGCGTTTGGCTGCCTTGCGTTCCGCCGCGCCCACTCGGTCGTTGCGGTCCAGTCGTGGGTCCTCGCCGCGCTCGTACAGCAGGATGTTCGCGCCGGCGGGGGTCGACGGCTCCCAGTCGAACGTGACGTCGCCGATGGTCACCGGGCAGCCCGGCTTGGCGCCTAGCCCGGCCAGCGTCTGCTCGACGCCCAAGCGGGCCAGCCGGTCCGCCAGATAGCCCACGGCCTCGTTGTTGTCGAACGCCGTCTGGCGCACCCAGCGTTCGGGCCGATCGCCGCGCACGATGAAACCGCCCGGCTCCTCCGGGTCCGCCACCACCGTGAACCCGGCGTCGTCGACGGCCTGGGGGCGGAGCACGATCCGGCTCGCCTCCATCGACGGGCGGCTCGCCCGGTCCTCGGCCACGATCTTGGCCAGGGCGAACGACAGGTCGCGCAGTCCCTCGTGGCTGGCGGTCGACACGCTGAACACCGGGAGCCCTCGGGCCTCCAGTTCGGGGGTGATCATCTCCGCCAGCTCGCGCGCGTCCGGCACGTCGATCTTGTTGAGCACGACGACACGTGGACGGTTGGCGAGGCTGCCGCCCAACGCGGGCGTGTACCTGGCCAACTCCGCCTCGAGCGCGTCCACATCGGACACCGGGTCGCGGTCGGTCTCGTAGGTCGCGCAGTCGACGACGTGCACCAGCACGGCACACCGCTCGATGTGCCGCAGGAAGTCCAGGCCCAGCCCCTTGCCCTGGCTGGCTCCGGGGATCAGGCCGGGAACGTCGGCGATCGTGTACGTCGCGTCGCCCGCGGTGACCACGCCCAGGTTGGGTACCAGCGTGGTGAACGGGTAGTCGGCGATCTTCGGCCGCGCCGAGGACAGCACCGAGATCAGCGACGACTTGCCGGCCGACGGGAACCCGACCAGGCCGACATCGGCCACCGACCGTAGCTCCAGCACCAGGTCACGGGAATCACCCGGCTCGCCGAGCAGCGCGAAGCCGGGCGCCTTACGGGCCTTGGACGCGAGCGAGGCGTTGCCCAGCCCGCCACGCCCACCTCTGGCGGCGACGAACCGCGTCCCGTTGCCGATCAGGTCGGCGAGCACCTCGCCGTCCTCGGTGAGCACGACCGTGCCGTCCGGCACCCGCAGCTCTAGCGTCTCGCCGGCGGCGCCGTCGCGGTCGCTGCCCTGACCCTGCTTGCCGTGGGTCGCCCTGGCGTGTGGGCGGAAGTGGAAGTCGAGCAGGGTGTGCACGCCGGACTCGACGATGAGCACGACATCGCCGCCGTTGCCGCCGTTGCCACCGTCAGGGCCACCGAGCGGCTTGAACTTCTCGCGGTGCACCGAGGCGCACCCGTTGCCGCCGCTGCCCGCGGAGACATGGATGACCACGCGGTCGACGAATCGAGACACTGAGAACCTTCCAAAGAATGCAAACGAGGGGCGGGCCCGCTATCGCCGGCCCGCCCCTCTTGGGGTATTGCTCCAGTCGTCGGGCGTCAGCCCTCGACCGGGACGATGTTCACGGTCTTTCGACCGCGCTTCTCGCCGAACTGGACCGCACCCGCGGACAGCGCGAACAGCGTGTCGTCGCCGCCACGGCCGACGTTGACGCCGGGGTGGAACTTGGTGCCTCGCTGGCGGATCAGGATCTCGCCAGCGTTGACCACCTGGCCGCCGAACCGCTTCACGCCGAGACGCTGAGCGTTCGAGTCGCGCCCGTTGCGGGAGCTGGACGCACCCTTCTTGTGTGCCATTGCTGTTCAGCTCCTACTTGGTCTTGATGCCGGTGACCTCGACGCGGGTCAGCTTCTGCCGGTGACCCTGACGCTTGTGGTAGCCAGTCTTGTTCTTGAACTTGTGGATGCGGATCTTCGGGCCCTTGGTCTGCTCGACGACCTTGCCGGTCACCGACACGTTCGCCAGCTTGGCGGCGTCGATGGTGACCTCCTCGCCGTCGACGACGAGCAGCGCGGGGAACGTGAACTCGGCACCGGGCTCACCGTCGAGCTTCTCGACCTCGACGATGTCGCCGACGGCGACCTTGTACTGCTTGCCGCCGGTCTTGACAATCGCGTACATCGGGACGGAACTCTCCTGCTGCTCGATGTTTCTCGACTAGGGCTACGCGGTCGGCTCCTGTGGTGGCTTTCGCCGAGCCATACGCCAGTCCCGCGCACGAGTCGACCCACCCAAACGGTGGGCCGACCCACAGATTACGTGGCTGCCAAAACGCGGGTCGAACCGGGGTCGACCAACGGACGTTCCAGGTCAGCCATCGTGCGTCGCGTTCACTGGCGGCCCGGCGGGACGGGACGCGCCACGGCGAACCGGGCGCCGTGCCGGCGGTGTGACCGTTGGCACATCCGCCGCCTCGGACGGCGACGACGTGTGGTCGGCCTCGGCTTCCTGTGCGTGCCCGTTGGCCTGCTCGTGCGACCCGTTGCGCGCACCCGGCGCGGACAGCGCCGAGGACGTGTCCAGGTCACCGTGGGTGCGCTCCGGCGCGTCACCGACGACGGTCGACGAGTCGATGACCGTGGAGGCCCCCGGCTCCCCTGCCGGAACCGTCTGCGTCACGCCAGGGGCGACGCCGGCCTGCTCGGCGGTGACGCTCGGCGGCGCGGTGCTGCGCCGAGAGCGACGACGTGTCCGGCTCGGCTGCTGGTCGGCCGACAACGGTGCGTCGTCGTCACCAGGAGTGCCGTCCGCCGAGTCGGCGGACGATCCGACCGAGTTCGCGGAAGGCGCGAAAGCGACATCGATCCCTGGCGTGTCGCCGGTACGCGCGCCATCCGACTGACCGGCGGTCGCGAACGCCGCGTCACCATCAGCCGACCCGGCGCGACCACCCGACGAACCCGCACCCGCGAACTCGCCACGGCGACCAGCCGACCCGGACTCCGCACCAGACGAACCAGCAGCCCTGGACTCGGCGCCAGCCGAGGAACCAGCACCGGAGAACCGGGCATCGCCGCGCGGCGACTCAGACTCAGCACCGGACGAACCAACGCCGGAGAACCGGCCGTCACCGCGCGCCGAACCAGACTCAGCGCCAACCGAACCAGCGCCCGAGGACCTGGCATCACCGCGCGCCGAACCAGACTCGGCGCCTGACGAGCCAGCGCCACGCGAGGAATCGGCGGCACCGCTGGGACCAGCGGACCTGGACCCCGACCGAGACGACCGGGACCCACCGGACCGAGACCCCGAGTCAACAGCCACCGACGGCTCCGCCGACGCCACCGCCACCTCGGGCTCCGGCTCTCCATCGACGCCGTTGGTCTTCGTCGTCGCGGCGGCGATGTCGCGGACGGCCTTGGCGGCCTCCTTCGCGGCCGAGTCCTTGGTCTCCTTGGCGGCCGTGTCCTTCTGGCCGTCCTTCTGGCCATCCTTATGGCCGTCGTCGCCCCGGTTGCCCCGGTTGCGGCGACCGCCGCCGGCCGAACCGCCGCCGTGACCGTTGCCACCGCCACCGCCGGACTTGCCGACCGGGTCGATGGAGATCAACACCCCACGGCCCTTGCAGTGCTCACAGGTCGTGCCGAACGCCTCCAGCAGGCCGGTGCCCACCCGCTTCCTGGTCATCTGGACCAGCCCGAGCGAGGTCACCTCGGCCACCTGGTGCCGGGTCCGGTCCCGGCCGAGACACTCCGTCAACCGCCTCAGCACCAGGTCGCGGTTGGACTCGAGCACCATGTCGATGAAGTCGATCACGATGATGCCGCCGATGTCGCGCAGCCTCAGCTGGCGCACGATCTCCTCGGCCGACTCGAGGTTGTTCCTGGTCACCGTCTCCTCGAGGTTGCCACCGGACCCGGTGAACTTGCCTGTGTTGACGTCGATGACCGTCATCGCCTCGGTGCGGTCGATCACCAGGTAACCGCCCGACGGCAACCACACCTTGCGGTCCAGCGCCTTCAGCAACTGCTCGTCGATGCGGTACTCGGCGAAGACGTCGTTCGGCCCGACGTGCTTGCGCACCCGGTCGGCCAGTTCCGGCGCGACGTGCCGGACATACGAGTCCACCGTCTCCCACGCACCGGCACCCTCGATCACCAGCGCGGAGAAGTCCTCGGTGAACAGGTCGCGCACGACCTTCACCAGCAGGTCTGGCTCCTCGTAGACGAGCGCGGGCGAGTTCGCCCGCCGCGCGCCGTTCGCGCCCTTGGTCTTGTCCTGGATCACCTGCCACTGCGCCTGCAGCCGCCGCACGTCCCGGGCCAGCTCCTCTTCGCTGATGCCCTCCGACGCCGTGCGGATGATCACGCCGGCGTCCTCGGGCACGACCCGCTTCAGCACGTCCTTCAGCCGGCGCCGCTCGTTCTCCGGCAGCTTCCTGGAGATCCCCGTCGCCCCGCCGCCCGGCACGTACACCAGGAACCGGCCCGGCAGCGAGATCTGCGTGGTCAGCCGCGCGCCCTTGTGCCCGACCGGGTCCTTGGTGACCTGCACCAGCACACTGTCACCGGTCGAGAGCGCCTGCTCGATCTTGCGCGCCTTGCCCTCGAGCCCGGCGGCGTCCCAGTCGACCTCGCCGGCGTACAGGACCGCGTTGCGCCCCCGGCCGATGTCGACGAACGCGGCCTCCATCGACGGCAACACGTTCTGCACTCGGCCCAGATAGACGTTGCCGACCAGCGAACCGCTGCCCGATGACGTCACGAAGTGCTCGACCAGCACCCCGTCCTCGAGCACGCCGATCTGGATCCGGTCCCCGCGCTCCCGCACGACCATCGCGCGGTCGACGGCCTCGCGCCGGGCCAGGAACTCCGCCTCGGACAGGATCGGCGCCCGCCGGCGACCGGCCTCCCGGCCGTCCCGCCTGCGCTGCCGCTTGGCCTCCAGCCGGGTCGACCCCCGCACGCTGCGGACCTCGTCGCGGCCGTCGGAGTCGCCGCCGCCGCCCTTGTCCTTGTCGTCGCGCGCCTCGCGCACGTGCACGACCGTGTTCGGCGGGTCGTCCTCGGTCGGGCCGCCCTCGTCGTCCGTGCCGCCCTTGCGCCTCCTGCGCCGGCGCCGGCGCCGGCTCGCGGCGTCGGACTCGTCGCCGTCCGGCTGGTCGTCCTCGGCGCTGTCGGCCTCTGGCTCCTCGGCCTTGGGCTTGCTCCGGCGCTTGCTCTCCGGCTTGTCCGACTTCTCCGGCTTGTCCGGCTTCTCCTGGGCCACCGGCTCGTCGTCGGCGGTGTCCTCGCCGTCATCCTGGCCGCCCTTGCCCCGGCCGCGACCACGGCGTCCCCGCCGCCTACGCGGCCGCGAGTCGTCGTTCTCGTCGTCGTCCTGGCTGTCCTCGACGGTCTCGTCCTCGTCGACCTCGTCGACCGGCTCCGGCTTGCGGACCGGTGGCGCCGGCGGTGCGGCGGCGGCCGCCGCAGGTCGGGCAGCCGGCGGTTCCGGTGGCAGGAACAGCGGCGACGCTGAGGCGAACACCGGGGTCGGCGGCACCCGGCGCACCGGCTCGGCCGGCGCTTCCGCCGGCTCGGGCTCAGCGGTGGAGGTGTCCTCCGCCACAGGCTGCTCGATCAGCCCGAACGTCTCGGCGACCCGCAGTGCGGTGTCCCGGTCGATGCTCGACTGCGGGCTGCGCCCGTCGCCCCCGAGGTCGGTGACCGCCGCGAGCACGTCGCGGCTGCTGCGCCCGAGCAGCTTGGCCAGCGCGTGCACGCGAATCCGTGCCGGCAGGTCCGCCAACGCGGCGGAGATGGATGTGGTCGTATCCCCGCCGGCGTCGCCGGCAGGTGTCGTCGTATCCGACATGTAGCTCCTTCGCCCCCGGGCGCGTCCGTGAGCCGTCGGTGTCTCAGCACCGTCGCTCCTGGACGCGGCCGCACAGGGACCTCGTCGTCCGGCCTCACCGTGCTCCAACGGTGAGGCGTTGGTCAGTTCCGCCGCTCCGCGGCGGGAATCCTCGCCTGTAGCCATGGGGCCGCCGAGCAAGCTCGCCGGCCGATCACGGCAGGTCTGTCACTACGTCACGCCGAGCCGGCTCCCCGAGCGTCGGGCTGGATGTCAGCCCTGGGTTACAGCCCTGTCCTGGGCCAACGGGTCCGCCAGACCTCCGCCGTCGTCGAGCCGACCCTGGGCCATCCGGGTCGCCTTCGCGGGCACCGGCGGTTCCAGATCAGCGACGACTCGAAGCGCACTCAACACGTCGTCCGGTCGAACGGCAGGACTTGTCTGCCGCACGACCACCTCGAGTATCCCACACGTGACGTCGGGGGGTGGTGAGTCGGATACGACTGTGGCGGTGACAATCGCCGCACGTGCGTCAATCGTGCGCATTCCCTGCTTGGTCAGCCGCTCGACCTCGACCACCGGTTCGGCCAGCATCCTGGCCACCGCCGCCGCCAGTTCCCCGGCCGGCACCCCGGGCAGCTCGATCCGCCACCGGCCCGCCTCGACCCGGTCGGCCAGCGCCGTGGCGCCCGGGTTCGCCACGACCACCTCGAGCACGTCCAGGCCGGCCGGCATGGCCTCGTCGAGCATGGCCACCAGGCGTGCCGGCTCGACCTCGGTGACCAGCTGGATCTCGACGTACTCCGCCTCGCTGGCCACCCCGGTCGGCGCGGCGCCGATCCAGGAGATCTTCGGATGCGGGTTGAACCCCTGGGAGTAGGCCATGGGCACGTGCGCCCGCCGGAGCGCTCGCTCGAACGCGCGTGCGATATCACGATGGGACGTGAACCGCAACCGCCCACGTTTGGCGTACCGCAGCCGTAGGCGCTGCACCGCCGCGGCCGATGGATTCGGTCGATCCTGCCTGGTCAGCGTTACTCCTTCTGGTGGGATCTGCCTACTCCGGTGGTGCCCACCGGTGCCTGCTGGCACGGTACCCCCAGGTCGAATTCGACCGATGAGCTTGTCTGGCTGTCACCCGAGTGGTTACCGTCCGGGCATTGGACAGCCGGAGCCCCCGACCGGCCGCCCCAACCACTGGAGGTCACCTGTGCCTCTGCTGCGCCGAATTACGGTGGCAGCGGTAAGCGCCGTGATGCTCGCGACGTACCTGGTCACGACCGGTGTCGTGGCCGGCGCGCAACCACTCGGCAAGCCGCCAGCGTGCTCGACCTCCCTGCCCGACCTGCGCTACCTCGTGCTGTTCGACGGCGGCACGGCGCGCACGGGCGCGGCCGGCGAGATCACCGCCGCGTGCGGGACGCTGACCGGCTACTACCCCGAGATCGCGGTCGCGGTCGCCACCTCGCCCGACCCCGAGTTCGACGAGCGGCTCGGCCACGACCGGGCGTTCAGCGCGCAGCGGGTGGTCGACGCCCAGCAGGGACCGCGCAAGGACGACGGCACCGACAGCACCCAGGCACTGGTCACCACCCACCCCGCCGCGGTGTCCACGGTGGACCGTTCGGACGAACAGTGGGACATGGACCTCGTCGGCGCCCCCGAGGCCCGGCGGACCAACCCGGGCAGCAAGGACGTCGTGGTCGGCGTGCTTGACTCCGGTGTGGACCCCGGGCACCCCGACCTGCGCAAAGCGCTCGCACCGTCGCTTTCGGCCGGTTGTCTGTCCGGGGTGCCGGACACCGCGCCCGACGCCTGGGTGCCGACCGCGTCCGCGCACGGCACGCATGTCGCCGGCACGATCGCGGCCGCCGACGACGCGCGCGGCACCACGGGCGTCGCCCCCGGCGTGCGGGTCGCGGCGGTCAAGGTGGTCGACGACGAGGGCTTCATCTTCCCCGAGTACGCGGTGTGCGGGCTGATGTGGGCCAGCGCCAACGGGATGGCGGTCACCAACAACAGCTACTTCGTCGACCCGTGGCTGCTGACCTGCAACCGGGACAGTGAGCGGGTGGTGTTCGAGGCGGTCCGGCGCGCGGTGGACCACGCGACCACCCACGGCGTGCTGACCGTCGCCGCGGCCACCAACGAGGCGACCGACCTCGCCGACCCGACCGGCCGCACCGAGGGCGCGCGCACGATGGACGCGAGCTGCAAGGTGCTGCCCGCCGGCCTGCGTGGCGTGGTGGCGGTGTCGGCCGTCGGCCCGGACGAGGTCAAGTCCAGCTACAGCTCCTACGGGCTCGGGGTGATCGACGTGGCCGCGCCCGGCGGTGAGCCGAAGCCGGCCGCCACCAAGCCCGAGGGTGAGCAGGCCGACAGCTGCGTGCTGTCGACCGTGCCCGGCGGCTACGACCGGTACTGCGGCACGTCGATGGCCACCCCGCACGTGTCGGGGGTGGCCGCGCTGCTGGCCAGCGAGCATCCGGAGGCCTCGCCGCAGAAACTGACCCAGCTGCTGACCGAGCAGGCCGACGCCATCCCCTGCCCGGCCGACTACGACCTGGACGACACCGGCGCGCAGGACGCCTACTGCGAGGGCTACGCGCCCTACAACGGCTTCTACGGCCACGGCCTGGTCGACGCGACGGCCGCGGTCGCGCCGGACAACGCGCTGCGCGACGCGCTGCGGCTGCCCGGCCGCTGAGCTATCCGCCCTGGGTCACCGGGGTCAACGGCAGCAGCGTGCGGCCGGTCGGGCCGACCTCGATGTCGGTGCCCATGGCCGGGCAGACGCCGCAGTCGAAGCACGGGGTCCAGCGGCAGTCCTCCAACTCCCGCTCGTCCAGTGCGTCCTGCCAGTCCTCCCACAGCCAGTCCTTGTCCAGGCCGGAGTCCAGGTGGTCCCAGGGCAGCACCTCGTCCTCGGTGCGCTCACGGGTGGTGAACCACGCCAGGTCCACGCCGAGTGGCGGCAGTTCCTCGGCGGCGGCGTCGACCCAGCGGTCGTAGGAGAAGTGCTCGCTCCAGCCGTCGAACCGGCCGCCGTTGCGCCACACCCGCTCGATGACCCGCCCGACGCGACGGTCGCCCCGGGACAGCAGGCCTTCGATCAGGCTCGGTTTGCCGTCGTGGTAGCGCATGCCGATGTTGCGCCCGAGGTTGCGGTCGGAGTTCACCGCGGCGCGCAGCTTGCGCAGCCGGTCGTCCACGGTGTCCGGGTCGCACTGGGCGGCCCACTGGAACGGCGTGTGCGGCTTGGGCACGAACCCGCCGATCGACACCGTGCAGCGGATGTCCTTGCGGCCGCTGGCGGCCCGGCCCGCGCGGATGACCTCCTTGGCCATCGCGGCGATCTGCAGCACGTCGTCGTCGGTCTCGGTCGGCAGCCCGCACATGAAGTACAGCTTGACCTGCCGCCAGCCGTTGGCGAAGGCGGCGCTGACCGTCCGGATCAGGTCCTCCTCGGACACCATCTTGTTGATCACCCGGCGGATCCGCTCGCTGCCGCCCTCCGGCGCGAACGTCAGCCCGGAGCGGCGGCCGCCGCGCGACAGCTCGTTGGCCAGGTCGATGTTGAACGCGTCGACCCTGGTCGATGGCAGCGACAGGCCGGTGTTGGTGCCCTCGTAGCGGTCGGCGAGGCCACGGGTGATCTCGCCGATCTCGGAGTGGTCCGCGCTGGACAGCGACAGCAGCCCGACCTCCTCGAAGCCGGTGGCGTCCAGGCCGCGCTTGACCATCTCGCCGACGCCCTCGATGGACCGCTCGCGCACCGGGCGGGTGATCATGCCGGCCTGGCAGAACCGGCAGCCCCGGGTGCAGCCGCGGAAGATCTCCACGCTCATCCGCTCGTGCACGCTCTCCGCGAGCGGCACCAGCGGCTGCTTCGGGTAGGGCCACGCGTCGAGGTCCATGGTGGTGCGCTTGGCGACCCGCTCGGGCACTCGCGCCCGGTTGGGCCGCACGTGCGCGAGGCCGCCGTCGTCGAGGTAGCCGACGTCGTAGAAGCGCGGCACGTACACCGCGCCGGTCTCCGCGAGACGGGTCAGGATCTCGTCCCGGCCGCCGGGTGAGCCCGCGTTCTTCCACGTGCGCACCAGGTCGGTGATCTCCAGCACCGCCTCCTCGCCGTCGCCGAGCACGGCGGCGTCGACGAAGTCGGCGATCGGCTCCGGGTTGAACGCGGCGTGCCCGCCGGCGAGCACGATCGGGTGCTCGTCGGTGCGGTCGGCGGCGTGCAGCGGGATGCCGGCGAGGTCGAGGGCGGAGAGCAGGTTGGTGTAGCCGAGCTCGGTGGCGAAGCTGACGCCGAGCAGGTCGAACGCGGCGACCGGGCGGTGCGCGTCGACGGTGAACTGCGGCACGCCGTGTTCGCGCATCAGCTTCTCGAGGTCCGGCCAGACCGCGTAGGTGCGCTCGGCCAGCACGTCGGGCTGCTCGTTGAGCACCTCGTAGAGGATCATGACGCCCTGGTTGGGCAGCCCGACCTCATAGGCGTCCGGGTACATCAGTGCCCAGCGGACGGTGGTGGCGTCCCAGTCCTTGACGGTCGAGTTGAGCTCCCCGCCGACGTATTGGACCGGCTTGGACACCCTGGGCAGCAACGGCTCGAGCCGAGGAAAGACGGACTCCATAATGCGCCAAGCCTAGCTCCCGATCAACGCAGCAGCAGGGTGCCCAGCCTGCGGGCGGCGACGGTCACGCCCAGTGCCGCCATCACCACGAAGTACGCCAGGTGACCCAGCACCGACAGGTCGACGAACCCGCTGGTCAGCGCCCGCATGATCTCGATCGCGTGGTAGAGCGGCAGGCACTGCACGCCGATCTGCACCGGCTCCGGGTAGACGCTGAGCGGGAAGAACGTGGTGGAGAACAGGAACATCGGCATCAGCGCGAGCTGCACCAGGTCGAAGTCCTGCCAGGACCGCATGTAGGTGGTCGCCGCCATGCCGATCGCGGCGAAGGCGAACGCGATGAACAGCGCCGCCGGCAGGGCGAGTAGCGCCCACGGCGAGGCGATCAGCCCCATGCCCAGCATCACCGCGAGGAACCCGAGCGCGTACAGCCCGCCACGCAGCAGCGCCCACCCGATCTCGCCGACCGCGATGTCCACCGGGCCGAGCGGGGTGGCCAGCATCGCGTCGTAGAGCTTGGCGTACTTGAACTTGAAGAAGATGTTGAACGTGGCGTCGTAGACCGCGCCGTTCATGGCCGAGGCGGCCAGCAGCGCGGGGGCGACGTAGGCGACGTAGCTCATCGGCTCGCCGGTCGGCCCGACCACCTCGCCGACCAGCTTGCCGAACCCGACGCCCATGGCGAACAGGTAGAACAGCGGCTCGCAGAACCCGGACACGATCACCAGCCACGATCGCCGGTTGGCCAGCAGCGCGCGTTCGACCAGGACTCGAGCGCGGCCGGCGTACAGGCCGGGCGGCAGGACGCGCAGCAGCAGTCCGCCGGGGCGCGCGGGCGCCTGCCTCTCCAGGGTGCCGGTCATGCGCTCAACCGCCGTCGGTAGTTGCGGGCCGCGAGCGCGGCGCCGCCGAGGAACATGGCCACCAGGAACGCGACGTGGCCGAGCGTGGGTAACCACTCCAGCGTGCCGAAGGCGGCGTCGCGGCCGACCTCGGTGCCGTGCCAGACCGGGGTGATCCAGGCGATCGGCCGCAGCCAGGCCGGCAGCTGCTCGACCGGGAAGAACGCGCCGGCGAACAACGTCATCGGCATCACCACGAACCGGAACAGGGCGTTGAACTGCTGGCCCTCGGACTCGACGGTGGCCGAGAAGGCGGCGATCGGGCCGGCCATGGCCATCCCGGTGAGTACCGCGACCAGCAGCGTCACCAGCACGCCGGGCCCGGTGAGCGTGCCGAGCACGGCGGCCACCACGAGGTAGGCCGCGCCGGAGCTGGTCAGGCGGATCGCGACCCAGGTGAGGTGCCCGCCGAGGATCTGTGCCGGGCTGACCGGCGACGCCGCGATGGCCAGGTAGGTCCGCTGCCACTTGAACCCGGACAGGATCGGGTAGGTGCACTCGAACGCGGCGATCTGCGCGGCGGTGGCCACCAGCAGCGCGGGGGCCAGGTAGACGACGTAGCGCAGGCCATCGGTCGCCTCGCTCGGCTGGACCTGGGAGCCGAGGCCGAAGCCGAGCGCCAGCAGGAACAGCACCGGCTGCACGACACTGGACACGACCGTTGACCGCCAGTTGCGGCGGTACCAGGTCCACATGGCCTCGACCACGATCAGTGCGGCACGCACCGGACCGAGGACCCGACCTGCGCCGATCGGCGCGACTTCGACCACCCCAGCAGACTAGATCCCGACCCTGACATCGCCGCGGCGTGCTACCAGGACTTCTTGAACTGCTTGGACTCACGTGTCCGGTCCGCGATGAGCGGCTCGATGCCGTCAAGGATGCGGGCCAGGCCGAAGTCCATGGCGTTGTCCATGGCGTTGTCCGGCATGGTGTTGTCGGCGATGGCGGCGGTGAGTGCCGGGTAGTGACTCTCCCGCCCGGTCAGGAGATCGGCGATGGTCGCGCCGAGCTGCCGCTCGCTGTGGCTCGGGTGCGTCGCCTGGGCGAGGGTTTGCTGCGCCAGGTTGCGTATGTGCCCGCTCACCACGAACACCGCGTCGAGTTGCTCTCTGCCGGTGAGGCCTGTCCCGGCGATGGCGGCTACCGCGGCCTCCGTCCAGCCCAGTTCGTTCGGGCCGAGCGGGCGGGGGCCCATGGTGACCTGCAGCAGCCACGGGTGGCGCTCGTAGCGTGACCACAGCCGGTGGGCCCACTCGGTCAGTCGCGCCCGCCAACCGCCCACCAGGTCGGCCGGTGGGTCACCGAGTGCTGTGTCGATCATGACGGCGACGAGTTCTGCCTTGCCGGGGAAGTACCGGTACAGCGCCATCTTCGTGAAGGCCAGCTCGGTGGCGACCCGCTGCATGGCGACCGCCGCGAGGCCCTCCTCGTCGGCGATGGCGATGGCGGTCTCCGCGATCCGCCGCGTGCTCAGCGCCGGTTTGGGACCGCGCGTCGGCCGGTCGGCCGGCCCCCACAACAACTCGACGATCCGTGCCACCCGCAGCTCCTTGACTCAAAACTGCGTCCAGCATAAAACTGTGTCCCATGGACACAATAAAGTTGGCCCACCACTCACGGCGGCGCGTGCTGGGAGTCGCCGGCCTGGCAGCGGTTGGCGGGGTAGCCGGCCTCGGCTGGTCGGCCCTGGCCGCCGGGCGCGACGAGCCGGTCCTCGCGCTCACCCACGTCACCGTCATCGACATGACCGGTGCCCCGCCGCGCCCGGACCAGACCGTGCTCGTCGCCGGTGAGCGGATCACCGCGCTCGGCCACTCGGTGCCGGTCCCGAGGCACGCGCGAGTCGTGGACCTCTCCGGGAAGTACCTCATTCCCGGGCTGTGCGACATGCACGTCCACTCGGTCCACCCCGAGGGAGTGCTGCCGCAGCTGTATGTCGCCATGGGTATCACCACGGTCCGCGAGATGACCGAGTTCCCGTGGGTGCGCGACTGGCGCGACCGGGTGACCGCGGGCACGCTGCTCGGTCCCCGCTGGATCCTCGGCAGCCGGATCCTCGACGGCAGCCCGTCGATCTGGACCGGCAACGAACTCGGCGTACACCTCGAGGTCACCACTCCCGCGCAGGCTCGTACCGCGGTGCGCCAGGCCAAACGAGAAGGGGCTGACTTCGTCAAGGTCTACAGCCGGCTGGACCGCGACAGCCTGCTCGCCATCGCCGGCGAGGCGGACCGGCAGGGCATACCCTTCGCCGGACACGCCGCCGACGCGGTTCCGCTGCTCGACGCCGCCCAGGCGGGCCAGCGCAGCGTCGAACACTTCTTCCCGGCGCTGCTCGGCGCGTCCAGCCAGGAGGCGATGGTCCGCCGGCTGCTCGCCGACATCCGGCTCACCGGCACCGGCGACGGGTCAAGGGAATGGTTCCGCGCGATCCACCCGATCGACTGGCTGGCCACCACCACCCACGACGCCCACCGCGCCGCCGACGTCTACGCCCAACTCGGTGCTACCCGGACCGCGATCACCCCCACCCTGCTCGTCCACCACGTCACCGACCGGCCGGAGCAGGTCAACATCGACCCCGACCGGCTCCGCTACCTGCCGCCAGGCACGCTGGAGAATTGGCGGACACAGCTGGCGGCGACCTTCACCGCCGGCCGGACACCGGAGGACGTCGCCCAGCACCGCGTGGTCCTCGAACACCGGCTGCGCATGCTCGGCGACCTACACGCCGCCGGCGTACCGGTCCTGGCCGGCACGGACGCGGCCGGCATCCCGTTCGGCTACCCCGGATTCGGCCTGCATGACGAACTGGCCCTACTCGTACGCGCCGGGCTCTCACCGATGGCGGCGCTGCAAGCGGCCACCCGCGAGCCAGCCAAGTTCGTCGGCCAAGCGGACGCGCTCGGCACCATCCGCCCCGGCCACCTTGCCGACCTCGTGGTGCTCGACGCCAACCCCCTCACCGACATCCACAACACCCTGCGGATCCACTCCGTGCTCGCCGGCGGCCGGTACCTCGATCCCGCGGCCCGGCAGCGCCTGCTCGCCGACATCGAGGCCGCCGCCCGTGCCGCACCCGTCACCCCAACCGCAGGCTGCTGCTAGCCCAGCGCCCACGTCGCACCGGCCGCGACGCCCTGAATGGGGCATTGGCGACGTTCAACGTCCCGAATGAGGCATTCAGGGCAGTTGACTCGGCCCGCTAGTCCACCAGGGTGCGGCCGGTGAGGCGGAGGAACACGTCCTCCAGCGAGCTGCGCCGGACCAGGCTGGAGATCGGGTCGATGCCCCTGGCGTGCACGGCGGCCAGCGCCGACTCACCGTCGGTGGCGTAGAGCAGCACCCGGTCGGGCAGCACCTCGACCCGCTCGGCGAGGCCGTCCAGCCGTGCCTCGAGGCCCTCGGCGTCGTCGGTCGGGGGAAAGCGCAGCTCGACGACCTCGCGGGTGGCGTACTTGGCGATCAGCGCGGCCGGGCTGCCCTCGGCGACGATCAGGCCGCCGTCCATCACCACGAGCCGGTCGCACAGCTGCTCGGCCTCGTCCATGTAGTGGGTGGTGATGATGAGCGTGACGCCGTTCTGCTTGAGCCGGAACAGCCGGTCCCACAGCAGGTGGCGGGCCTGCGGGTCCAGGCCGGTGGTCGGCTCGTCGAGCAGCAGCAGCTCCGGGTCGTTGATCAGCGACCGGGCGATGGTCAGCCGCCGTTTCATGCCGCCGGACAGCGGCTCGACCTCGTCGTCGGCGCGCTCGGTGAGCTGGGCGAAGTCGAGCAGCTCGGTGGCCCTGTCCCGCAGGTGTGCCTTGGACAGGCCGAAGAAGCGGCCGTAGACGTGCAGGTTCTGCCGGACGGTCAGCTCGGTGTCGAGGTTGTCCTGCTGGGGCACCACGCCGAGCCGGGCGCGGATCCGGGGACCGTCCCGGTCCGGGTCCAGGCCGAGAACCCGCAGCTCACCGCCGGTTCGCGGGGACACGCAGCCCACCATCCGCATGGTGGAGGACTTGCCGGCGCCGTTGGGCCCGAGGAACCCGAACGCCTCCCCCCGGCGCACGTCGACGTCGATCCCGCGCACGGCGGCGAACTCGCCGAAGTGCTTGACCAGGCCCCGGGCGTGGACCAGTGATCCGTTGTCATCCACGTGCGCAGACTAGGTCCACGGGTCGTGGGTGAACACGCCGGTGTCGGCGAAGTCCGTGCGGTCATTGCTGGCGGGGAGGCGGGTATCCGCGCGGGTGCGAACCGGGAACCGGACGCACCCGCCGGCGGATCAACCGGGAAAAACGTTCCTCACACGCCGGGGAACCACAGGTCGATCTCCCGCTTGGCCGACTCCGGGGAGTCCGAGCCGTGCACGATGTTGAACTGCACCTCGACCGCGAAGTCGCCCCGGATGCTG
The DNA here is from genome assembly GCF_054779715.1 of Actinophytocola sediminis. Classification (NCBI taxonomy): domain Bacteria; kingdom Bacillati; phylum Actinomycetota; class Actinomycetes; order Pseudonocardiales; family Pseudonocardiaceae; genus Actinophytocola; species Actinophytocola sediminis. The sequence continues at coordinate 94,163 of NZ_BAAGXS010000011.1, read as the reverse complement.
CCGGTGGCCGACTTCACCGGGTCGGTCGCGCCGGCCAGTTGGCGGAACGCGTCGATCGCGCGCTCGCCCTCGACGACCATGGCCACCAGCGGCCCGCCGGTGATGAACTCCAGCAGCGACTCGTAGAACGGCTTGCTCGCGTGCTCGGCGTAGTGCGCCTCGGCCACCGAGCGCTCGGCGTTCTTCAGCTCCAACGCCACCAGGCGCAGGCCCTTGCGCTCGATCCGGGAGACGACCTCGCCGACCAGCCCACGCTGTACACCGTCCGGCTTCACCAGGACCAACGTCCGCTCGCTCACGACTCTCCTTTGTTAACACGGGAAGTTTGTGGCCGCAGCCTAGCGTCCCACCCGGGGACGACTACGGTGAACGCCGTGCCAGCGGATCTGATCACGATCGACGCCGACTCCCGGCAGCCCCCGTTCGAGCAGGTGCGTTCCCAGCTGGCCAGGCAGATCAGCGACCGCACGCTCGCCGTCGGCACCCGGCTGCCCACTGTCCGCGCGCTGGCCACCGACCTCGGCCTCGCGGCGAACACCGTGGCCAAGGCCTACCGGGAGCTGGAGATGGCGGGCATGGTCGAGACCCGCGGCCGGTCCGGCACGTTCGTCAGCGCGCTTGGCGACACCAGCCGAGCCGAGCTGCAGGTGGCCGCGGCCGACTACGCGGCCACCGCGCGGGCGCTGGGCATCGACGCGGCCGAGGCGCTGGACGCGGTGCGCGCCGCCGTCGAGAGAAGCCCTTAGTCCTCTGTGGACGCCTGGCTGGGCAGCGTGCCCATGGCCATGCGACGCGCGACGTCCCACCGCATCCACAGCAGCATCGTCCACACCAGACCGAACACGATGCCCATCACGCCGAGCGCGGTCGAGATGGTCCAGCAGGCGATCAGCCCGACCTGCAACACGGCCGCGACCCACAGGCCCCACGGCCGGCGCAGGAAGGCACACGTCACCAGCATCGCCACCGCGAGCGCGCCGACCAGCACGCCCTGCCAGGCGGCCAGCTCGGACCCGAGGTTGGCCAGCACCGGGATCGCCAGCAGCATCACCAGGACCTCGAGCAGCAACGTCGCGGCCGCCACCGCGGCGAAGGACTTCATCGGATCGGTGGGCCTGCTCATGCCGGGTCCTTGCCGAACAGGGCGCGGGCCTCGCCCGCGGTGACCACCGAGCCGGTGACCACCACGCCGACGCCGGACAGCTGCGCGTCGGCGTCGGACTCGGCCAGCTCGATCGCGGCCTCCAGCGCGTCGTCCAGGCGGGCGCGCACGCTCACCCGGTCAACCCCGAACACGTCGGTCGCCACGTCGCCCAACTCCTCGGCGGACATCGCGCGTTCCGAGGAGTTGGTGGTGATCACCACCTCGTGCAGCACCGGCTCCAGCGCGCTCAGGATCCCCCGGGCGTCCTTGTCGGCCATCATGCCGACCACGCCGACCAGCTTGGTGAAGGCGAAGTCCGCCTCCAGCGCCGCGGCCAGCGCGGTGGCCCCGTGCGGGTTGTGCGCGGCGTCGACGAACACCGTCGGCGCGGAGCGGACCCGCTCCAGCCGCCCGGGCACCACCACCGAGGCGAAGCCCTCCCGGATCGCCTCGACGTCCAGTCCGCGCTGAGCGCCAGCGCCGAAGAACGCCTCGACCGCCGCCAGCGCGATCGCCGCGTTCGCCGCCTGATGAGGTCCGTGCAGCGGCAGGAAGATGTCCTCGTAGGCGCCGCCGAGCCCCTGCAGCTTCAACAGTTGCCCGCCGACCGCGACATCGCGGCGCAGCACCCCGAACTCCATGCCGGAGCGCGCCACCGACGCGCCGACCTCGGCACACCGGGTCAGCAGGACCTGGGCCACCTCGGGGGTCTGCTCGGCCAGCAGCGCGACCGCGCCCTCCTTGATAACCCCGGCCTTCTCCGCCGCGATGCCGGCCAGGTCCGACCCGAGGTACTCGACGTGGTCCACGCCGATCGGGCCGATCGCGGCCACCCGCGCGTCGACCACGTTGGTCGAGTCCCAGGTGCCGCCGAGGCCGACCTCGAGCACCGCCACGTCCACCGGGGCGTCGGCGAACGCGGCGAAGGCCATCCCGGTGAGCACCTCGAACTTGCTCATCGCGATCTCGGCGTCGCGGTCGACCATCGCCACGTACGGTTCGATGTCCCGATATACCTCGACATACCGCGCGGGCGTGATCGGCGCGCCGTCCACGGCGATCCGCTCGGTCACCAGCTGCAGGTGTGGGCTGGAGAACCGGCCGACCCGCAGGCCGATCCTGGTCACCAGCGCGTCGATCATCCGCGCCACCGACGTCTTGCCGTTGGTGCCGGCGACATGCACCGCCGGGTAGGACGTGTGCGGGTCGCCGAGCAGGTCGACCAGCGCGGCGATCCGCCGCAGTGTCGGCTCGATCTTCGTCTCCGGCCAGCGGGTGTTCAGCTCCGCCTCGACCTGGAGCAGATCGTCCCAAGTGGACTCGTGGCTACCCGGCTCAGACATGGGCCATCGCGGCCAGCCTGGCGGTGATCCGCTCGATGTCGGCCGCGGCGACCGCGCGCCGCGCCGTGATCTTGGCGACCACCGGTGCCGGGGCCTTGTCGGTGAAGGCGGGGTTGGCGAGCTTGCCGTCACAGCCGGCCAACTCCTTCTCCGCCGCGGCGAGGTCCTTGGCCAGCCGCTTGCGTTCCGCGTCCAGGTCGACCGTGCCGGACAGGTCCAGCTCGACCGACACCGTCCCGCCGGCCAGCGCGACCTCGATCGACGCGCCGGCGGTGAACCCGTCGCCCGGCTCGTCGAGCCGGGCGAGCGCGGCGACCGCCGGGCGCAGCGCGGACAGTCCCGCACCGTCCACACCGGACAGCCGGGCCGGCACTCGTTGCCCTGGCTTGACTCCCTGATCGGAGCGGAACCGGCGGATCTCGGTGACCAGCTTCTGCACGGCCACCACGTGCTCGGCCGCGCGCTCGTCCGGCGCGCTGCCCGACGCGGTCGGCCACGGCGCGACCACCACCGACTCGCCACCGGTCAGCGTGGTCCACAGCCGCTCGGTGACGAACGGGATCAACGGGTGCAGCAGCCGCAGCACCACGTCGAACACGTGTCCGAGGACCGCCCTGGTGGCCGCCGCACGCTCACCGCCGGCGGCCAGCTGGACCTTGGCCAGCTCCAGGTACCAGTCGCACAGCTCGTCCCAGGTGAAGTGGTAGAGCGCGTCGCACAGCTTGGCGAACTGGTAGTCCTCGTACAGTCCATCCACATCGGACACCAAGGTGTCGGCCAGGTCGAGGATCCACCGGTCGGCCTCGGTCAGCGTGTCCCGCGCGGGCACCTCGCTGGCCGTGGTCGCGCCGTTCATCAGCGCGAACCTGGTGGCGTTCCACAGTTTGTTGCCGAAGTTGCGCGAGCCGGCCGCCCAGTCCTCGGCGATCGCCATGTCGCTGCCCGGGTTGGCGCCCCTGGCCAGGGTGAACCTGGTCGCGTCCGCGCCGAAGCGGTCGAGCCAGTCCAGCGGGTCGATCACGTTGCCACGCGACTTGGACATCTTCTTGCCGGCCGCGTCGCGGATCAGCCCGTGCAGGTACACCTGGTCGAACGGCTGGACGCCGTCCATCGCGTACAGCCCGAACATCATCATCCGCACGACCCAGAAGAACAGGATGTCGTAGCCGGTGACCAGCACGGTGTTGGGATAGAACGCGGCCAGCTGCGGGGTCTTCTCCGGCCAGCCGAGCGTGGAGAAGGGCCACAGCGCCGAGGAGAACCAGGTGTCCAGCACGTCCGGGTCCTGGGTCCAGCCATCGCCGGTGGGTGCTTCCTCGTCCGGGCCGACGCACACGACCTCGCCGTCCGGGCCGTACCAGACCGGGATCCGGTGGCCCCACCACAGCTGGCGCGAGATGCACCAGTCGTGCATGTTGTCGACCCAGTCGAAGTACCGCTTGGCCAGCTCCGGCGGGTGGATCGTGGTGCGCCCGTCGCGCACCGCGTCGCCGGCGGCCTCGGCCAGCGGCGCGACCCGGACGAACCACTGCAGCGACAGCCGGGGCTCGACCACCGTGTCACACCGGGAGCAGTGCCCGACCGAGTGCGTGTAGGGCCGCTTCTCGGCGACGATGCGGCCCTGCGCCCGCAGCGCGGCGACCACCGCGGGACGCGCCTCGAACCGGTCCAGCCCCTCGAACGGGCCGTGCGCGGTGATCACGCCCCGCTCGTCCATGATCGTGATCGTCGGCAGCCGCCCGCGCCGGCCGATCTCGAAGTCGTTCGGGTCGTGTGCCGGAGTGACCTTCACCGCACCGGTGCCGAACTCCGGGTCGACGTGCTCGTCGGCCACGATCGGGATCAGCCGGCCGGTCAGCGGCAGCGCGACCTCGGTGCCGACCAGGTGGGCGTAGCGCTGGTCGTCGGGGTGCACGGCCACCGCGGTGTCCCCGAGCATGGTCTCCGCGCGGGTGGTGGCCACCACGATGGCGCCGTCGCCGTCCCCGTAGCGGATCGAGACCAGCTCGCCGTCGTCGTCGGCGTGCTCCACCTCGATGTCCGACAGCGCGGTCAGGCAGCGGGGACACCAGTTGATGATCCGCTCGGCCCGGTAGATCAGGCCGTCGTCGTGGAGCTTCTTGAAGATGGTCTGGACCGCTGTGGACAGCCCCTCGTCCATGGTGAACCGGTCGCGCGACCAGTCGACGCTGTCGCCGAGGCGGCGCATCTGGCCGAGGATCCGGCCGCCGTACTCGGCCTTCCACTCCCACACCCGCTCGACGAACCGGTCGCGGCCGAGATCGTGCCTGGTCAGGCCCTCGTTCGCCAGCTCGCGCTCGACCACGTTCTGGGTGGCGATGCCGGCGTGGTCCATGCCCGGCTGCCACAGCGCCGCGTAGCCCTGCATCCGGCGCCGGCGGGTCAACGCGTCCATCAGGGTGTGGTCCAGCGCGTGTCCCATGTGGAGGCTGCCGGTGACGTTGGGTGGCGGTAGCACGATGCAGAACGGCGGCCGGTCGCTGGTGGCCTCGGCGGTGAAGTAGCCGGCGGCCATCCACCGCTCGTACAGCTCCGCCTCCGCCGTCCCCGGCTCCCAGGCCGACGGCAGCTCGGTGGTCGGCTGCGATGCGGTGTCAGTCACGCTCGAAGAGTCTACGAACCGCGCTGACCGGCGTGCATCCGAGTTCCCCCGACGCGGGTTGTTAACACGCCGAACGGCCGGATCGATGACTTCAGCACCGGAGAATTTTCAGATCCTGGTTGGTTGACCATTCAGCAACGGCACACATTTGGGGAGCCGGTGAACCCTCGTCAGCCGGCCGCGAACCCCGCGGCAGAAGACGCAGAGTGGGCGGGCCGTCTGCGTGCGGCGGCCGACGCCGACGCGCGTCAGCTGGCGCGCGCCGCGCGCCGCCGCCGACAGGCGCGTTGGCTGGCCGGCGGCCTGACGGTGGTCGTGGTCGCCGTGCTCGGCATCGTGCTGGTGCGCACCGGCACCTTCACCGAGTTGTTCGCCGAGGACACCGCCGGCACCCCGTCGGTGAGCCGGATCGCACCCGCGCCGACGGTCGCCAGCCCGATGTTCGACGAGAACCGGCCGTTCACCTCCACCCCGGCCGCGGACTGGGCCGGCGGCACGTCGGGCATCGTCACCCCACCCGCCAGGCGGGTCGGCGAGTTCAGCCAGGAACAGGTGACCCTGGCGCTGGCCAGGGTGCGGGAGATCCTGGTGGCGAGCCGGCTGGACCGCGACCTGCTGGTCGACCACAACCCGCGGCGCTTCCTCTCCCTGCTCGCGCCCGATGCCCGCCGCCAGCTCGAGCCGCTGTTCTCCGGCGGCGAGCCGCTGGTGCAGTCGCTGGTCAGCATGACCTCGGCCGACTCGCGGCTGTTGTCGGCCGAGCCCAAGGTCCAGGGCGAGATGACCGTCTCCGCCGGCGACGCCGGCGAGCTCGTGATCAGCACGAACTACGTCTTCGTGTACGCCTTCGAGCCCGAGGAGCCGCTGCGGCTGGTCGACGCGATGAACGCGATCGTGGTCGTGCGCGCGGACGTCGACTACGTACTGCGGGCCAGCGACCGGTGGGCCGAGGGCAGCAAGGGCCTCTGGTACGGCGAGGCCACCGGCTACGCGTACTCGATCGGCTGCGAGGCCTACCTGCGCGGCTACCTGGCGCCGGCCTCGGCCGAGCGCGCGGTGACCACCCAGCCGGAGCAGACGCGCTCGAGCTACTTCGACCCGAGGAGCCCGGCGCCCCCGCCGAGCTGCCCGAGCGGATAGCGCATTCTCGAAGGGCATTTTCCGGCATGGCCACGCGTTGCACCGGTTGATGTTCCTTTGCAGGGGAGTGTGAGATGAGCCAGGCGCCCGACACGCTGACGATGTACTCGACCACGTGGTGTGGTTACTGCCGCCGGTTGAAGGCGCAGCTGGACCGCGAGGGCATCGCCTACCGCGAGGTCGACATCGAGCACGACCCGGACGCGGCGAGCTTCGTGATGAAGGTGAACGGCGGCAACCAGACCGTGCCGACGGTGCACTTCCCCAGCGGCGCCGCGCTCACCAACCCGACCCTGGCCCAGGTCAAGAAGCAGTTGGCGGCCTGAGCACGGCCATCGCGGCGTTGTGCCCGCCGATGCCGCTGACCCCGCCGCCCCGGCGCGCGCCGCTGCCGCAGAGCAGCAGGTTCGGCACGTCGGTCGCCACGCCCCACCGGTCGTCGGTGTCGGCGTAGGGCCACGCGAGGTCGCCGTGGAAGATGTGGCCGCCCGGCATGGCCAGCTCGCGCTCCAGATCCAGCGGGGTGCGCGCCTCAATGCACGGGCGGCCATCGGCGTCGGTGGCCACGCAGTCGGCGATCGGGTCGAGCAGGTGGCGGTCGAGGCCGGCGAGGTAGCGGCGCACGAGCGTGTCCCGCAGGCCGTCGTTGTCCTCGACGAACAGGTCCGCCGGCAGGTGCAGGCCGAACAGGGTCAGCGTGTGCAGCTCGCCGTCCACGATGGACTCGTCGGTGAGCGTGTGGCAGTACGTCTCCCCCGGCAACGGATCCGGGATCTTCCCGGAGACGCTTGCCTGATAGGCGTTCTCCAGCTCCACATAGGACTCGTCGAGATGGAAGGTGCCGGCGAAGGCCTGTCTCGGGTCAGCACCCGAACGCAGCCTCGGCAGCCGGGACAGCAACACGTTGATCTTCAGCTGCGCCCCGCTCGGGGACTGCGCCTGGCGGCCGCGCAGCCGGTCGAGCACCGAGGGCGCCACCCCGCCGAGCACCGTAGCCGCGGCCACGGTGTGCTCGGCATCGCCTGACACGTAACGGACTTCGGCGTCCACACCGTCAGCGTCCACGGCCGTCACGGTCGCGCCGGTGGTGATGTGCGCGCCGGACTCGGCGGCCACCCTGGCCAGTTCCCCGGTCACCGCGCCCATGCCGCCGACCGGTACCCGCCACTCGCCGGTGCCGTCGCCGATCAGGTGGTAGAGGAAGCAGCGGTTGGCCAGCAGGGAGGTCGACCTGGTCGAGGTGTGCGTGCCGATCAGCGCGTCGGTGGCGACCACGCCGCGCACCAGGTCGTCGGCGAAGGTCTCCTCGATCGCCTCGCCGATCGGCTGCTCGAACACCTGCTGCCACAAGCGTTCCCCGGCCGCGGCGACCACCAGCGCGCGCAGTTCGGCGCGCGTGGGCAGCGGGCCGAGCATGGTCGGCGCGACCGCCTTGGCCATCGCGGCGAGGTCGGTGTACCAGGCGGACCAGTTCGCGAACTCGGTGTCCGCGCCGGTGAGCGCGCGGAACGAGGCCGCGGTGGCCGGCCCGGGTTCGCGTTCCACCAGCAGCCCGGTCGGCTCGCCGGCGCGCAGGGTCGGTGTGTAGGACGACACCGGGCGCGAGCGCAGCGACACCCGCAGCCCGAGGTCGGCGACGATCGCCGACGGCAGCAGGCTCACCAGGTAGGAGTAGCGGGACAGCCGGGCGGCGATGCCGGGGAACGGGGTCTCGCTGACGGCCGCGCCGCCGACCTTGTCGAGGCGTTCGAGCACCAGCACGGACTTGCCGGCTCTGGCCAGATAGGCGGCGGCGACCAGGCCGTTGTGGCCGCCACCGACCACCACCACGTCGTAGCGTCGGGTCACGTCCCGCACGCTACTGGACCAGGCCCGGCCTGCGGGCCCGTGCCGGCCGTCGGATGGCCGGCGCTGGCTGCTCGTCGGCGCGGGACTCACGGGCGTGCTTGGCGATCCTTTCCTCCTCGGCGTCGCGCCGGAAGTCGGCGCCGCGACTGGTGGCGATGATGTGGGCGCTGTACGGGTCCATGGCGGGGCCTTTCTGCGGGCAGGCGGAACCGGGCCGTCGGCGGACGGCCTGGCTGGGGTTGGCTTTCGGGTCAGTCGGTGGTGGGGGCGACCGTCGTGGACAGGAAGATGGTCACCGAGCGGGCGCCGTCGGGGCGTAGCTCCGGGTTCGTTCGGCGCTCGCGGAACTTGTCGGTCAGGTCCCGCAGGGTCGCCCGCAGCTCCTCGACCTCCTCGGCGGTGAGGTAGTCGTGGGAGTTGTCGATGCCGACCGCGGTGCGCCACCGCGCCGGCTCAAGGTGCAGGGAGTGATGGCGTTCGCGGATCTGGCCGAGCTCGTAGTCGAGGAAGGCTCCGGTCGCGGCCCTGGCGGCGAGCAGGCCGTCGGTGTCCATGCCCAGCTCGTCGACGGACATGCGGGTGTCGGTCACCCGCCATGGTTTCTCGCGGCCCTGGCCGCCTTCTGCCTGCTCGACGTAGTGGTATTTCGCGAGCATGTTGAGGTGGTAGGAGCAGTTGGCGACGCTCTCGCCGGTTTCGTTGGCGCACTGGGTGGCGGTCGCGGTGCCTTCGCGGCCCACGATCTCCAGCAGCTGCCAGCGCAGCGGATGTGCGAGCGCGCGGAGCGCCTTCGGGTCGGTGATCCGGGGTGCGACGTCGGCCATGCTTAACAACATACCTTTAGCAAGGAATCCTTAGCAAGGGTTCTTGTTAAGCTTTCTGGAGCGGAAAGGCTGGCGTTGACGTGCGCCGATCGGGTGGAGTTGGGTTGACGAGTGCGGAACTCTGCGGGATCTGGGCCTAGCGTGTCCGCATGCAGAAGCGTTACTNGGGCTGGCCGCTGACCACGATCTCGCGCATGGAGAACGGCGGCCGGACCTCGTCCATCACCGACGTGATCCAGTTCGCGGTCATGTGCGGCCTGAAGGCGTCCCCGGAGTTGGACCGGCTCATCGAGTTCACCAAGGTCGCCGAACTGAACCAGGGCTACTACCTGTCCGACGAACGGATCGGCGGCTCACTCCAGTCACTGATCTTCTACGAGTCGTCAGCCGAACGCTCGATCATCTACGAGCCACAGGTGATCCATGGGCTGATGCAGACGCCCGACTACGCCCGCACGCTCATCTTCACCGGCAACCAGGGCTTCACCGACGAAGTTCTGGAAGGCGCTGTCCATACCCGAATGGAGCGACGCCGGATCCTGTCCCTACCGAATGCGGCACGGTTCACCTTCTACCTCCACGAGACCGCCCTCCGGCTGCGAGTCGGCGCCGACGAGACCATGCATGAGCAACTGCTGCACATCGTGCTCACAGCCGCGCTGGACAACGTCTCCCTGCGAATCGTGCCCAGCGCGGCCGGCGAGCGGTCCGTGGTGAGCGGGGCGTTCCACCTGATGGAGTTCGACGGCCACCGCCCAGTCGTGTATCTGGACCATCTCGGTGGCAGTGGCCTGATCCTGGACGACAGCAGCCACGTGCGCAGTTACCGCGAACTCACGCCGACACTCGATGACATCGCCCTGGATGAGGGACAATCTCGGAAGTTCGCGGCTGATCTGGCCGACGAATACGACCGAGGGAGTCAACGGGGTGTCGCAGACAACCTGGCGCAAGAGCAGCTACAGCGGCGCATCGGGATCGAGCTGCGTGGAAGTGGCGTGGTCGAGTCGACCGCCATCTACGAGTGACGGAGTCCTGGTTCGCGACTCCAAGCACCCCACCGGCCCCCGGCTCACCGTCCCCGTCACCGCCTGGCACCAACTACTCGCCACCCACTGACCAGGAGCCACGCACAGCCGCGAGTTGGCCACCGGTCCGCTCCGAACGCAGCGAAGGGTCCCTTCGCTGCGTCTGGTGCAGTGAAGGGACCCTTCGCTGCGGTGTGGCGGGGCCTGGCGGCCGGGGTCACTGGTTGGTGACCAGGCGGGCGTGTTTGTCGGCGACCCACTCGTGTACTGCCGGCCACGGGCCGTAGCCGGCATCGGTGTTCAGGTGGGCCCCACCGGGGATCACGTCGAGGTCGATCTTGAGCTGGGCGGCCATCGTCACGGCGTCGGCCACCGCACAGGTCCCGTCGTCGTCGCCGACCACCAGTTGGGTCCAGCCAGCGGCCCGGCGCACCCCACCCGCGTCCAGCGGCGCCGGCGCGAACCCCGACACGTCCGGATGAGTCCAGCCCGGCCCCGGCGGAGCCACCAACAGGACCCGGTCGAAACGCAGCTCGGTGTGGTTCTCGACCAGCCGGGCGGCGTGATGCAGCCACAGCAGCGCACCACAGGAGTGCGCGAGCAGAATCCGCTCATCGGCAGGCGGTGCGACCTCGAGATGATGGCGCAACTCGCCGAGCCAGACCTCCAGGTCGGGCCGATCGGGATCGGTGAGCTGTGGGATGTCCACGGCCACACCGGTGTTGGCGAGCTCGCCGGCCAGCCAGCTCTGCCAGTGTTGCGGGCCGGAGCCGGTGTGCCCGTGCAGTAGCAGCACGTAGCGCGACATCGGCGTTACCGGCAGGTCAGGCGGACTTCTCGCGACGCTCCCGACGCGATGGCTGCCTGGCCACGATCGTCGGGTTCACGTTCTCGCGGACGGTCTGCTCGGTGATGACGACCTTGGCGACGTCGGTGCGGCTCGGGATGTCGTACATCACCGGCTGCAGGACCTCTTCCATGATCGCCCGCAGGCCACGGGCACCGGTGCCCCGCAGGATCGCCTGGTCGGCGACGGCTTCGAGGGCGGTCTCGGTGAACTCCAGCTCGACGCCGTCCATCTCGAAGAGCTTCTGGTACTGCTTGACCAGGGCGTTGCGCGGCGCGGTGAGGATCTGCACCAGCGACGGCTTGTCCAGGTTCGTCACGCTCGCCACGACGGGCAGGCGGCCGATGAACTCCGGGATCAGGCCGAACTTGATCAGGTCCTCGGGCATGGTGTCGGCGAAGAAGTCGGCGGTGTCGATCTCGGCCTTGGAGCGGATCTCGGCGCCGAAGCCGAGGCCGCGCTTGCCGATCCGGTCCTGGATGATCCGCTCCAGCCCGGCGAACGCGCCGGCCACGATGAACAGCACGTTCGTCGTGTCGATCTGGATGAACTCCTGGTGCGGGTGCTTGCGGCCGCCCTGCGGCGGCACCGACGCGGTGGTGCCCTCGAGAATCTTCAGCAACGCCTGCTGCACGCCCTCGCCGGACACGTCACGGGTGATCGAGGGGTTCTCCGACTTGCGGGCGATCTTGTCGACCTCGTCGATGTAGATGATGCCCGTCTCAGCGCGCTTGACGTCGTAGTCGGCGGCCTGGATCAGCTTGAGCAGGATGTTCTCGACGTCCTCGCCGACGTAGCCGGCCTCGGTGAGCGCCGTGGCGTCGGCGATCGCGAACGGGACGTTGAGCATCTTGGCGAGGGTCTGCGCGAGGTAGGTCTTGCCACAGCCGGTCGGGCCGAGCAGCAGGATGTTGGATTTGGCCAGCTCAACGGCCTCGTCGCGGCTTTCGCGGCCCTCACGGGTCTCCGGGCGGGAACGGTCCCCTGCCTGGATGCGTTTGTAGTGGTTGTACACCGCGACCGCGAGGGTGCGCTTGGCCTCGTCCTGGCCGATCACGTACTGGTCGAGGAACTCGTCGATCTCGGCCGGCTTGGGCAGCTCGTCGAGCTTGACGTCACCCGCCTCGGCGAGCTCTTCCTCGATGATCTCGTTACAGAGGTCGATACATTCGTCGCAGATGTAAACGCCAGGACCGGCGATCAGTTTCTTCACCTGCTTCTGGCTCTTTCCGCAGAAAGAGCACTTCAGCAGGTCTCCGCCGTCACCGATACGCGCCATGACCGCTGACCTCTGTCCCCTCCGACGTACCCGTGAGCACGTCTGGATGTTTGGCTTCTGGACCGGGCCTCGAGTGCAAGTGTTACGCACTGCGCTCCAGGCCCGGTCGAGTGCCTGTTGTCTTCGACGGTACCTGCCAACCCCCACTCAATACGAGAACCTACTCGCCGAGTTGTCGGATTCGGCCTATCAGGTGGCCCTGGTAGCGGGGCCGACGGCCGCTCGACGTGCGGGGTTGGCACAGTGCCTCACGACTTGGTAGCGGAGAGCTTCCGGTAGGACAACACCTCGTCGACGATCCCGTAGTCCTTGGCCTCGTCGGCGGTCAGGATCTTGTCGCGCTCGATGTCCTTGCGGATCTGCTCCGCCGAGCGGTCGGTGTGCCGGGAGAGCGTGGACTCCATCAGCCGCCGGACGCGCTGGATCTCGTTGGCCTGGATCTCCAGGTCAGAGACCTGCCCGTAGACGCCTTCCATAGCGGGCTGGTGAATCAGCACGCGGGCGTTGGGCAGCGCGAAACGCTTGCCGGGGGTGCCGGCCGCGAGCAGCACGGCCGCGGCCGACGCTGCCTGGCCGAGGCAGTAGGTCTGCACGTCGGGACGGGCGAACTGCATGGTGTCGTAGATCGCCATCAGCGAGGTGAAGGAGCCACCCGGCGAGTTGATGTACATGATGATGTCGCGGTCGGGGTCGACGGACTCCAGGTACAGCAGCTGGGCCATCACGTCGTTGGCCGAGGCGTCGTCGATCTGCACGCCGACGAAGATGATGCGCTCTTCGAACAGCTTGTTGTACGGGTTGGACTCCTTGACCCCGTAGCTGGTGCGCTCCACGAAGGAGGGCAACACGTACCGGGACTGCGGGAGGTGAAGGTCGCTCACTTTTCAGGTCTCCTCAGGTCTGGTCAGCTGCCGCTGCCGTTGGGGGTCTGGCTGGCGCGGGTGAGCGCGGAGCCGAGGAAGACGGTCGCCGACCGAATCCGCAGTGGTTGCGTCACGTCTGCCTGCTTTCTCCGCTCACGCCAGCACCGGGCGGGTGCTGGAAATGACCTTGTTCTGTCTCATGTCCGACACTAACGAAGCTGGGCAGGGTGGCATGCCCAGGAATGCTCAAGTTCGCTCAGAGCGTCACTGGTCCGCGGTGGCCGGTTCCTCGGGGGTTGCCTGCTCCCGGGGGCCGAACAGCTCCTCGAGGTCGACACTGCCGCCGGAGGCGTCGGTGACCGTGGCGAGGCGCACCACGGAGGCCAGCGCCTTGCCCCGGCGGACGTCGGCGAAGATGGCGCCGAGCTGGCCGGACTGCTGGGCGCGCTGGACGTACTCGTCCGGGCTGACACCGAAGCGCTGGGCCTGGTAGATGATGCGCTCGGTGAGCTCGTTGTCGTCGACCGTGAGGTTCTCGGCATCGGCGATCTGGTCGAGGACCAGCTGGGTCTTGACCGCCTTCTCGGCCTCGACCCGCAGGTCGGCGTCGAACTCCTCGCGGGACTTGCCCTGCTCGGTGAGGAACTCGGCGAAGCGGTCCTCGTCGTGGTCGAAGGTGTGCACCGCGTCGTGCTGGCGCACCTCGACCTCGGAGGTGACCACGCCGTCGGGCAGCGGGACCTCGGTGACCTCGAGCAGGGCCTCGAGGACCTTGTCCCGGGCCTGAACGCCCTGCTGCATGCGCTTGACGCGGGTGAGGCGCTCGCGGAGGTCGCCGCGCAGCTCGTCGATGGTGTCGAACTCGGAGGCGAGCGAGGCGAAGTCGTCGTCGGGCTCGGGCAGGTCGCGGACCTTCACCGAGTTGACGGTGACGGTGACCTCGGCATCGCGCCCAGCGTGCTCGCCGGCGACGAGCTTGGTGGTGAACACCTTGGAGTCGCCGGCGGCGACGCCGATGATGGCCTCGTCGATGCCCTCGATCATCTCGCCGGAGCCGACCTCGTAGGACAGCCCGGAGGTCTTGGCCTCCTCGACCTCCTCACCGTCCACGGTGGCCGAGAGGTCGATGGAGACGAAGTCCCCGCTCTCGGCGGGCCGATCGACACCCGCCAGGGTGCCGAACCGCGCACGCAGCTCGTTGAGCTGCTCGTCGACCTCGTCATCGGACAGCTCGATGTCATCGACGGTGACTGACAACTCACCAAAAGCCGGCACGGTGATCTCGGGCCGGATGTCGACCTCGGCCGTGAAGGCGAGGTGGTCGCCGTCCTCGATCTTGGTGACCTCGAAGTCGGGGCGGCCCAGCGCGCGGACCTCCTCGGAGTCGAGGGCTTCCATGTACTTGGCGGGGATCGCCTCGTTGACGACCTCGTCCAGAATCGGCGCGCGCCCGATCCGCTGCTCGATGACGCGAGCCGGGGCCTTGCCCGGCCGGAAGCCGGGAATGCGGACCTGGTTGGCGATCTTGCGGTAGGCGCGGTCGAAGTTCGGCTTGAGCTCGTCGAAAGGCACCTCGACGTTGATCCGGACCCGTGTCGGGCTCAGGTGCTCGACGGTGCTCTTCAACGTGATCTCCTCGGGCTGGTTTGACCTGACACACCCGGGGCGACCTGAGCCACGGGGTCGGCCCGAGTCTATGGAACTCGTGAGGTAATGGGCTCGCCGGGGTTGACGAGCCGACATGACACCGGTCGGGCTGACAGGATTTGAACCTGCGACCCTCCGCTCCCAAAGCGGATGCGCTACCAAGCTGCGCCACAGCCCGTCGACCGCAGCCCCTCGCGGGGGATGCGGTCACAGCGTATCGCGGCACGCTAGGCTGTTTCGCGAGGACGCCCCCAACGTCCGCGCGGGTGTAGCTCAATGGCAGAGCCCCAGCCTTCCAAGCTGGTCATGCGGGTTCGATTCCCGTCACCCGCTCCACACAGAAGCCCAGGTCACACAGTGTGCGCTGTGAGCCTGGGCATCTTGCGTCACGGACCGGACAACCCCGGCCGTGCCAGATTCGTGCCAGATCAGCCAGGCAGGGTCAGTGGCCGCCACCGTCC
Organism: Actinophytocola sediminis; assembly: GCF_054779715.1. NCBI lineage: Bacteria > Bacillati > Actinomycetota > Actinomycetes > Pseudonocardiales > Pseudonocardiaceae > Actinophytocola > Actinophytocola sediminis. The sequence goes on along the minus strand of NZ_BAAGXS010000011.1, from coordinate 79,116 downwards.
ACGGGACCGACCACCAGGCGCCGATAGGTGATGCCGTCGCCATACTTGGCAGTCACCTTGCAGATCACCATCACCTTGCAGATCACCATGATCCGGCCCGGCCGCATCGGGTCGATGCCATTGACAGCGTTGCGCATGGTCCCTTCGTTGAAGGTGTCCTGCCCGAGCGCACTGCACTCCTCAGTCAGTCGCCGCACAGTCCAGTTGTGCTCGACCAGCCACGCACGGATCACCTCACGGTTCAACTTCGGCATGGCTCCGCCAGTTCGTCGAGGTCGACCAGGGTGCAGTCATGGAGTTCGCGAAGCAGAGAGACGATCCAAGTTGGTCGGTGACTCTTATTCCGGCAGCAACGTGAGTGCCTGCACATGGCGCGGGCGAACTACCGTGAAGTGGCGCAGATCGAGTGTCGCCACCTCAGTGATATCCAGGCGTTCCGCCAGCGCGATCACTGACGCGTCAGAGGTTCCCAACGGGAGGTCGGCGTACTGCCTCACCAGGACCGCCATGCGCTCGTAGTCAGCGGCGATCAGCTCCACCGGGATGAAGTCGCCTTCGGCCAGCGAGTGGAGGAACGTCGCCTCGACATGGGCGCCGGCCTCTCGCGCCAACAGGTATCCGACCTCGGCGATGATGGGGGCGGGGAGCAACATCTCCCGGTTGGCCAGCCGCAGGCCCGTGAACAGGTCGACGCAGCGGCGGTGGTCAGGATCGCGGAAGAGAGCTGCGGCTACGAGCGGAGCCGTGTCGCAAACGATCACACATCACCTTAGCGACCGAATCCATCACGGAGCAGGTCATCCGCACGGTCAGCGATTCGCGTGCCGTCGCCGGGGGCGCTGGCGAAGAAAGCCGGGGGCCACGGGTGGTCTTTCACCAAGCGAAGGTGGCGACGGACCTCGGCCAACGCTTGGGGCACCTGATCCTCAGGCAGGTCCTGGACCAGGCGCAGCAGTTCGTCACGCTCAGCGCTCACGCAGCCAAGTATAGGTGCCTCCTGAGTCAACATGTGCACTCATGAGTGCACATGTGTCGACTTGTGCACGTCGAGTCCGCTCGCGCTGGCCGACCAGCCATCGGAACCAGCGCCACCCGCAGGCCGAGCACTGCCGCGACCTCGGCGACCGTGCCGATCGTGGGGGTTCCGGCGCCCAGGCGGCAGCAGACGACGGATCACGGCCGGCTCCGCACTGACCGCACGGGCCAACTCAGCCTTCGACGGCCCAAGAGCTGTCCGGCCGTCGTCGCCATCCACAGCTAGCGCTTTCGTTTTTTTCGGATAGACTGATCTTACGAAGGAGCTTCGGGAAGGACGACGATGACCGCGGTCTTGGAATCGCACACCGTGCTGCCGCCGACCAAGGATGCCCCTGAGCTGGCAAGCCTGGCGACAGCGCTGCAGATGCCCTCAGCCGCACTTGTCGGCCCGGACGGGGCGCCGACGCCGTTGCCCGAAGAGGTCTACCTGGTGCTCCGGAACGTCGTCGACGCCATGTCACAGGGGCTGGCCATCACGATCGCGCCCCACAACACACAGTTGACCACCCAGGAAGCCGCTGACCTGCTGGGTATATCTCGGCCGACCCTCGTTCGCCTGCTCGAAGACGGCGAGATCCCGTTCGGGCGTCGCGGCCGGCATCGTCGAGTCATGCTCGTCGACGTTGTCGCCTACCAAGAACAGGCTCGCGCGCGGCGACGTGCCAACCTCGACGAGATGACCCGTACCGCCTTCGATGATGGCACTGACGACACGGCCGATGGGTTCATCCACACTCGCTGACGCCTCCACCAGAATTGCTCAATGGCCTTCGCTGCCCTCCTCGACGCCTGCGTGCTCATACCGATCAAGTTGACCGACATCCTGCTGAGGCTGGCCGAGGCCAACACCTACCGACCGCTGTGGTCCCAAGACGTGCTCGACGAGGTTGAGCGCAACCTTCCCAAGGTCGGAGTTACCTCGACCAATGCTCGCAAACGAGTGCAGCAGATGCGCGACACCTTCCCGGACGCCCTCGTGACCGGCTACGAAGCGCTCATCCCGGCGATGTTGACCGACCAGAAGGACCGGCACGTACTGGCCGCGGCTGTGCGCGCTGACGCTGCCGTGATCGTCACCGCCAACCTCAGGGACTTCCCGCCAGCGGCGCTGAAGCCCTACGACATCGACGCCGTCCACCCCGACGACTTTCTCCTCGACCAACTCGACCTGTACCCCGCCCAGACCAACCGCTGTGTCCGCGAGCACGTCGCCGCTTGCCGAAATCCCGCCATCACCGTCGATCAACTCCTCAGCACACTCACCAGGACGGTGCCCCGGTTTTCTGCGGCGATGGCCCGAGTCAGGTCAGTCTGTGACGGCCCAGCGCCTCCCTGATGTCATCCAGGTCGTCGCTACTGGTCGCCGCGTAGATATCTGGTCATCATGGCGACCAACTCGTTCTCGAAGGTCTCGACGGGGATGGTGCGCGGGGCGGCCATGAACTTGTGCGTGTTCATCTCCACGGTGAACAGGATGAGCTCCGCGGCGACATCCGGGTCGCCGACGCGGATGTCGGGGTGGCGGACGATGACGTCGCGGACCTGGGCGGTGCGCAGCTTTCCGTGGCGGTCGATCGTGTCCAGCAGTTCCTGGGAGACCGGTGCCTCCTCGATCATCACTCGCAGCAGGCGGGGGTCGTCGCGGTGGTTGTCGATCGCGTCGCGGATCAGGGCGCGGACCGCCTGTTCCAGGGTTCCTGGTGAGAGATCGAGTTGTTCGGCGCCGGTCCAGGTGCCGCGGTCGATGTGCTGGATCAGCAGTTCGGCGAGGATGGCGTCCTTGTTCGGGAAGTACTGGTACAGCGAGCCGATGGAGACGTGGGCGCGTTCGGCGATGCGGTTGGTGGTGCCGGCGGCGTAGCCATGCTCGGCGAAAACGTGAGCAGCCGCGGTGAGGATGCGGTCGCGGGTCAGCTCGGCGCGCACCTGGCGGGGCATCCGACGTGGCTCTAAGCGGCGGTCCGACGATGGCATCCTGATCCTCTCCGATGGCGGCGAAAGCGAGTAGCAAATAACTGAGCTTATGCTCATAATAGTGTCTTGAGCTGCGAGAACAAGACTCCTGACGCGGCGGACATGGGTGCCGTGCACCTGGCTGAAGGGGGATTCCGATGCGGCTTCACCGCATGACGACGGTCGACGAGATCGAGGCGACCGTGGGACAACCGCCGCCGATGATCATGCTGAAGCAGATCAGCGCTCTTGACGAGGGCTGCCGGACCCTCCTGGCGCACTGCCCCCTCGCGGGTTTCGGCTACCGCGATGCCGACGGTGTCAGCCGCACGACGTTCATCGGCGGCGTGCTGGGGTTCGTGCGGGTGCACTCGCCGACGCGACTGTCGTTCACCCTGCCCGATGGCCGGGCGCACGGGCCGGTGTCGTTCCTCTTCCTCCTGCCGGGTGTCGGCGAGACGTTGCGGGTCAACGGTTCCGTGGCGAGGACGAGGGGCGCTGAGACGTTCGTCGATGTCGCGGAGGCCTATGTGCACTGCGCGCAGGCCGTTATCCGCTCGCGGCTGTGGCAGCCGCCCACTCCCGCCGAGCCGGCGTCCGGGGTGGACGGTGATGGGCCGTTGTGCGGGCCTGGTGTCGCGAACTTCCTTGCCGCCGCGCCGTTTCTCGCTTTGTCCACTTGGGACAGGTCGGGGGGTGGGGACACCAGCCCGCGTGGGGACTGGCCGACCGTGGCGCGGATCCTGGACGGCCGCACGCTCGTCATCCCGGACCGCAGGGGCAACAAACGCACCGACAGTCTCCGCAACCTGCTCCAGGACGATCGGCTCGCCTTCGCCGCCCTCGTTCCTGGTCGGACCGGGGTGCTGCATGTGCGCGGCCGGGGCTCGATCACTGACGACCCCGCGTTGCTGGAGACGATGTCGTTGCGCGGGACGCCGCCGCACGCGGCGCTGCTCATCGATGTCGAACACGCCGAAGTGACCGGCAACGACGCCGTGGCCCGCTCTCGCGTCTGGACCGCACACCTCGAACGCGGCACCGTGCCGGACCTGATGGTCCTGGCCGGCGATCACCTCGCCGCGAACCTGGCCGACGCCGAGAAGGGCGTGCTCGCGCGCGTGCTCACGGTCGTCGCGCGGATCCCCGGGATCGGCCGCGTGTTGCGGCTGGTGATGAACCGCGCCTACCGGTCCGGGCTGCGCAAGGAAGGGTACGAGGTGCAGCGGCCGAGGCGTTCGGCCGTCGCGCCCGTGGTCGAGCGCCCGTCGCGGGAGGTACGGATCGCCGAGATCCGGCGGGAGACGCCCAGCGCGGTCACCCTCGTGCTGGCCGACGCCGAGCCGTTCCACTTCCGGCCAGGGCAGTTCTTCACGCTGGTCACCGACATCGATGGCCGACCGGTGCGCCGGGCCTACTCCGCGTCGTCGGTTCCGGGAGCGTCGCGGCTGGCGGTCACGGTCAAGCACGTGACCGGCGGCCGGTTCTCCACCCACGTCCACCGCGGCCTGCGCGCCGGCGACCGGCTGTCGGTGCGCGGTCCGTCCGGGGCGTTCCACGTCGATCCGGCCGCGGCGCACGAGGTCGTCCTGATCGCCGCCGGCAGTGGGGTCACCCCGATGATGAGCGTGATCGCCACCCTGCTCGGCACACCGGCGGCCGGTCGGATCTCGTTGCTCTGCAGCAACCGCGGTGCGCAGGAGGTCATCTTCGCCGACGAGCTCCTTCGGCTGGAGCAGGAGCATCCGGAACGGTTGTCGGTCACCCACGTCCTGACCGAGGTGCACGGCCGGCTCGATGCCGAGGGCGTGCGCCGCTGGCTGACCGAGCCGCGGCGGTCGGCGGACGCCCGGTACTACCTGTGCGGACCCGAGGCGCTGATGGACACCGTGCAGGGTGTGCTGGCCGAGCTCGGGGTGCCGGACGACCGCGTGCACCGCGAGCGCTACACCAGCGGGGCGGACATCACCACCACGGCCGCCGGGCCGCAGGAGATGGTGGTCCGGGACGGGGCGCGCGCGGTCGGGTCCGTGGTGGTCGAGCCCGGCCAGACGCTGCTCGACGCCGGGCTCGCGGCGGGGCTGCCGATGCCGTACTCGTGCACGGTCGGCAACTGCCGGGACTGCATGGTGCGGCTCCGCGACGGCGAGGTCGCGATGAACGAGCCGAACTGCCTGACGCCGCGACAGAAAGCCGACGGCTACGTGCTGGCGTGCGTCGGCTGCCCGCTGTCCACGGTCACGCTGGACCTCAGTCCTGCTTCAGATCCAGTGGTTCCTGGAAGTTCCAGCCGATGTTGATCGGCTTGCCGGGGCGGACGCGGGACGCGGCCGCGCTCGCGCCCTCCTGGATATAGGGAAACACGGCGGGCAGCACGTTTTCCTCCAGAAAGGCGGCGACGTCGTCGTCGGTGGCGTCGACCTCCAGGACGCCGCTTTCGAAGCCCGCTACGTGAGTTTGGGAAATGCTCAACTTGTCGTCATAGAGCTGCGTGGTGATCAGGAAGACGACCGCGTCGTCCTCGGCGCGAAAATGGAAGTCCATGCGGAACGGGTCATCCGACGCACGTTCCACCGGTTCAACTGTCGCCTGGTAATACGTGCAGCGGACATACCTGGGGCTCGCCTTAGCCACCGGCCGCCGCCGGTACGCGGAGGATTCGGCCGTCCGCGTGGGCGTTGACCTTGCGCCAGCCCGCCGGCGACGACTCGGCCCGCACCCTGTGGTGACGGGACGCTTCCGTCGCGGTCACCCGGTGCACCCGTCGCGGTACCTCGATCGCGGCCCCCGCGGCGGCGTCGGTCACCTGGTGTGTCACCTGCGCGCCCACGGCCATCGCGTACCGGCGCAGGGTCGAGAGCCGGGGATCGCTGGACATGGACTCGATGTCGGAGACCACGCTCTGCGTGCGGCCCATGAGCCGGCCGAGGTCGGTCTGGCTCAGGCCATGCCGCTTGCGCAGTTCCACCAGCTGACGCACCCACCGGTGGTCGGCCTCCGTCAGGCCGCGCGCGAGGAGCTGTTGGGGGTCCGGCTCGGTCATCCCCAGTGCCGCGTCGAACTCGTCCATCGACGCCACCTCCTCGGTATCGGTTATTACCGATATTAGCTGGGGTGGTCCTCAGCCCACCACGTGTACCGGGTCACCGCGCCGTCGATGTCCCTGTCCTGCAGGTCAGCGGTGGTTTTCTCGTTGAACAGCAGGCTGAGCATGATCCGCTGCTGATGACGGCGCAGCGGCTCGCAGTAGTACATCCGCCACTGCCGGTCCTCGATCTGCCACCGGAGCTCGTGCAGGCCGGTGGCTCTGACCAGATCCGTCTTCACGTCGTCCGGCGGCGTCAGCGCCCCGCGCTCGGCGGCCTTCAGCTTGGCCCGGATCGCCTCGACGAACAGCGCCCTGGCGATGGCGCCCTCCTCCTCGGCCACCCACGCGGCGGCCTGCTTGATCTCGGCCAGCGGCACCGAGACGCCGTCGAGCTCGTAGAACCGCCACGTTCCACCGCCGCTGAACGCGAACGACACATGCCACCCCGCCACCGAACCTCCTAGCTGCTGGCCACCTCGCCGGATCGGCTGAGTTTGCTGGTGCCGCCGGCCAGGAGGACCGCGATGACCGCGCCCGCGGTGTTCATCGCCCAGTCGTTGGTGTCGCAGGCGCGGCCGATGGCCGGGGCCAGCGCCTGGACCGCCTCGATCGCGGCGGACAGCGCTGTGCCGACGGCGAGGGTCAGCAGCGGGCGGCGGGTGGCCAGGGTGGCGAAGAAGACCGGCGGGATGAACAGGGCCACGTTGGCCAGCAGCTCCACCGTGCCGAGTGTGGGCATGGCGAACTGGAGCGTGCAGACGGCATAGGCCCGGCCGGCGGTCGGCACGAGGGTCAGCGCGACCACCGGCACCAGGGACAACACCACCAGCGTCCACATGATCCGCTGTCCATGCCGGCGGACCCGCAGGAGCAGATAACCGACGCCGACGCACACCACGGCGATCAGGACCAGCGCCACCGGCACGAGTGCCGAGTGGTCCAGCAAGAAGTTGGTGATCATTGGAGAACTGATCCTACGTTCCGGCGACGACGGGCTTTCAGTGGCCGCTGAACGCGCGTAACCGCAATCGGGTCGCGATATTCTCGATGAACCAGTCGGTGAAATGGTCGAGGTCGGCGTGGACCGCGGCACACCACGACTGTTGGTTCAGCACGGCGAGATACTGCCGCACGATGTGGTCCCGTTGTTCACCGGTACAGCCGGATTTCTCCGGGATTCCGGACGCCAACTGGTCGGCGATGACCGCCGCGTGGAAATACCTGCTCGCCGTGGGTGGCTGTCGAGCCAGGTGCGCGGCGTGCGCGGCGAGCACGATGGACGCCGGCGGGTAGTGCGCCAGGGTCATGCCCATGCCGCCGCAGTCCGCCATCGCCGCGAGCAGGCGGGCGGTGTGGTCCACCAGGTCGTCATCGATGTCAGAATCGATATCAGGGGCGACGATCGCCTGGTGCAGATGCGCCGCGGTGGCGACCTGGCCGGCGAAGTAGCCGTTGAGGAAGTCGCCGTCGCAGGCGTGGCGCAGCAGCCACTGGCGGGACGTTCGGGCGCCTCGCTGGCAGAGCGCCTCGATGACGTACACCCGGCCCCAGCCGGTGACCCGTTCGGCCAGCCACATCAGGGCCTGCTCGCCGCCGCGTCGACGGGTCAACGCCGCGGCGGCCAACGGTCCGAACCGGTTCGACAGCAGGCCGATGGTCTGGATCAGCGGGATGTCCTCCTCGGCGGAGTCGGTGGCCAGCAGTGCCAGCCCGACGGTGGCCGAGCGGCGATCCGTGCCGTGGCGCACCAACCATCGACCCGTGTGCCGCACGCGCTGCCGGTCCGCGCGCAGTGCCGCCGAGGCGATGTGCTCGTTGTGGTGGATCGGGACGTCGACGTCGTCGAACGCGAGTTCGCTCGGCCGCGCGTCGGGGTTGGCGAAATAACGGTTCAGCAGGTCGGCGACCGCCACGCCGCTCAGCCGTGAGTCCGTCCGCGGTCCCCGCCGATGGCCCTCGTCGTCCGGGTAGGGCTCGCCGGCACGGGGCAGGGGCGCGTCCGGAGATCGCTGATGCAGGCGGAGTGCGTGCAGGAACAGGGAGTTGAGCCCGGTCATGGCGATGATGGTCGCAAATCACGGACAACGCCTGACCTGGGCCATACGTCCACTACCCATGGTTGACATCACTGTCCGGCCGGCGGTCATCGGCGACGCGTCGTCGGTGCTGCGGCTGCACGTGCGCGCACGGTCGACGGTCTACCGAGGACACCTCGACGACGCCGAGCTCGCCGAGGACAACCGGCGCGAGGTCGCGGACTACGAACGAATGGTCACCCGCCAGGACCGCACCGTGCGGTGTGCGGAGATCGGCGGGCACCTCGTGGGGTTCATCGTGTTCGGGCCGCCCTACCACCCCGATCCCGATCCGGCGGTCGGCACCGAGCTGTACCAGCTCCAGGTCGACCCGGACCATCACCGGCGCGGGATCGGCACCCGGCTGCACGCCGCGGCCGTCCAGACCCAGCCGGCGACCGTCGCCCGGCTGTGGGTGTGGGAGTTCAACGAGCGCGCCCGAGCGTTCTACCGTGCCCACGGATGGCACCCTGACGGGCACGTCCGGCCGGACGACCCGCGGATCGGCCAGTACCGGCTGCTCGGCTATCGGCTCACTCTTTAGGAGGTCAGCGTGGCCACACCGTTCACCCATCGGCTCCGGGTCCGCTACAGCGAGTGCGACCAGCAGGGTGTCGTCTTCAACGGGCAGTACCTGTTCTTCTACGACGTCGCCATCACCGAGCTGTGGCGCGAGCGCGTCGGGCCCTACCAGGCGATGGTCGACGGCGGGCACGATCTCGTCGTGGCCGAGGCGCGGATCCGGTTCGTCGAGGGCGCGAAGTTCGACGACGAGCTGGACATCACCCTGCCCATCGAGCACCTCGGCACCACCAGCATGATCATCCACCCGGTGTTCCGCGTCGGCGAGCGGCTGATCGCCGACGGTGAGGTGCGGCATGTGTTCGTCGACCCGGCCACGCTGGGCAAGACCCCGATGCCCGACCACATCCGGGCGGCGCTGTCCGGTTAGCCGGTTCCGGCGGCGTACTCGACCTCCAGCACCGGCCGGCCGTCACCGAAGTCGTGCTCGCGCCGCCGGCCGGTCTCCTCGAAGCCGAACGACGTGTAGAAGCCCCGCGCCCGGTTCGCGCCCGCCATCGTCCACAGGCGCACCCGGCCGAACCCACTGTCGCGCAGCCGCTCGAACGCGGTGTCCATCAGCGTCGCCGCGACCCGCTGGCCCCAGACCGACGGGTGCGCGTAGCAGTCGAGCACCTCCGCGTCCGGCGTGCGGTCGCTGTGCGGCCCGAAGTACACGAACCCGGCGACCCTCGGCCCGCGCTCGGCCACCAGCATCGTGTGCTTGCGATACCGCCACTCGCCGAGCACCGACGTCCACACCGTGCGCCGTCGCTCCGCGAGCCGGTCCAACCAGTCGCGTTCGAACAGATCCCGGTGGCCCGCCCGCCACGCTTCCGCATGTACCTCGCCGATGGCTTCGGCGTCTGCCACGGTGGCCTCACGCACCAGTAGCGGCGATCCGACCCTCATGAACGATCACCCTACGTCCGGAGGGTGGTCAGTTACCACCTGTCAATGCGTATACACAGTCAATTTTGTCCTGGATCCGGACGGAACTCCCGGCGCGGCGTGCCCGTTGACCACGTAGACCGGTCCAGACGAAGCCGGTGAATCGGGAGGGGAGCCATGGTCACCCTGATCGTGGTCATCGCGTTACTTCTGGTTGTGGTCGCGATCGGCACGACCTTCGCCAGGAACCAGGCCAACGCCAGGGAGGCGCGCCTGGAAGACGCCAAGGCCGACGCCCGGCGCTGGGTCGAGCGGCTCGGCGGTCAGGTGATGAACCTGACCGGCACCGACGTGGCCTCCAGCCAGGCCATCGCCGACGCCGCCGAGCGCTACACCGCGGCCGGCTCCCAGATGGAGCAGGCCGCCACCATCGAGCAGTGCCGGCTGGTGACCAAGACCGCGATGGAGGGCCTCTACTACGTCCGCGCCGCGCGCACGGCCATGGGCATCGACCCCGGCCCGGAGCTGCCGCGCGACCCCGACCAGGAACGCGCGGGCAAGGTCACCGAGAACCGCCAGGTCAGCGTGGAAGGCCACGACTACGAGGCCTCCCCGGAGCCGGGCCGCCAGACCCCGCACTACTACCCGGGTGGCCGCGTGGCCGGCCGGCCGGTGCCGCAGGGCTGGTACAGCGAACCGTGGTGGAAGCCGGCGCTGGTCGCCGGCGCGTGGGGCCTCGGGTCGATGCTGCTGTTCAGCACGATGTTCGCCGGCATGGCCGGCATCCCGGACGCGGCCGCGTGGGAGCAGGGCTACGACGCCGGCCAGCAGGACGCCATGGAGTCCGGCGACGGTGGCGGTGAGGGCGGCGATGGTGGAGATGCCGGCGGCGACATGGGCGGTGACTACGGCGGCGACTACGGCGGCGGGGACTTCGGTGGCGGCGATTTCGGCGGCGGCGACTTCGGGTTCTAGTGCCCGAGAGCCACGTGGCACCGGTGCGATGCCCTGAATGAGGCATTGACGACGCTCACCGTCCCCAATGAGGCATTCAGGGCAGTTGACCTGGCCCCGCGGCAACGGGTGCGGGGTCAGGTCATTGGCGTACTAGCGGCCGGCCAGGTCGGCGCGTTGGGCGCGGACGAAGTCGGGGGTCACTGGCTCGCCGTGACCGGGGACGACGACCGTCGGGTCGAGCGAGAGCAGCATGTCCAGCGCCGCCGGCCAGTGCGCCACCACCGCGTCCGGGCCGACCGAGGGCGGCGCGCCCTGCTCGACCAGGTCGCCGGCGAACACCACCGCGGCGTCCGGCACATGCACCAGCACGTCGTGGTCGGTGTGCGCCAGGCCGGGATGGACCAGGTCCGCCACCCGCCCACCCAGGTCGATCGTGACCCGGTCGGTCAGCAGGTCCGTCGGCGCCACCAGCCGCGCGGCGGCCAGCCTGCCGGCCAGCTCGGGCCGGCCCTCCGCCCGGTAGCGCTCGACCCAGGCCCGGCGGTCCTCGGCCGAGTCGGCCATCGCGGCGGCACACCGCTCGTGGGCCACCACCGGGCAGGGCAGGAACGCCGCGGTGCCGAAGAAGTGGTCGAAGTGCGCGTGGGTGACGACCACCGTCCACGGCAGCGGCGTCACCTCCCGGATCGCCGCCGCGAACTCCGCCCCGTGCGTCTCGTCGGTCCCGGTGTCGATCACCAGGCAGCCCGTCGCGCCGACGACCAGACCGAGCGTCTGGTCCAACTCCCGGTACCGCCTGGCGTACACCCCGGCGGCGACCTCCAGCCAGCGACCACTCACGCCCGCACCAACACCCCGTCGGCCAACACCGGCACCACCTCGCTGACGTCCACATCGGACGCGAGCGCCACATCGCCAGGCAGGTCGGCCGCGATCAGCTCCCGGCCCGACACCGACCCGGCCACCAGCGCCGGCAACCGCTCACCCGCGGCCCGGAAGGTCATCGCCGCCAACTCGGCCTCCGGCGACGGACGCGCCGCCGCAACCGCGGCCGCGATCGCCCCCGCGCCGAGCCAGTCCTCGATCGAGGGCCGCAGCGGCCGGTCGTCGATGTCGCGCCAGCGCTCCCCCGCCGCCACCACCCCGACCGGCCCGCCGGCGGCCAGGGTGTGCGCCGCGGCGGCCACCGCAGACGCGTTGCGCAGACAACCGGCGAGCACCGTCGCCCCCGTCCGCGCCGCCGCCGCGCACAGCGTCGCGCCGTTGGGCGAGGCGATGCCAAGGAACGTGCCGGCCGGCACCTCGTCCAGCGACGATGGCCGCAGCGACCAGCCGGCCGAGCGGTCGGCGGCCAGGCGCGCGCCGTCCAGGCCGGTCAGTCCCGCCGGCACCAGGGTCGCGCCCGCCTCGGCGGCCAGCCGCGCGCCGCGCTCGTCGCGCCAGGGCAGCGCCAGCACCCGCCCGCCCCGGCCGAGCACGATGTCGACCGAGGTGGTGAACACCAGCACGTCGACCACGACCAGCACCGCGCAATCCTGGCCGAGGGCGCGCACGCCCGCACTACCCCACTCGACCCGGAGGTCGTAACCATCCTGGGCATAGACCGTCATCCGGCCGATCCTGCCAGAGCTGGCAGAATGCCAGGCCGTGCGTGTTTACCTGGGATCTGACCACGCGGGCTTCGAGCTGAAGGCCCGGCTGGCCGAGCACCTCGCCGGCGAGGGCCACGAGGTGGTCGACGTCGGCCCCGCCACCTATGACGCCGAGGACGACTACCCGCCGTTCTGCATCGAGGCCGCGCGCCGGGTGGTCGCCGACCCCGGCAGCCTCGGGGTGGTGCTCGGCGGCTCGGGCAACGGCGAGCAGATCGCGGCCAACAAGGTCGCCGGCTGCCGCGCCGCGCTCGCCTACAACACCGAGACCGCGTCGCTGGCCCGCCAGCACAACGACGCCCAGGTCGTCGCGCTCGGCGCGCGCATGCACAGCCCGGCGGAGGCCGCCGAGATCGTGTCCACGTTCGTCGGCACGCTGTTCTCCGGTGAGGCCAGGCACGCGCGGCGGATCACCATGGTGGCCGACTACGAGCGCACCGGCGAGCCGCCCGCGCTGCCGAGCTGACATGCCAGAGGGACACACCCTGCACCGGCTGGCGCGCCGGCACCAGAAGCTGTTCGGCGGGCAGGCGGTGCGGGTGTCCAGCCCGCAGGGCAGGTTCACCGCCGGAGCGTCTCTTGTGGACGGTCGGGTGCTGCGGCGCGCGGAGGCCTACGGCAAGCACCTGTTCCACGTGTACGACCGGGACGCCGTGGTGCACGTGCACCTCGGGCTGATCGGGGTCTTCCACGAGCGGCCGTTACCGGAGACCCCGGTGCGCGGCGCGGTGCGGATGCGCATGGTCGGGCAGACCCACGTCGCCGACCTGACCGGGCCGATCCGCTGCCAGGTGATCCCGGCCGTGGAGATGACCGCGCTGCTGGCCGAGCTCGGCCCGGATCCCCTGCGGCGCAACGCCGATCCGGAGCAGGCCTGGGCCCGGCTGACGCGCTCGAAGCAGCCGGTCGCCCAGCTGCTGCTCGACCAGCGGGTGCTCGCGGGTGTGGGCAACGTGTACCGGGCGGAGGTGCTGTTCCGCCATGAGGTGAACCCGCTGACCCCCGGCCGGGACCTGGACCACGCACTGTGGACGGACCTGTGGACCGATCTGGTGACGTTGATGCGCAGGGGAGTGCGCACCGGCCGGATCGACACCGTGGCACCCGAACACATGCCGCGCGCGATGGGCCGGGCGGCCAGGGTCGACCGGCACGGCGGCGAGGTGTACGTGTACCGGCGGGCCGACCAGCCGTGTCTGGTGTGCGGCACGCCGGTGTCGACGCGGGAGCTGGCCGGGCGCAACCTCTACTGGTGCCCGGTCTGCCAGCGCTGACCTCAGCGCTGGATCGACTTCACCTCGGTGAACTCCTCCAGGCCGTAGCGCCCGAACTCCCGGCCGTTGCCGGACTGCTTGAACCCGCCGAAGGGCGCCTTGTGGTTGAACCGGCCGCCGTTCACGTCCACCTGACCGGCCCGCAGCTTGCCGGCCACCGCGAACGCCCGCTCCTGGTCGCCGCCGAACACCGCGGCCGCGAGCCCGTACTGGGTGTCGTTGGCGATCCGGATCGCGTCCGCCTCGTCGGTGTAGGGCAGCACGCACAGCACCGGCCCGAAGATCTCCTCCTGGGCGATCGTCATGTCCGGCCGCACGCCGCCGAACACCGTCGGCCGCACGTAGAACCCCGGCCCGTCAACGGGATCGGGACCACCGATGGCCAACGTGGCGCCTTCGGCGACGCCCTTGCGGATGTAGTCGACCACCCGATCGCGTTGGGCCGCCGACACCGACGGTCCGATGCGGGTGGACTCCTGCGCCGGGTCACCCGGCTGGTACTTCGACGCGGCGGCCACCGCGGCCGCCACCGCCTCGTCGTGCCGGTCGGCCGGCACCAGCAGCCTGGTCAGCGAACTGCAGGCCTGCCCGTTGTTCATGAAGCTGTTCCCCACGGTGATCTTCACCGCGCGCACCAGGTCGGCGTCGTCGAGCACCACCGAGGCCGACTTCCCGCCCAGCTCCAGGGTCACCCGCTTCACCGTCTCCGCGCCGACCGCGGCCACCCGCCTGCCGGCACGCGTGGACCCGGTGAACGAGACCATGTCCACCAACGGGTGCGCGGCCAGTGCCTCGCCGACGACCGGGCCGGTGCCGTGCACCAGGTTGAACACCCCGGCCGGCAACCCCGCCTCGTCGACGATGGCCGCCAGCAACCCCGCGGTCAGCGGCGCCACCTCGCTCGGCTTCAGCACCACCGTGCAGCCGGCCGCCAGCGCCGGAGTCAGCTTCGCGACCATCTGCTGCAGTGGGAAGTTCCACGGCGTGATCGCCGCGACCACACCGATCGGGTCACGCACGATCGTGGAGTTGTCGACCGTGACCGGGTCGAGCGCGCCGCTCGCGATCTCGTCGAGGACGCCGGCGGTGATGCCGACCGGGTTGGTCACCTGCACGTTGCGGGCGAAGCCGATCGGCGTGCCGACCTCGGCGGTGATCGTCGCGGCCAGCTCCTCGGCCCGCGCGCGCAGACCGTCGTTGATCCGGCCGACGGCCGCGACCCGCTCGGCCAGCGGGGTCGCCGACCACGACGGGAACGCCTCGGCCGCGGCCAGCACCGCCGCGTCGGCGTCGGCCGGGGTGCCTGCCGGCACCGACGCGATGACCTCCTCGGTCGCCGGGTTCACCACGTCGATGCGCTCCACGCCGTCCGGCTCCGTGAACGTCCCGCCGATGTAGTGCGCGGTTCGGACCTGGGTTGGCGCGGCCATGGATCCTCCATCGACTGTGATGCTGGCTGTGCTGCTGGCTGTGACGCTTGGGCCTGTTGTTGGCCCCAAGCCTGTCACAGCAGCGGGGTTCAGTCGAAGGACAGCTCGCCGGTCCGGGTGCGCTTGATCTCGAAGAAGTTCGGGAAGCTCGCCAGGGCGACCGCCCCGTCGAACACCTTCACCGCGTCCTGTCCACGGGGGATGGAGTTCAGCACCGGGCCGAAGAACGCCACGCCGTCGACGTGGATGGTCGGCGTGCCGACGTCCATCCCGACCGGGTCCATGCCCTCGTGGTGGCTCGTGCGCAACGCGTCGTCCCACTCGGTCGAGTGCGCCGCTTCCGCCAGCTCAGCGGGCAGGCCGACCTCGGCGAGCGACTCCTTGATGACCACGTCGAAGTCCTTGTTGCCCCGGTTGTGGATCCGGGTGCCCATCGCGGTGTACAGGTCGCGCAGCACACCCTCGCCGTGCTTGGCCGCCGCGGCGATCGCCACCCGCACCGGGCCCCACCCGTTGTCCAGCATCCGCCGGTAGTCCTCCGGCAGGTCTCGGCCCTCGTTGAGCACTGAGAGACTCATCACGCGGAACCGCAGGTCGATGTCCCGGTGCTGTTCCACTTCCAGAATCCACCGTGAGGTGATCCACGCGAACGGGCAGAGTGGGTCGAAGTAGAAGTCGACCGATGTCTTGCTCGGTGAAGTCATGTCCATGTCAACCACGGCCCCCGACAACTTTCTTCCCGTTCTCACCCGTCTGGCGGGCGACACACCTGGCGAGAGTGCTTGGATGCGAACGAACGCGATTGCAGTACCGACCAGTACCAATTCAGAGGCTTTGAGGTGACCTGTGGCTCCGCCCAACCTGACCCGTGACGATGCACAGCGGCGCGCGTCGCTACTCGATGTGCAGACCTATGACATCGAGCTGGACCTCACCGACGGTCACGGCCAACCGGGCGAGGGCACCTTCTCCTCGACCACCACGGTGTCCTTCAACAGCCGAGAGGCCGGCACGGACACCTGGATCGACCTGGTCGCCGGCGCGGTGCACGCCGCCGAGCTCAACGGCGCCCCGCTGGACCTGTCCGGCTACCGCGAGGAGGAGGGCATCGCGCTGCCCGGCCTCGCCGAGACCAACACCGTGACCGTCCAGGCGACCTGCGAGTACACCAACACCGGCGAGGGCCTGCACCGGTTCGTCGACCCGGTGGACAAGAGCGTGTACCTCTACACCCAGTTCGAGACCGCGGACGCGAAGCGGATGTTCACCTGCTTCGACCAGCCCGACCTGAAGGCGACCTACCGGCTGACGGTGATCGCGCCCAGGTCGTGGAAGGTGATCTCCTGCGCGCCGGTCGAGTCCAGCGAGCCGGTCGGGTCCACCGGGGCCGTGCGGCACGTGTTCGAGACCACCAAACGGATGTCGACCTATGTGGTGGCACTGGTCGCCGGCCCGTACGCGGAGTGGCGCGACGAGTACCGCGACGACCTGGCCACCATCCCGCTCGGCCTCTACTGCCGTGCCTCGCTGGCCGAGCACATGGACGCCGACCGGCTGTTCACCGAGACCAAGCAGGGTTTCGCCTTCTACCACCGCAGCTTCGGCGTGCCCTACCCGTTCGGCAAGTACGACCAGTGCTTCGTGCCGGAGTTCAACGCGGGGGCGATGGAGAACGCGGGCTGCGTGACCTTCCTCGAGGACTACGTGTTCCGCAGCCGGGTCACCCGCTACGCCTACGAGCGGCGCTGCGAGACCGTGCTGCACGAGATGGCGCACATGTGGTTCGGCGACCTGGTGACCATGCGCTGGTGGGACGACCTGTGGCTGAACGAGTCGTTCGCCACCTTCGCGAGCGTGCTGGCCCAGGCCGGGGCCACCGAGTACGTGCACGCGTGGACCAGCTTCGCCAACATCGAGAAGTCCTGGGCCTACCGCCAGGACCAGCTGCCGTCGACCCACCCGGTGGCCGCGGACATCCCCGACCTGCAGGCGGTCGAGGTCAACTTCGACGGCATCACCTACGCCAAGGGCGCCAGCGTGCTCAAGCAGCTGGTCGCCTACGTCGGTCTGGACAACTTCCTGTCCGGTCTGCGGGTGTACTTCGCCAAGCACGCCTGGGGCAACGCGACGCTGGCCGACCTGCTGGCCGCGCTGGAGGAGGCCTCCGGGCGCGACCTGTCGTGGTGGAGCGCGCAGTGGCTGGAGACCACCGGTCTGAACACGCTGCGACCGGAGTTCGAGGTCGACGACAGCGGCGCGTTCACCTCCTTCACGATCACCCAGAGCGGGGCCCGGCCGGGCGCCGGTGAGCTGCGTACCCACCGGGTGGCCGTCGGGGTGTACGACGACGCGGACGGCAAGCTGGTGCGCACCCACCGGGCGGAGATCGACGTCGCCGGGGAGCGCACCGAGGTGTCCGACCTGATCGGCGTCCAGCGCGGCAAGCTGCTGCTGATCAACGACGACGACCTGAGCTACTGCACGATGCGGCTGGACCCGGACTCGCTGGCCACGCTGGTCGAGCGGATCGGCGACATCAGCGAGCCGCTGCCGCGCACGCTGTGCTGGTCGGCGGCCTGGGAGATGACCCGCGAGGCCGAGCTGAAGGCCCGCGACTTCGTGCGCCTGGTGTGCCACGGGCTGCCGGCCGAGACCGAGGTCGGCGTGGTGCAGCGGTTGCTGCTGCAGGCCCAGACCGCGATCGCCGCCTACGCCGACCCGTCGTGGACGGCGCAGGGCTGGCAGCTGCTCACCGACCGGCTGCTGTCGCTGGCCTCGTCCGTGCCGCCGGGGTCCGACCACCAGCTGGCGCTGGTCAACGCGCTGGCCGGGTCGGTGCTCGACGACGCCAAGGTGGCCGTGGTGCGCGGCTGGCTGGACGGGTCGGCGCCGCTGGCCGGTCTGGTCGTCGACACGGACCTGCGGTGGCGGCTGCTGCACGCGCTGGTGGCCCACGGCGCGGCGACCGAGCAGGAGGTCGAGGACGCGCTGACCGCGGACTCCACGGCCACCGGCAACCGGCACGCGGAGCGGGCCCGTGCGCTGCGGCCGACCGAGGAGGCCAAGGCGGAGGCCTGGCGACGGGCGGTACACGACGACGAGCTGCCGAACGCGATCAACGAGTCGATCATCGCCGGCTTCGCACACCCCGCGCAGCGCGCGCTGCTCACGTCGTACGTGCCGAGGTATTTCGCCGACGTGGCGGACGTGTGGCGGCGCCGGTCCAGCGAGCGCGCCCAGCCGGTGGCGACCGGCCTGTTCCCGTCCTGGGCGATCACCCAGGACACCGTCGACGCGGCCGACGCCTGGCTGGCCGAGCACACCGACCCGCCTGCGCTACGCCGCCTGGTCTCCGAAGGCCGCGCCGGCATCCTGCGCGCCCTCGCCGCCCGCGCCACCGACCGCACCTGAACTCGCGAGTCCAACCTTCCCGACACGCGAGTCCAACGCTCCCGACATGTCCTGAGCGTTGGACTCGCGTGTTCGGAGCGTCAGACTCGCGTGTTTCGAGTGTTGGGCTCGCGGACGGCGAAACGCCGCGGGCCTGGGGCTCGCGGCGTTTCGGGAGTGCGGTTTGGGGTCAGCGTTTGGGGGCTGGGCCTGCCTGGTCGCACAGCATGCGTAGGCCGGACACCAGGCCGCCGACCAGGTCGCCCTCCTTGAAGGAGGCGACCATGCTCATCACGGCCAGGTTGCAGCCGCGGTCGGGCAGTCTGCGGGTGGAGTCGGCGCCGGTGACGATCTCGACCCGGCGCTGGGCCGGGGACACCGCCAGCAGCACCGCGGCCGCGGCGTTCTCGCCGGACTGGGCGTGCAGGCCCTCGGCCGTCTCGCGGGAGTCGTCGCCGAGGTCGCCGAGGTAGACACTGAAGCCGAGGCCCGTGGTGCGCGCCGAGAGCGTCAGCGCCTCGTCGAGGCGGGCCAGCTGCATGGAGTTGAACGGCACCTCGGAGGCCACCGGCGCGAACTCGCGCGCCACCGAGACCCGGCCGCTGGCCGTGACCACCGCGCCATAGCCGTGCTCGGGGTCCTCGGCGAGGATCTCGCCGGGTGCCCCGGAGGACAGGACCACATCACCAGCTGCCACGAGCGCCTCCCTTGGCCGTGCGCTTCGCCTTGCCGCCGCCCGACGGCACGGCGGCGGACTGCCCGTCGACCCCTGCCGGGTTCGCGGTCCACCACACCGGTGGGTAGTCCCATGGCTGCCCAGGCCGGTACCTCGGGTTACGCACGCGCTTGTCGCGCAGCGTCAGGAGGGCGACCACGCCGTAAATGGCGAGCGGGATCACCGCGTAGACGAGAAGGGTCTCCACGACGTTCACGCGCGACAGCCTACCGATCTCCGCTGACAGCCCGGCATCGGGCAAGGTCTCACCAGGAATGACCGGCGCGTTCGGTGACCGTTACGACAGCGTCGGCAACCGGTCTGGGCCACTGGAGGGCCGCCGGCGTCTGGCAGAAGGGCCAACTCCGCGTTGCGAACGGCCTATGTGCCGAATTGTGCGGGCATCGTCACCGTCCCGGTCTTGTCGGTTACAGTGACAGCTCCTAGTTTTCACCTGTCCGGCCCTTGCGCACCCCTCATCCGCACGCTCCGTGCGCCACCAGCCGAGGAGTACCCGTAATGACCACGTGCACCATGAGCGCTTCCGCGTCCACGTTCACCCTTTCGGACCAGCACGAGTCGGTTGACGCCCTCGGCACCAGGGTCACGCGGGGCACTCGCGTCACTCGCGGTACGCGGGTCACCGCCGGAACCAGGGTGACCAGGGGCACCCGAGTGACCCGAGGCACTCGCGTCACCGTCTGAGTAGCCTTCAGGCCGCTGGCTCGCCGAGGTAGGGCAACCACTGCGGGTCGGCGTCGACGACGCCGGCCAACAGGCGCCAGTGCACCCCGCGCGGGGCTCTTGGCACCATCCGCAGCCGCCAGCCGAGTTCGGCCAGCAACTTGTCCGCCTTGTGGTGGTTGCACTTCACGCAGCACGCGACGCAGTTCTGCCAGGTGTGCTCGCCACCCCGGCTGCGCGGGATGACATGGTCGATCGTCTCCGCCCGCGCACCGCAGTAGGCACACCGGTACCGGTCACGATGCATGAGGCCGGCTCTGGTGAGCGGGACGCGCGCGCGGTAGGGCACCCGGACGAAGGTGCTCAACCGGATCACTGACGGCACCAGCACGGCGTCGGCGGCCGAGTGCAGCACCAACCCGCTCGGATCGCCGTGGACGACCTCGGCCTTGCCGCAGACGACCAGCACGACCGCGCGTCTCAACGGGAGCGCGGTGAGCGGCTCGAAGGTGGCGTTGAGCAGGAGCACCCGGCGACGTCCCCAGGCCGGCGGGCCGTGGGACTGCTCGTGGGCACCGATATCCGACGCTGACGCGGACGAATTCGGACGCGCCTGGGTCCGCGGCGTCAGCCCTCTGGCTGCGCCGATCGGGGTCGGATGTCGGCCTGGCACGCGACCACCTCCACCAGTTCGGCGGTCTTAGCAGACCACAGATCACCCCTGTAACGCACGTGTGTTGCATAACGTGTCCGGCTTCACCTCACAAAGATCTGATGAACATCCTCCCTCACAACAGCACTATCGTCGTCCCCGTGATTGACGGCGAGCCGCTCTCCCTGCAGCCAGGGGAATGCGCGGAAGGCGACAGCTGGTGCAGAGCAGTCCTCAATGTCACCGACAACCAGTGGCTGGCCTCCTCGGCACACTGGTTGCTCGCCACTCCACTGACCATCCTGCTGATCCTGGTGGTCGCGTTCGTCATCCGGACGCTGATCCACCGGTTGATCAACAGGCTCACCAGGGACAACGACGGCGGCAAGATCCCGGCCCTGCTGCGGCCGCTGCGCGAGCGCGCGCCCCAGGCGCTCGGCCAACTGCTCTCGGAGCGGCGGGCGCAGCGGGCGAAGACGATCGGCTCGGTGTTCAAGTCGATCGTCTCGGTGATCGTGTTCGGGCTCGCCTTCATGATGGTCCTCGGCGAGCTGGGTGTTGACCTGGCTCCGGTGCTCGCCTCCGCGGGTATCTTCGGAGTGGCGATCGGGTTCGGCGCGCAGAACCTGGTCCGGGACTTCCTGTCGGGCGTGTTCATGATGCTCGAGGACCAGTACGGCGTCGGCGACGTCGTCGACGTCGGCGAGGCCAGCGGCACGGTCGAGGCGGTCGGCCTGCGGATCACCACGCTGCGCGATGTCAACGGCACGGTCTGGTACGTCCGCAACGGGGAGATCCTGCGGGTCGGCAACTCCAGCCAGGGCTTCGCGGTGGCCGTGGTGGACGTGCCGATCGGCTACGGCGCCGACGTCGGGCAGGCCACCGAGATCCTCGGCCGGGTCGCCCAGGCGATCGAGAGCGAGATCTCCGAGGACATGCTCGAGCCGCCGGAGGTGCTCGGGGTGGAGCGGGTCAGCGCGGCGGAGGGCATCACGATGCGCCTGACCGTCAAGACCCGGCCCGGCCGGCAGTGGGCCGTGCAGCGGGCACTGCGGGCGAAGGTGATGGAGGCGTTCGAGGACGCCGGCATCCGTGGTCCGGGCGCGCGGGGCTTCCCCGCGTCGGAAGTATGAGCGGAAATGCGAGGATGGAGACGTGGCGACACCCGAGACAGTGAACTTCTACCAGGCCGTCGGCGGCGAAGAGGTCTTCTCCCGCATCGTCGGCCGGTTCTACCAGGAGGTCGCCGACGACGAGGTGCTCCGGCCGCTGTATCCCGAGCAGGACCTCGGTCCGGCCGAGGAGCGGCTGCGGCTGTTCCTGATGCAGTACTGGGGCGGCCCGCACACCTACTCCGAGCGACGCGGACACCCCCGGCTGCGGATGCGGCACCAGCCGTTCACCGTCGGTCCCATCGAGCGGGACGCGTGGCTGCGGTGCATGCGGATCGCGGTGGACGAGGCCGGGCTGTCGGCTGAGCACCGCGAACAGCTGTGGTCCTACCTGGAGATGGCCGCCAACAGCCTGATGAACAGCTGGACGTGAGCGTAATCGCGCTACCCGGCGGTCGACAGATGGCAGGATGACCCATCGTGCGTAGAACAGGTGAGGCCGGCCAGGAGTCCGACTGGTGGCGTGGAGCGGTCTTCTACCAGGTGTACGTGCGCTCGTTCGCGGACTCGGACGGCGACGGCGTCGGCGACCTGGAGGGGATCCGCGCCCGGCTCGGCTACCTTGAGCTGCTCGGCGTCGACGCGTTGTGGCTCACCCCGTTCTTCCGCTCGCCCATGGCCGACCACGGCTACGACGTGGCCGACCCGCGCGACGTCGACCCGCTGTTCGGTGACCTGGACGCGTTCGACCGGCTGATCGCCGACGCCCACCAGCACGGCATCCGGGTCACCGTCGACCTGGTCCCCAACCACACCAGCGACCAGCACCCCTGGTTCGGCGAGGCGCTGCGGGGCGCGCCGTACGGGCCGGAGCGCGACCGGTACATCTTCCGCGACGGGGCCGGTGACCAGCCGCCGAACAACTGGCTGAGCGTGTTCGGCGGGCCGGCGTGGACCAGGGTGACCGACGGTCAGTGGTACCTGCACCTGTTCGATCCCGCGCAGCCGGACCTGAACTGGGACAACGGCGAGGTGCGCGAGGACCTGGAGCACACGCTGCGGTTCTGGCTGGACCGTGGGGTGGACGGGTTCCGCATCGACGTGGCCCACGGCATGGCCAAGCCGGCCGGGCTGCCGGACATGGACCTGCGCGCGGCCGGCGTGCTCGGCCCGTCGCCGTACTTCGACCCCCGCTTCGACGACGACGGCGTGCACGACATTCATCGGATGATTCGCAAGGTGCTCGACGGCTACCCGAACGCGATGGCCGTCGGCGAGGTCTGGGTGACCGACAACGAGCGGCTCGCCAGGTACCTGCGCCCCGACGAGTTACACCTCGGCTTCAACTTCCGCCTGGTGCTGACCGAGTTCGACGCCGCCCAGGTGCGCACGACGATCGAGGAGTCCCTGAGCGCGGCGGCGACCGCGGGCGCGCCGCCGACGTGGACGTTGTCCAACCACGACGTGTGGCGCGAGGTGAGCCGCTACGGCGGCGGCGAGGTGGGGACCGCGCGGGCGCGGGCGATGGCGTTGGTCGAGCTGGCACTGCCGGGCGTGGTGTACGTGTACAACGGCGCGGAGCTCGGGTTGCCGAACGTGGACCTGCCGGACTGGGCGCTACAGGATCCGAAGTGGGTGCGTTCCGGGCATACCGATCGCGGCCGGGATCTGTGCCGGGTGCCGCTGCCATGGGAGGGCGACACCGCGCCGTTCGGCTTCTCGACCGAGGCGCAGACCTGGCTGCCGATGCCGGCGGAGTGGGCGTCGCTGACCGTTGAGCGGCAGTTGGAGGACGCGGACTCGACGTTGTCGTTGTACCGGCAGGCGTTGGAGTTGCGGAACACGCACGCGGGGTTCGCCGGGGAGACGTTGGAGTGGTACGGGGCGCCCGAGGGGTGTTTCGCGTACCGGCGTAAGGGTGGCGGGTTGATCTGCGCGCTGAACACGTCGGCGGCCGTGGTGCCGTTGCCGCCGGGTGAGGTGCTGTTGTCGAGCGGGCCGCTGGCGGACGGTTCCCTGCCGCCGGACACCGCCGCCTGGCTGGTCTGAGCGGCCCGCGCCGCCGGCGGGCAGCTCGGCGGCGGCGCGACCCGGCCAGAACTGTCGGTGCAAGCCGCTAGCCTTAAGACAAGGGGTCCCCCAGGGCGAGTGCGGGTGAGTGTGCGCGGGGGGATTTGCGTTCGCATCGGGCAGGGGCGGATGTGAAGGTCAGAAACCGCTGCCGATCTCGCCGACGCCGCCCATGTCCAGGTCGATGTCCGGCTCGGGTTCGGGCTCGGCGGCGCTCGCCGAGCCGGCGAAGGCGGCCGATCCGGCCAGGTAGGCCACGCTCGGGCCGAAGGTCCACGCCGCGTTCCTGATCGTGTCCTTGCGCCGTTCCTTGGCCGTGCGCATGCTGTCCGGCTCGCTCGGATACGCCACGTGCCGGGGCCGCGCCGGGCCGTCCTCGGGCTCCCGCCCCGCCCACACGTCGTCCTTCGGGACGGTCTGGTCCAGGAAACCGCGGGCCGGGTCGTCGTCGTCGCTCATGGGCATTGGACTCCTCGAACCGCCACCAGGGTCACCCCGGTCGCCGATCCGTAAGGATTCGGCAACCGGTTCACCCACATGGTGCCACGCGAACGGGCTACACCAGCAGGGGCAACAACGCGTGCCGTCGCCGGACGACCGCGCCGTAGCGCGCGTCGATCCGCAGCCAGGCGTCCGTGGCGGTCACCCGGACGTGCTCGTCGGCGGTCCCGGTGCCCAGGAATCCCATGCCGGACATGGCGAACAGGCACCGCAGCGGGATCTTGACCTCCAGGCCGTCCCCGCTGACCGTGAGCACCGTCTGGTCCAGCAGCGACGCCGGCGGCGTGCCGTGCGGGCCGGCGTTCTCCCGCGCCAGCTCCAGGCCGCGGTCGGCCAGCTCGGTGACCACCTTCGCCGGCAGCGACTCCACCACCTGCCAGTGCGCCTGGGGCGGCAACGCCGAGCGCCACTGGATGTCCAGCACCGGCCCGGGGTCGATCCGGTCACCGCGCGAGACCGCCAGCGCCGCGAGCAGCTCGTTGCCCGACACCGTCACGTCCGCCGGCCTGACCCGGCCGCGCACGGTCCGGGTGGCCAGCACGTCGAAGGGCGTCGCGACCCACGAGTCGATCCGGTCGTCGTCCCGGTTGCGCAGCCGCACCACGGTCTGGCCGTCCAGGCGGACCGCGCGGGCGACGAACGCGCCGAGGTCGTCACGCTCGGACTGCTCGATGAACTCCAGCTCAGGCACCATTGCTCCCACTGCGCCAGGCGGCGAGGAAATCCTTCTCCGCCTCCGACATCCGACGCGGTCGACCGCTCGCCAGGTCATAGGGCACGAGCAGGGTCTCCGCGGTGACCGCGACCGGATCGGACTCCGACGGTCCACTGTGGACCTCATAGTCCATGGTGAACATCGCGTTGCGCATCTCCCGCACGGACAGCGCCACCCGGATCGGCTTTCCGTTGGCCACCAGCGGCGCGTGGTAGTCGACCACGATCCGCGCCACCACCACGCCCTTCGCGAGCTCCTCCGCCCCGGCGTAGCCGGCCGCCTCGCCGAACAGCAGCGCGACCCGCGCCTCCTCGATCAGCGTCACGGTGTTGGCATGGTTCACGTGCCCGTACACGTCCATGTCCGACCACCGCGGCCGAACCTCGGCTACGTACACGCCCACGACGCCCCCTCGCAGGCTCGGTGCCACGCGCTATGGCCCGGTATCAACGTTGTGTTCGCCCGCTCGTTCACTAACGGACCATACTGCGCACCTGCCGGGCGGCCACCGACAGTGTCGCCAGATCCAGCCGCGCCACCCGGCGGATCTCCTCCAGTGACATCCGCGAACGCGCCAACCGCGAGGAGTTGGTGTGCTCCCAGTTCGCGATCTTCTCGTCCGCAGAGGTGCCGGGATCGCTCTGCCGCAACACATCCAGCGTGATCGCCCGCAACGACGAGTACAGGTCGTCGCGCAGCGCGAGCCGGGCGAGCGCGTGCCAGCGGTTGCCGCGCTCCAGCGCGCTGATCGAGGTCAGCATGGTGTCGATACTGAGGTGATCGGACAGCGCGTAGTACAGCTCGGCGGTCTCCCGTGGGCTGCGCTCGGTGTCCAGGCCCGCGTCACGCTCGGCGAGCTCGGAGACCTCGGTGATGTCCAGCAGCGAGTACCCGTTGAGCAGCGCGGCCGCCCTGGTCGCGAGCACCCCCGGCACGCCGTGGCCGATGAGCCGCTCCGCGTGCTCGGCCACGTTGTCCCGCTCCGCGCCGCGCAGCAGCGTGCTGACCTCCGGCGCGAGCTCGGCGACCACGCGCCGGAACCGGTTGATCTCCGCGCCGACCGCGAGTGGCTGGGGCCGGTTGGACAGCAGCCAGCGCGACGCGCGGTCCAGCAGCCGCCTGCTCTCCAGCACCATGCTGTCGGCGACGTCGGTGGCCACCACGTTGTCCAGCGTGCGCACGTCGCGCCACAACGCCTTCAGGTCGAAGATCGCGGTGACCGAGGTGAATGCGCGCACCGCGTCGGTCGCGGTCGCGTTCATCTCCTCGGCCAGCCGGAAGGCATACGACACGCCCCCGCCGTCGACCACCTCGTTGACCACCAGCGTCGTGGTGATCTGGCGGCGCAGCGGGTGGCGGCCGATCGCGTCGGCGAACTTCTCCCGCAGCTCGCTCGGGAAGTAGCCGGGCAGCTGCCTGGCGAACACGTCGGCGTCGGGCAGCTCGCTGGCCAGCACCTCCTCCTTGAGCGAGAGCTTGACGTGCGCGAGCAGCGTCGCGAGCTCCGGCGAGGACAGCCCGGTGCCCGCCTTGTCCATCTCGCGGAAGCGGGCGATCGACGGCAGCGCCTCGAGCTCGCGGTCCAGGCCGGCGTGCTTCTCCAGATGGGTGACCAGGCGGGCCAACACGGTCAGCATCGACACCGCGTGCGCGCGGCTCACGCCGAGCACGGCGTTCTGGCTGTAGTTGTCCGCGAGGACCAGGTCGGCGACCTCGTCGGTCATCGACACCAGCAGCTCGGTGCGCTGCTCGCCGGACAGCACGCCCTGGGTGACCAGCTGGTCGAGCAGGATCTTGATGTTGACCTCGTGATCGGAGCAGTCCACCCCGGCGGAGTTGTCCAGCGCGTCGGTGTTGACCTTGCCGCCTGCCCTGGCGAACTCGACGCGACCGCGCTGGGTGAGCCCGAGGTTGCCGCCCTCGCCGACGACCTTGACCCGCAGGTCGGCGCCGTTGACCCGGACCGGGTCGTTGGCCTTGTCGCCGACCTCGGCGTTGGTCTCGGTGCTCGCCTTGACGTAGGTGCCGATGCCGCCGTTCCACAGCAGGTCGACCTCGGCCAGCAGGATCGCCTTCATCAGGTCCGGGGGCGGGAGCTTCCTGGTGCCCTCGGGAAGTCCGAGGGCGACTCGCGCCTGCTCACTGATCGGGATCGCCTTGAGCGTGCGCGGCCACACCCCGCCGCCCTCGCTGATCAGCGAGCGGTTGTAGTCGTCCCAGCTGGAGCGGGGCAGTTCGAACAACCGTCGCCGCTCGGCGTAGGAGATGGCCGGGTCCGGGTTCGGGTCGATGAACACGTGCAGGTGGTTGAACGCGGCGACCAGGCCGATGTGCTCGGAGAGCAGCATCCCGTTGCCGAAGACGTCGCCTGCCATGTCGCCGATGCCCACGACGGTGAGATCCTCGGTCTGGGTGTCCTTGCCCAGTTCGCGGAAGTGTCGCTTGACGCTCTCCCACGCGCCGCGGGCGGTGATGCCCATGGCCTTGTGGTCGTAGCCGATGGAGCCGCCGGAGGCGAACGCGTCGCCGAGCCAGAAGCCGTAGCTGGCGGCGACCTCGTTGGCGATGTCGGAGAAGGTCGCGGTGCCCTTGTCGGCGGCCACCACGAGGTAGGTGTCGTCGCCGTCGTAGCGCACGACGTCCTTGGCCGGCAGCACCTCGCCCTCGCGCAGGTTGTCGGTCAGGTCGAGCATGCCGGAGATGAACATCCGGTAGCAGGCCACGCCCTCGGCCTGGTGCGCCTCGCGGTCGGGCCCCGGCTCGCCGGTGGGCGCGGGCGGGCGTTTGAGCACGAAGCCGCCCTTGGCGCCGACCGGGACGATGACCGCGTTCTTCACCGCCTGGGCCTTGACCAGGCCCAGGATCTCGGTGCGGAAGTCCTCCCGGCGGTCCGACCAGCGCAGCCCGCCGCGGGCCACCGAGCCGAAGCGCAGGTGCACGCCCTCGAACCGGGGGGAGTAGACGAAGATCTCGAACTTCGGGCGCGGCTGCGGCAGGTCGGGCACCAGGTGCGGGTCGAGCTTGATCGCGAGGTAGGCGCGCGGGCGGCCCTCGGCGTCGCGGACCCGGTAGTTGGAGCGCAGCGTCGCGCAGATCAGGTTGAGGAAGCTGCGCAGGATGCGGTCGGCGTCGAGGCTGGTGACCTCGTCGATCATGGCGGTGATCCTGGCGACCTGGTCGTCGACCGCCTCACGGCGCTGCTGGTCGGCGAGGCCGGGGTCGCAGCGGGTCTCGAACAGGTCGACCAGCGCGGTGGCCACGTCGGTGTGGCCGAGCACGGCGTCCTCGATGTACTCGGTGGAGTACGGGGTGCCGGCCTGGCGCAGGTAGCGGGCGTAGGCGCGCAGCAGGGTGGCCTGGCGCCAGGTCAGCCCGGCGCGCAGGACCAGCGAGTTGAACCGGTCGGATTCGGCGTCCCCGCGCCAGATCGCGGCGAACGCCTGCTCGAACTCGGCGCGCTGCTCGGCCCGTTCCGCCATCGAGAGGCCCTCGACCACGGCCGGGTCGACGCGCAGGCCGAAGTCGTAGATCCACCACTTGGTGTCGTCCTCGAAGTACAGGTCATACGGGCGCTCGTCGACGACCTCGATGCCCATCTGCTGGAGGACGGGCAGGACCTGGGAGAGGGTGACGCCGTGGCCGGACAGGTAGAGCTTGAAGCGGCGCTCCCCCGGTTCGGCGTTGGCCGGCTCGTAGAACGAGAGGTCCATGTCGCCGGTGTGCCGCAGGCGTTCGAGGCGGCGCAGGTCGGCGAGTGCCGCGGTGGCGTCGAAGTCCTCCTTGTAGCCCTCGGGGAACACGCCGGCGAAGCGCTGGCCCTGTTCGGTGGCCGACTCGGCGCCGACGGTCACGGTCTGGTCGTTGGTGCCCTCGGCGAGCAGTTCGCGCTGTTCGGCGAACACGGCCTCGACCAGGCGGTCGTCCCAGGTGCGCACCGCCTCGGTCATCCTGGCCTGGATGCGGGCGACGTCGGCGTCGACGGCGTGTTCGGGATCGACGGTGTGCACGGTGAAGTGCACCTGTGCCAGTGAGGTCTCCCCGATTCGGGTGGAGAACTCGAGGTCCTTGCCGCCGAGCTCGTCGAGCAGCACCTCCTGCATGGCGATGCGGGAGGTCGTGGTGTAGCGGTCGCGGGGAAGGAAGACCAGGCAGGAGTAGAAGCGGCCGTAGGGGTCGCGGCGCAGGAACAGCCGCAGTCGCCTGCGGTCGGCGAGGGCGATCACGCCGGTGGTGGTCTGGTAGAGGTTGTCGGTGCTGGTGGAGAACAGCTCCGAGCGGGGCCAGTTCTGGATGACCTCGAGCATCCGTTGACCGGTGTACGAGCCGAGCGGGAACCCGGCGCGGTGGATGACCGCCCGCACCCGGCGACCGACGACGGGGATGTCGAGCACGTCCTCGTGCAGCGCGTTGATCGTGAAGACGCCGAGGAACCGGTGCTCGCCGGTGACATTGCCGTCCGTGTCGAACATCTTCACGCCGACGTAGTACGGGTACGTCGATCGGTGGACGCTGGAGGGCTCGCTGGCCTCGGTGAGTACGAGCAGTTCGGCGGACAGCGCGTGGCTCAGCGTGTTGGGACTGGCGGGGAGCGTGCGCTCGGCGAGGCTGTCGCGGCGGAGCACGCCAAGGCCGCTGGCCAGCGAGGCGCGCAGGGCGAGCCGCTCGCCGCCGACGAGCTCGTAATGGCGATAGCCGAGGAAGGTGAAGTGCCCGTCAGCGAGCCAGCGCAGCAGCGCCGCGCCCTCGACCGACTGGCTCGCGTCGACCGGTGGTTGCCCTTCGAGCTGGTCGGCGAGCGCGAGGGCGGTGCCGGCCATCTTGGCGGTGTCCTCGACGACCTCGCGGACGTCGTTGAGCACCGAGTGCAGGCCGGACTCGATCTCCCGGCCGCGGTTGGCGTCGGTGATGAGGTCGACCTCGATCGACATCCAACTTTCCGCGATCGCGTCGGAAGGGGGGTCGTCGGCCTCCGCGCTCGGCAGCACCTCCCGCAGCCCGCCGACGGCGTCCCGGCGGACCACGACGATCGGGTGCACGACGCGGTGGATCTGGAGGCCGCCGCGCACGAGCTCGGCGGTGACGGACTCGACCAGGTAGGGCATGTCGTCGGTGACCAGCTGGACGACGGTGCCGCCGGTGGACCAGCCGTCGGTGGTGTTGTCCGGATTGAACACCCGGATCGCGGGGCGGCCGGGCACCCGCTGCTCAGCGAGCCGACGATGCGTACGCACCGTGCCCACCAAGTCCACCGCATCGTGGTCGATGACCTCTTCTGGCGGAATGTACCGGTAGTAGAGCCGGATGAGATCGGCAAGATCCGAAGCGGCCGCCGCGGCCTGCTCGATGAGTTCGTCCCGGGTCTGTTCCGGGGATTCCGGACCGTCGATGGCGCCGGCTCCGTGACCGGTCGTGTTCGCGGGGTTCCGGGTTCCGGTCGAGGTCATCTACGCGACTCCACTATTGGCGGCACGTCGGTGTGCCACAGGCATGCACACCATAAACGGATCGTCTGGCTGGGCCGTGGCAGGAGCCCAGAAGGGGGAACGAGCGCCTGCGGACGGTCATTCAGGTGACCGATGCCGTCCGGACTCTGACTGGTAGCGCCAGTCAAACAACCGATCGAAGGACCCGAACCCCTCGTTGGGCGTGGTTCCTGGCTGCTCGGTGTCCGGTGGTGGCACGCTCTCGTCGGCGCCCGGTCGATCATCCCATGACCGGTCCGGCGTGCCGATCGGCCGGTCGGGTCGATGTTGACCCGACGCCCCCGCCGCCCGCTCAACCGACTGTGCGTCCAGCCCGACGACCATCCGCTCGAGCCAGGACTCCTCCGGCCGCGCACTCAGCGAGTCAGCCGAGACCGAGTCCGGCCCGAGCCGCTCGGCAGGCGACCGGTCCGGCCGCGAACTCGGCGAATCGGTCGACGGCGAGTCCAACCCCAACCGCTCGGCGCGCGACCGGTCCGGCCGCGAACTCGGCGAGTCAGCCGACGCCGAGTCCAACCCAAGCCGCTCGGCGCGCGACCGGTCCGGCCGATCAGCATGAAGGTCGGTCGACGACGAATCCGCCGCGGCCAACCGGTCAGCCCACGACCCGACCAGCTGACCAGGTTGCGGATCAGTCGACTGCGAACTCGGCCCACCCACCAGCCGTGCGGCCCACGACTCCTGACGGTCAGTCGAGTGCGCGCCCAGCCCCAACCGCTCAGCACGCGACCGGTCCGGCCGGTCAACGCGCGGATCGGTCGGCTGTGGGTCCGGTCCAGCAAGCCGGTCAGCCCACGACCCGGGCGTCGGTTCGCCCCCCGACTGGCCCGACTCGCCTGCCAGGTGGTCAGGTCGCTGGCGGTCGGTCGAGGCGGGGGCTGGTGCGGCGGCGGGGCCGTCGGTCTGCTGGTCGGACCACTGTTGGCCCGGCACGTCGGTCAACCCGTCGGTGTGGTCCCGGTGACCGGTCCGGCCGTCGGCAAGTCGCTCGTCGTCGTCGCGGGTCTCCTGGTAGGCGACGAGCGCCTCGGCCAGCAGGCCGGCGAGGGTGCTGGAGTCCCCGGTCCGCTCACCGCGGCGTTCTCGCCGGCCGGCGGGCGGCGGCGGTGCCGGGCTTGGCTCGGTGCGCGGGGCGGGGTCCGGTTCGGCCGGCGGGACCGGGATGGGGTCGGGCGGGTCCGGCTCCGGTACCTCGGGCCCCGGTGGTGGCTGGGGGACCTCGGTCGGCTCCGGCGGGGTCGGGATCGACTGCGTGGGTGGACTGGGTAACGCGGCTCCGTTGCGGAGGTGGTCCTCGGCGGGCGTGGTGGCGGTCGTCTCGCCGACGGGGGCGAACGACCACCGGCCGCCGGCCGAGGTGCTCAATCCGGACGGTGCTGGCGCCGGCGACGTCTCGGCGCTCGTGGGTGGTGGTGCCTCGGTCAGGGTTTCGGGCAGGGCACCGGACTCCAGCGCGGACATCATGCGGGCGAGTTCGGCTCTGGTCTCCGCGTAGGTCGATCCGGAGGTCGCGCCGGCCACGGTGTCGTCCGGTGGCGGGGCCGGGTCGGGGGTCGCCGGGAACGTGACCAACGGCCGGTATCCCCCGGTTTCGCCGACGGATCGGGGTGGGTCGGGGGTCACGCCCGTGGCGTCGTGGTCCGGCAGTGGCGCGTCGCTGGAGGAACCGTGAACGGCTTCCGGACCGTCGGCGGCCGGGGCCGGCCGCGGCGACTCGGTGGGGAGGGCGGGGTGGGTGCCGGTCTCCGCGCGGCGTTTGCCGCCGCTGCCTTCCGGGATGCTCAGGGAGTTGATGATCGAGCGGCCGATGCGGAGGGTGTCGCCGGTGTCGTGCAGTTGGGCCAGGGCTTCGGCGGTCCGCGCGGTCGCGAGTACCGGCTGGGTGCGTTCGCCTGGCCGGCGGGGCGGTTCGGCCGGGGTCAGGGCGTGGCGGGCCGAGGTCAGCAGTGCGCCGACGTCGACCATGGGGGCGTCGGGGCTGGACTGGCCTACGCCGGTGCTGATGCTCTGCGCGTTGGCCTGGGTCAGCCAGTCGGCGCGCAGCGCGGTGTCGCGGATCGTCCTGGCGAACTGTTCGGCCTGATCCTTGGTGGTGCGCGGGAGGATGACCGCCAGCTCGGTGCCGTCCGAGCGGGCCAGCTCCGCGTTGTCCGGGGCCAGCTCACGAACCAGGCCGGCCAGGTCGGTCAGGTTGATGCCCGACCGGGTGCCGTTCTCGGCCAGGCGGACCAACGTCAGGGCGACTGGGCGTTCGCCGTTGCGGACCGCGTGCAGTCGCCGGTACAGGCCGTCGCGGTCGAGCAGGCCACCGGCGGTCTCGGCCGGGCCGGCCGAGGCGTGCGCCGCCTGTGCGTCGAGCGCGGCCGCCGCGGGAGGCACAACATGTGCCGCGGATACATCGGGCCCGGGAACAGCAGAGGCCGTTGGCACAGCGGGCCCGGCGTATGCGGGAGGCGCGGGTGGAACGGCGGGCACCGGGTACGCGGCTGGCATGGCGGGGACGGCCAGCGCGTCGCCCGCCGCCGCGGCTGCGTGTGCGGCGGGGACAGCGGGCGCGCCATATGCGGCAGCCGCAGCGGGCGTGGCAGGCACAGCCGGCGCAGCGGATGTAGCGGGCACGGCAGGCACAGCGGGCACGGCAGGCGCTATGGGCGCAGTGTGTGCGGCAGACACCGAAGGCGCGGCGGGGAGGGCAGGCGCCGTGGGCACAACAGGCGCGGCGTGTGCAGCGGGCGTAGCCGGCACAGCAGGCGCGGCCGCCGCAGCGAAGGTGGCAGGAAAAGCTGGCGCGGCTGGCGTGGCAGGCACGGCGGGCTGGGCGGGTGCCGTGGGCGTGGCGGGAACGGTCGGCGAGGGGGTGGCTATCGGCGACACGGCGGCCACCGGCGAGGCGCGCTGGCGGGTGACCTTGCTCAGCAGCGCGGTGGCCGCGGACGCGTCCCAGTCCTGCGCGACACCCACCGTGACCAGGAGCTGGCGGGCCGCCTTCGCGGTTGCCCGCAGCCTGCGTTGCTCGGCCGACCGGGCGCCGCGGAAGGACTCCAGTGCCTCGCCGAGGAAGCCGGCCTGCTCGTCGAGTTGGGCCACGGCGGTTCGTGCGTCGGCAAGCAGTCCGTCCAGGCCGTGGCGGTCGCCGATCCGCACGGCCTGATCGAGCAGCGCGCGGCCGCGTTCGACCCTGCCGGACGGCAGGTGGATCCGGGTGGCCACGGCCATCATCAGCTGCCCGACCGCGGCGGCCGAGGTCGCGCGCACCGGCTCGTCCAGCAGTGGCTGGGCGATCGTTTCCGCCTCGCCGAGCTCGCCGTCGTCCAGCAGCGCGCACGCCAGCTCCAGCACGAGCTGCGCGCGCAGCCGCGCGTTCTCCGGCCGGCTGCCGCGCAGCCGGTTCAGCTGACCGAGGCCCTCCCGGGCGGCGTCGACCGCGTCCTCGGTGTCGCCGTACCAACGGTGGTAGGCGGCGGTCCGCACGGACAGCCGGACCCGCGCCAGCCGCCGCTCGTCCGGGTTGAGCCCGTCGTCCAGGCCGAGCAGTCGGTCGGCCTCGGCGAGCGCGTCCTCCACGTCGTCGCGGCGGCCGATGTGCGCGGTGCAGCCGACCAGCCTGCTCAACGCGACGGCCCGCACCGACGGCCGGGACCGCGCGGCCTCCACCACTGGCCGCAGCAGCGCGCAGCCCAGCAGCGGCTCGCCGACCTCCCTGGCGCAGGCCGCGAGGTCGAGCCGCACGGAGGTGGCGAGTTCGTCCTCGCCCGCGCTCTCCGCGAGGACGAGCGCCGCGAGCGCGGGCTCGACCGCGTCGACGTAGTGGCTGATCCGCACGAGTCCGCCGGCCAGGATGGCCCGCGCCCGCATGGCCAGCGACCTGGCCTGGTCGGCGGCTTCGGCGTCGGCCGAGTCGGTGGCACTGATCACGAGGGCACGGCGGACCAGTTGGACGGCGAGTTCCGGGGCGCTCAACCGCAACGCCTCGGCCGACCGGAGGAGTGCGACGCACTCTCCGAGACCGCGGGCCGCCGGCACCTCGTCCAAGGCCGCCACCACCGGAACCCCCAACCTAGTCCCGAGTCAGCTTGCGGTAGGTGACCCGATGCGGACGTGCGGCTTCCTCACCAAGACGCTCGATCTTGTTCTTCTCGTAGCCCTCGAAGTTGCCTTCGAACCAGTACCACTTGCCGGGATTGTCCTCAGTTCCTTCCCACGCGAGGATATGCGTCGCGACCCGATCAAGGAACCACCGATCGTGGGAGATGACCACGGCACAGCCCGGGAACTGCTCCAACGCGTTCTCGAGTGAACCGAGGGTCTCCACGTCCAGGTCGTTTGTCGGCTCGTCCAGCAGGATCAGGTTGCCGCCCTGCTTGAGCGTGAGCGCCAGGTTGAGCCGGTTGCGCTCGCCCCCGGAGAGCACTCCGGCCGGCTTCTGCTGGTCGGTTCCCTTGAACCCGAACGCGCTCACGTAGGCGCGGGAGGGCATTTCGACCTGGCCGACGTGGATGTAGTCCAGCCCTTCCGACACCACCTCCCACACGTTCTTCTTCGGGTCGATACCGCCCCGTTCCTGATCCACGTACGACAGCTTCACCGTGTCGCCGACCCTGACCTTGCCCGAATCCGGCTGCTCCAGGCCGACGATCGTCTTGAACAGCGTCGTCTTACCGACCCCGTTCGGTCCGATCACGCCGATAATCCCGTTGCGCGGCAGGTCGAACGACAGGCCGTCGATCAGCGTCCGGTCGCCGAAACCCTTGCGCAGGTTCTCGACCTCGACGACCACGCTGCCCAGCCGGGGCCCCGGCGGGATCTGGATCTCCTCGAAGTCGAGCTTGCGGGTGCGGTCGGCCTCCGCGGCCATCTCCTCGTAGCGGTCAAGGCGTGCCCTGGACTTGGTCTGGCGTGCCTTGGCGTTGGACCGCACCCAGGCCAGCTCGTCCTTGAGCCGCTTCTGCAGCTTCTGGTCCTTCTTGCCCTGGACCGCCAAGCGCTCGGCCTTCTTCTCCAGGTAGACCGAGTAGTTGCCCTCGTAGGGATGGGCTCGCCCGCGGTCGAGCTCCATGATCCACTGCGAGAGGTTGTCCAGGAAGTACCGGTCGTGGGTGACGGCGAGAACGGCACCCGGGTACTGGGCCAGGTGCTGTTCGAGCCAGAGCACGCTCTCGGCGTCCAGGTGGTTGGTCGGCTCGTCCAGCAACAACAGGTCGGGCTTGGCCAGCAGGAGCTTGCACAGCGCCACCCGGCGGCGTTCACCACCGGAGAGCACCTTGACGTCCGCGTCGGGCGGCGGGCACCGCAACGCGTCCATCGCCTGCTCCAGCTGGGAGTCCAGGTCCCAGGCGTCGGCGTGGTCGAGATCCTCCTGAAGTCCGCCCATCTCCTCCATGAGTGCGTCGGAGTAGTCGGTCGCCATCTTCTCGGCGATCTCGTTGAAGCGGTCGAGCTTCTGCTTGATCTCGCCGACCCCCTCCTCGACGTTGCCCAGGACGGTCTTGTCCTCGTTGAGGGGCGGCTCCTGCTGCAGGATGCCGACCGTCGCGCCAGGGGCCAGGAATGCCTCGCCGTTGTTGGGCTGGTCCAATCCCGCCATGATCCGTAGCACGCTGGACTTTCCCGCACCGTTCGGACCGACAACGCCGATCTTCGCCCCGGGATAGAAACCAGTGGTCACGTCATCCAGGATGACCTTGTCCCCGTGCGCCTTGCGCACCTTTTTCATGGTGTAGATGAACTCGGCCATGGCCGCGATCGTAGAGCGGTCCGCACTCGGCCGTGACCGCGGTGTGCCGCAACTGCGCCGAGGATCTGCCACCGGCTGGCGTCACCGGAGGGTATACCCGCCCGCCGAAGCGCCACGGGAACCGGGTCAGGCGGCCTGCTGGGTGACCACCTCCTCCCCTGGCAGACCGATATTCGCCTCGGTCAGCGGCTGGGCCGGTCGCTCGACGACCACCGTGCACCAGGCGAGGTCGGGGCCGATGGCCCTGGCGTCGAGCTCGAAGGTCTCACGCCGGTCGCCGCCCTCGGTCGTGTACTGGCGGACGTAGAGCCGGCCGGCGACCACCACGTTGTCTCCCTTGGCCACCGAGTTGGCCACGCCGTCGGCCAGCCTTCGCCAACAGTTGACGGCCACGAACAGGCGATCGCCGTCGGACCATTCCCTGGTCTCCCGGTTGAACCGGCGCTCAACCGACATCAGCCGGAAGCTGGTCTTGCGATCGCCGCTGGCGAACGTGTGGCGCTGCGGCACGGTGATGACCCGACCGGCCACCGTCACGTACGTCTCGAACATGGGCCTGCTCCCTCGCTCCTGGCCGCGGCGCGGGGTGTGCCGCGGACAAGGACCACAGTGCCCGGACGGGGCGCGGTGCGCGGCGGGGAACCGCCTGGCTGTGGACAAGTGGGGTGGTTGTGGACAACTGGGGTCGAGACGGGGGTGGCGCGGCGGGAAATGTCGGTGGGTTCTGCTACTGGGCCGGGTGGCCTCAGGTTCGGTCACCCTGGGCGTCGGCCTGCTGCTGGCCGGGTTCGTCTTCCTGGAGCTTGTCGTCGCCTGGCTCGCCGGACAGCTTCCGCAGCATCGCGTTGTAGGCGGTCCGGTCGGCGTCACCGTCGTCGTCGGCGCGCCGGTCTGCGCGCCGGGCCTCGCGGTCGTCGGCCTTGGCCCACTGCACCAGCAGCGCGATCAGCACGATCAGCAGCGGAAGCTCACCGGCGGCCCACGCGATACCGCCGCCGAGGCGCTGGTCAGCCAGCAGATCGGCGGCCCACGGCAGGCCAAGGGTCCGATAGAACGGCGCGGCCACGACCGTCTGCATGCCCATCATGATCACGCCGAAGAACGCGTGGAACGGCAGCGAGGCGAACACCATGCCGAGCCGGGCGACGTGCGGCAGCCGCCGCGGCGATGGGTCGACACCGATCACCGGCCAGTAGAACAGGTACCCCACGATCAGGAAATGGGCATTCATAAGAAGGTGTGCCCAGTGCTTCTCCACGGCGACCTCGAACAGCCCGGAGAAATACAGAACGTAGAACGAACCGACGAACAGGACCAGCGCCACCACCGGATGGGTGAGGAACTTCGACACGGGCGAGCGAACGGCCGCGAGCAGCCACTCCCGCGGCCCGGGCGCGCCGTCGCGACCGGCCACCGGCAGCGCCCGCAGCGCCAGCGACACCGGCCCGCCGAGCACCAGCAGCACCGGTGCCAGCATGGACAGCATCATGTGGGTTTCCATGTGCACGCTGAACATGGCCGGCGCGTACCGCCCGAACCCGGACGAGGTCGCCATCAGCAGCACCAGGCAGCCGAGCAGCCAGGCGACGGTCCGCCCGACCGGCCAGGCGTCCCCCCGCGCGCGCAGCCGGCGAACGCCGAGCACGTAGAGCACCGCGAGCGCGATCGCCGCCGTGCCGAACACGAGGTCGAACCGCCAGTCGGTGAGCAGCGTCCACAGTGTCGGCGGCCCGTCGAGCGGATAGCCCAACTGCAGCTCGACCCGGTCGGGCCGGTAGTTCAGCCCCGGTGGTGGGGTCCTGGCCAGGGCCGCGGCGATGCCGATGGTGAGGAACATGACCAGCACCTCGACC
Source organism: Actinophytocola sediminis (assembly GCF_054779715.1). NCBI lineage: Bacteria > Bacillati > Actinomycetota > Actinomycetes > Pseudonocardiales > Pseudonocardiaceae > Actinophytocola > Actinophytocola sediminis. The sequence goes on along the minus strand of NZ_BAAGXS010000011.1, from coordinate 41,288 downwards.
GCGGCCAGGCGCACCAGCAGGTTGCTCGACCCACCGGCCTCGATGGCCGAGACCGTCCGCTGCCGGTGCAGGAACCCGAAGCCGCCGAGCACCACCAGCGCGACGGACTTGGCCACCACCAGCAGGCCGTACTCGGTGCTGAACAGCTCGTCGACCGGCAGCCGCACCCAGGCGTTGAGCGTGCCGGAGGCGGCCATCACGATCCAGCAGACCAGCGCGGTCGCGGAGAACCGGGTAGCGGCCAGGCGCAGCGCGGGCCCGGTCGTGACGCGCCGGCCGAACACCAGCAGCGCGACCAGGCCACCGACCCACAGCGAGGCGGCGACCAGGTGGAACAGCAGGCTGTTGGTGGCCAGGTCGTGCTGACCGCCGCTGGAGGAGTGTCCGGTGACCGCGACCGGGGTGAGGCCGAAGACGGCCAGGGCGAACAGTGCCGCGGTCGCGCCCCAGGACAGCGCGAACCGGGTGCCGACCGCGACGACCAGCGCCACCAGCGCGGTGATCAGCCAGGCCTTGGCCTGCTCGATGATGCCGAGCAGGGTCATCAGCGTGTTGGCGTTGAGCACCTCGGCGACGGGTTTGTTGATCGCGTCCGCCTCGGTGAACACCAGCGAGACCAGTGCGGCCAGACACCACAGGGTGGCGGCCAGGCCGGCGATGCGCAGGGCGGCGTAGCCGTTGACGTCGAGCACACCGGAGCGCTGCGGGGCCACCATGAACGTGGCGAACAGCAGGGAGCCGATGGTCAGCACCATGCCGACCTCGGCGAGCACCCTGGCCACGGTCAGGCCGTAGAGGTTGACCGGGGTGTCGTCACCGGCGGTCAGTGAGAGCAGGAACACCGCGGCCAGTACGGCGAGCAGGACGCCGATGACGATCAGCGGCAGCAGGCCGGCGGTCGCACCGGTACGGGGGGCTGCTTTCGCCTTCTCTGGCGAGCTGTCGACGGACACCCTTTCGAGCGTAGTCACCGCGATACGCGCACGGACCGTCGCTCACCCTGCTAATAGCTGATCAGGAGGAGTTCAGCACCGGCGCCGACGCCGCGGCCCTGGCCTCCTCGCGGCGACGGGCAGCCGCCGCACCGAGTGCGACCGGGATGATCAGCGCCGCGATGAGCCCCGCGAAACCGATCGCCACCTCGAGATTCGTCACGTGCGCCACGCCGCCGATCATCGGCGGGCCGATCAGGAAACCGCTGTAGGCGATGGTCGTGACGAAGCCGATCTCGTGCTCACCGCCGGTGCCGTCCCCGCGCCTGCCGACCGCGCCGGCGAGGTTGAGCGCGATCGGGAAGGCGAAGGCCAGCCCGCCGCCGGCGAGCGCGAAGCCGACATAGGCCACCGCCGCACCGGGGACGATGGCGGTGAGCAGCAGCCCGAACGAGGCCGCGAGCGCGCCGACGACCAGCAGCCGCTCCGGGCTCCAGCGGCGTTCGGCCTGCTCTCCGAACAGCCGGACGACGCCCATGGCCACGCAGAACACCGAGAAGGTGATCGCCGCGGCTGCCTCGTCCATGCCCCGCTCCCGGACCGCGAACAGCGCCGACCAGTCGCCGCTGGCGCCCTCGACGATCGCCGAGCACAGGGCGATGGCGCCCAGCAGCCACAGCACGGGGCGGCGCAGCATCCGCCGGTCGGTCGGCAGGTGGGCCTCGGCGGCCGGGTCGGCGCGCTCGGCCGGCGGCACGAACCTGATCACCGCGAGGTTCACCACCAGCACCAGGCCCGAGACCGCGAGGAAGTGGCCGAGCAGGCCGATGTCGTTGCCGGCGGCGTAGGCCGCGCCCATCGAGCCGGCGAGGGCGCCGAAGCTGAAGCCGGCGTGGAAGACCGGCATCAGCGGCCGTCCGGTACGACGCACGACAGTGACCGCGCCGACGTTCATCGCGACGTCGAGCATGCCGACCGAGGTGCCGATCAGCACCAGCGCGCCGCCGAGCTGCAGCGGCGAGCCGACCAGGGCCATGACCGGGAGCACGACCACGGTGGCCAGCGCGGAGACGAGGATGACCAGGCGGGCGCCGGAGTGGGCGCACCAGCGGCCGGTCAGCGAGGCGGCCGCGATCATCCCGATGCTGCCACCGAGCAGGGCCAGGCCGAGTTGTCCCTCGTTGGCGCCGATCTGGGCGGCGAACGTCGGCATGCGTGGCGCCCAGGAGCCGATCACGATGCCATTGATCGCGAAGATGACGAACACTGACCAACGTTCCGCTCGCACCCTGGCTCCTCCCGATCGCCCGCCGTTCCCGATCGCCCGCCCTCATCGAGCGTAACTGAAGCGCTTCAGTGATCGCCACGCTTTTCGGCGGTGAAGCGGAATAGTCTTGACGCGTGAGTCAGGACCGGGTACGACGACCCACCCTGGACACCGTCGCCCGCCAGGTCGGGGTATCCAGGGCGACGGTGTCGAACGCGTACAACCGGCCCGACCAGCTGTCACCCCAGCTGCGGGAACGCATCATCGCGACGGCCAAGCAAATGGGGTACGCCGGGCCGGACCCGGTGGCCAGGTCGCTCGCGACCCAGCGCGGCGGGTCCGTGGCGTTCATGCTCTGCGAGGGCCTGTCCTCGGCGTTCTCCGACCCGGCGCTGTGCATCCTGCTCGACGCGTTGGCCGCCACCGTGGACAGCGGGGACCGGTCGCTGCTGCTCCTGCCGGGGATCTCCGACGCCGGCCCTCGGGCCGAGAGCGTCATCCGCGCGCAGACCGATGTCGTGGTGGCGTACTCACTGCCGGACAACGCGCCAGCGCTGGCCGCGGTCCTGGAGCGCAGGCTGCCGCTGGTGGTGGTCGACCAGCCGATCGTGCCCGGCTCGGCGCGGGTGCAGGTGGACGACTTCGGCGGCGCGCAGCTGGCGGCACGGCACCTGACCGAGCTGGGCCATCGGCGCGTGGCGGTCCTCGGATTCAGCCTCACGGCCGACGGTTGGCGCGGACCCGCGACTCCGGAACGTGTGCGATCAGCACATTTTCGGGTGTCACTCGACAGGTATGCCGGATACCTGAGAGGGCTCGCTGAACAGGGTATTGTCGCCGCTGAGGTGCCGCTCTGGGAGGCGCCGGGCAGTGTCCGGGAGTTGGGCAGGGAGGGCGCCAGGTGGCTGTTCGGGCTACGGCCGAGGCCGACCGCGGTGCTGTGCATGTCCGACGAGTTGGCACTGGGTGCCCTGCGCGCCGCCGACGAACTGGGGCTGGCGGTGCCCGAGGAGGTGTCGATCGTGGGCTTCGATGACACCCCCGCCGCGAGGTGGGGGCAGCCGTCGCTCACGACCGTCCGCCAGGACCTGGTCGAGAAGGGCAGACAGGCGGGCGCACTCGCGCTCCGGATGCTCGACGGCGCAAGACCGGGCAGACCGGTCACCATTGGGGTAGAACTGCAGGTCCGAGGCTCAACAGGCCCGGCGCCGCAGTAGGTCCGCCCCAAATCACATCCCCGATCTGAGCGAATTCGGAAACGACAGAGCGCTTCCGAACGATCAGATCCAAGGGCAGCATCTTGCCGACCGGCAGCGCGGCCCGCCATGCCCTCGTAGCTCAGCGGACAGAGCAGGAGCCTTCTAAGCTCTGGGTCGCAGGTTCGAGTCCTGCCGGGGGCACTCGCTCTGGGGGACTCGTGTTCGCGGAATGCGCGAACCGGGTCGCTCGTCGTAATTTCTGGGGAGCGACCCCCAGACCCCCGACGCCCCCCGGCGCTCGTTGCCTGGTCGTGTGGGTGCTGTTCGAGTCGCGCCGGGGGGGCCACGCGACAGCTGGGTACATGGGTCGGTCGTGGGCGCCTTGTCCTTTTCGGTCGTTGTGCTGTGCGACCTCGTTTGGCGCGGCGAAGCCGCGACGCGGTCTGCAGCTACCACGGGTAGTCCTTTTGGATGGCGGTTGCGATCGGTTCGAGGTCGGTGGTGAGGTGGTCGATCTCGCTGGGGGCCAGTGCGGTGTAGGGGGCCTCCGCTAGGCGGTCGGTCAGTGCTTCGACTCGTTGTTTGGTGGCTTGGCCGTCGGCGGTTAGCCAGCCGTCGGCGCCGATGAGACCGCGGGCGCGCATGCCGTCGATGACCGCGGTCAGTTGCGCGGCGGGGAGATGGTGGACTCGGCCGAACTCGTGCGCGGGCAGGTCGACGGACAGGGCGTGGAGTACGTGGGCCTCCGTTCCGCCGACGCCCTCGGCCAGCAGCGCGACGGTGTGGCCGTCGCCGCGATGTTCGCGGAGCAGGGTGGCCGCGTGCCACAGCCGGGCTACGGGCTCCCGGGGCACCGGGAGCGCGCGGAGAGCGGCGTAGAGGGCGCGTCCCGCCACCGGTGCGCTGGTCGCCGCCCTCAGCAGTAGGTCGCCGGCGCGCGTGACCCTCGGGGCGTCGGCGAGTTCACCGAGGATCCGCCGGATCGCCGCGACGCATCCCCGCTCGCGGGCGGCCAGCGCCGCCTCGGGCGTGGTCAGGTCCCAGACCCGGGGGAGGTGGCGGGCCACCTCGCCGGGGGCGAAGTTGTAGAACACCGCGTGGACCACCTCGGCGGGCGTCGACCGGCCGAACGGCGCGGCCCGTCCGGCGAAGTAGGCGTCCCACTGGTTGCGCAGGCCCAGCGCCATCAGGTCGTCGTCCGCTCCGCCGGCGAGGTAGGGCACCAGGCCGATGGGCTCGACCAGGTCGTACATGCGGCGGGCTACGGGTTGCGGGTGTGACATCTCATCCCCTGTGCTCTGTGGCGGTGCCCTGGTGGCGGGGCCGCTCACCTACTTCACGAACGGCGCGCACCGGATCCGACACCACGCTCTGCCAATCTGGCCGAGATCTCCGCCAGCGCGGTCGCGATCACTTCAGGTGACCGATCATGCGCCTTCGGATGGTCAACATGAACACTCGGTGACATAGGCGCAGCTGGCGCGGTCGGATCGTCAAGATGGGGCACGTGGCCGGTGTACCGGGTGTTTCCTATGCCTTCCAGCCCATGCTCTCGACGCGCACGGGGCGGTTGCTCGCGCTCGAGGCGTTCGCCAGGCCGGAGACCGGCACCGTGCACGACCTGCTGCGCGATGCCGCCCGGGCGAACCAGCTCGTCGAGGTCGACGCCGCGCTCGCCGCGGGTGCGGTCCGGACGGCCAGCACGGCCGAGCTGCCGCTGCACGTGAACGTGCTCGCGAAGACCGCGACCCGCCCCGACGACCTGCTCCGCCCACTGCTCGCCGCCCTGCGGGCCACCGGTCGCGAACCGGCCGACATCACCGTCGAGGTCACTCCCCCGTTCGGGGGACTGTCCAGGGAAGCGCTGCTTGACGGGCTGACGACACTGCGCCACCAGGGGTTTCGACTCGCGTTCGACGGCGCGGGGGACGGCGACCTGCCGCTGTCGATCATCGCGGACGTGCTGCCGGACATGGTCAAGCTCGACGCGTATCTGCTGGCGGGGGTGCCCGGCAAGCCGGCGGTGGTCGCGCTGATCGAGGCGCTCGGCCACCTCGGGGCCCGCACCGGGGTACGGCTCGCCGCGGTCGGCGTGGAGACCGAGGAGCAGCTCGCGGTGCTCAGCAGGCTGGGAGTGCCGGTCGCGCAGGGCAACCTGATCGCGGCGCCCCGGCCCGGCGGCTCGACGTTCACCGCGCCCGAGATCACCAGGCTGGACGGGATGCCCGCCGGACCCGGTGGCCCGCTGGTCGCCGATCTGGTGCACCCGGCCGTGACCCTGCCGGAGTCGGCCGCCTCCGAGGAGGTCAGGCAGGTGTTCGTCGACTCGCCGGAGGTGACCGGGGTCGTGCTGCTCGACTCCACCGGGCGGCCGCGTTGGTCGTTGTCCCGCAACCGGTTCCTGCTCACGGTCACCGGCCCGTACGGGCACGCGCTGCACGCGAGCAAGCCGGCTGCCCGGCACGCCGATCCGCCGCGCACGATCCGCGCGGACGCCTCCAGCATCCAGCTGCTGGAGGCGGTCGGCGAGACCGAGGGCTCCCGCGCCGGGGACGACGTGGTCGTGGTCGATCCCGTCGGCCGGTGTGTCGGGATCGTGCGGTTGACCGAGGTCATCCGCGGGGTCGCGGAGGCGAAGGTCGAGCAGGCCGTCGCGCTCAACCCGCTCACCCGGCTGCCCGGCACCGGCGAGGTGACCCGCGAGATCGACCGGCGCATCGAACGCACGGAGATGTTCGTGGTGAGCTGGCTGGACGTGGACGGGTTCAAGGCGGTCAACCAGACCAAGGGGTTCGCCGCCGGGGATGACCTGATCCGCATGATCGGCCGGATCCTGTCGGAACTCACCGCGCGGCTGCCGGACACCAGGGTCGCGCACGTCGGCGGCGATGACTTCCTCGTGCTCACCGGTGTCGACGAGGTCGGCGCGCTCGCCACCGAGGTCGTCGACCGCCGGTGGCAGGCGGAAGGCGCGACGGTGAGCGTGTCGCTCACGTCGCTGGTGTGCGCGGTCGGGTCGGTCGCGTCTCACCGGGAGGCGTCGCGGCTGCTGGCACCGCTCACGCAGCGGGCGAAGGCGGTGGCGGGGTCCAGCTGGGTGCTCGGGCGGACGGGATCCGACCGGGTGGACGTGCTGCGCGGGCAGGCCGCCCCAAACCAGTCGTGACCGGGCCTCACCAGCCGCCGCAGACGGCTACGCCATCCGTAGCGTTGTCGATCAGTCGTCCACAGCTCCTGCAGTTGTGGCTGTCAGCTTCTCGAGCACGTTGGCGTCCGGCAGCCTGCTCTGGCGAGCGTGTCGCAACGTAGTAAGCGCTGCCGACGAATCTCGACTGGCCGTTCGCCATGGCAGGCGCTCTGCGCCCGATCCGAACGCGCCGAGACAATCGGGCACGTCCGATGACACCACCGTGACACCCGATGGCTCCCACTTCTGTACCGATTCCGACACGAACGGCACCTTGACCTCACCAAATGAGCCAGGGGCGACATACTCCGCGAGTCGTCTACGTCCCACTCAGTGCTCTGCAGATCGATCCGCCCGCTCGAAGGCGCGAGACCCGTTAAATGTCAGGCCTCCGAGGTACAACTCTCTGGACGGAAGGAGCGATGTGATGCGCGAGAGTGACCGCGAATCGGTACCCAACCCCAACGGTTGCCGCTGGTGCGGTGTGGACCGTGAAGATCATCTCCAGCGCTGGGCACCGACGGCGAGATGGCACACGTGGGTCGAGCCCACCGCTGCGCAACGTAAGGAGCGGATGCTTGAGCGGCGGGCCCGCCGTAATCGATCAGCAGAGGATTTGTTAGCCAGCTAGCAACCTAAGCTCGGCGAAGATATCTCGGAGTTCACTCGGGACGTCCTTGGGCTGATCGAGTCGGACGACCAGCTCCCACAGCATCGCCGGCTTGCCCGATGGGTGGTGCTCGCTGTGCCGCTGCAGCATGCGCTCGACCCCAACGCTGAACTTCTTCTGCCCACGGTGGTCAGCGAAGTGCTCTGGGGTCCAATCGCCGTCACGTGGCCACGCCTCGTTCGCCGTCCGCGCCCAGGTCTCGTCGTCAAACAGCTCCTCCAACTCGTCAGCGTTTGACCTCTTGCCCAACATCCTGGAAATCCTGTCTTTGTCCTGTCCGAAGTGCCGGGTCAGGTTGCTCTGCCTGAAGATCCTGCTTTTCGACTCGCTGTCCGCGTCGATCATCAGCATCACACTGCGCTTGTGTTTGTGAAGGTAACTCGCGAGGTTCAGTGCGCCGTCGTTACCACCGCACGCCCACAACGCGATCCCGGCGGCCTGCAACGACAGGCCCTCAGACAGGTTGAACAGGATTGGGATCGCCAACTGCTCGGTGTCACCCTCAACCGCAAGGAAGCACCGCTCGTGAAGCAGGACAGAGTTGCGCAGCCCGACTGCGGCCGCAATCGCACCGAGGTGGCGGTCGAACTCAACATGCTCAGCATTGCCCAGTCGCTGCATGATCGTTCGGCGCGCATCATCCAGTTTGAGTAGCACGACATCGCGAATGTCGACACCGTCAATGAGGTTCATGGAATGTGTAGCAACAACGACGCTGATGTGCTCAGCCATACCCTGACGGCGGATGATGCCCATGACCTCGCGCTGGAAGTGGTAGTCCAGGTGTGTGTCGGGTTCGTCGTAGGCCACGATGACCTGCGCTGGCGGCCCGACCTCCGGGTCGATCTCGCCACCGGCTGGTTCGGTCAACAACTCACTGGTGCTCTCCCACACCGCCATCGAGATACGGCGAGCGCTACCACGTCCGGAGTGATCCAGCCGAACCCGTTCGCCGGATGTCCGCTCCAGTCGCAGCGAAGTCGAGCGCAAGGTCGGCGTGAAGCTGAGGTCGGCCTCGACGGTGACCGTGGCGATGTCGCCGCAGCGCTCCACGATGTGGTCGGCCAACGGCTTCGCCTGGATGCCCAACCAATCGCGTGCGTCGGTCTCCAACTCACGGACACGACCTTGGACGCTCTCCTCAGTCACGTAGCTCTTGAACCGAACCGCTAACACGGACCGGATCGCCGCTTCTGGGTCCAAGGAGTGACCCTCGAACTCAGCGACACGCGGAAGCCGGTCAGCCAACGCCGGAGGCATGCCACTCCAACCCTCACCGCTGGAGTGCTTCCGTCCGTACTCGACCAACTTAGCCAGCAGCATCGGCTTCGCCAGCTTTGCTGCCGGGATCCCGAATCGAGCGGCCAACTCCTTGAGTTCAGGCACCAGCTTTCCGCTGAGGTCACGTAACTCCGCGTCTGCGGGCACCGGCCCCCAGATCTCGTAGCGCGGTGCAAGATCCGCCTCGGCGCAGCGTCGAACCCGCGCTTCCGCAGGCAGTTCGAACTTCTCCTGTTCCCAGATATCCAGGCGGAAGTCGCCGATCACTTCGGTGATCTCGCAGCGGCCACCAGACTCGCCGGCGAGGTAGGACCTGTCGTCCTCAGTCAGGGTGTACGAGTTGAGGAGGAACCCCAGCGCACTGAGCGCTGCGGTCTTACCGCCGTCGTTGGGACCGGCGAGGATCGTCGGACTGCTGATCGGGATGTCCGTGATGTCGGCGAGCGAACGAAACCCGCGCACGGAGTACTTCTCAAGGCGCACTAGCCAACCATCCAGGCAGATTGTCGTGCAGGTCGTCCCCGACCCATCGCCCAGACCCGCGAGCTCGGGCGGTGGTGTTCAGACCTTACGAGCCCGGGGCACGGATGAAGACCCGACACGCCGGATGACCATCGCCGCGCGAGTTATGCCGCACGTTAAACGACCGATGAAGAACGGCACGAGATAATATAGGAGGTACTCCTTAATTCGGTCGCATAGACCGTCGTCGGGTGCGGCGTTGCGGGCGAGAGCGTCGACATGAGGGGCAATCAATGCCGACGCAGATGGCTCCCCTACCTCAAAAAAACGAAAAAATCCGAGTGGCCGGAAGATCGTTACACAGTCCGCCGTTTGTTTGTTCCCCACACAGAGGGCACGCTCGACGTTACCTTCCATCAAAGGTAACAGTGAACAGTCGCAACACGACTGACGGGCTGCAATCACCGAACGTCTGGGGTCAGAGATGAGAAAATACGTCGTACTCGCCGCCTTGATGATCTTTCTTAGTTCAGCTTGCAGCGGCAACACCGTCGGTTCACCTGCGGCGCCAGTATCAGACAGCGTTACGGAAACGCCAACGACGACCACACCCACCGAACCGGCGGGTGAGCCGTTCACCGGGTCGGTGAACGACATCATCACGCAGATCAACCTTCAGTTGCCACTGCTCATCGAGGACGAGGTGCCAACTCAAATCCCGGTCGCGATCTCCGCTGACGGAACATTCGGCACCCAGGTCACGCCAGGCACCGAGATCCGTCTCATCCCCGAAGGCACCGCATTCGAACCGGTGTCGGCGATCGTGGTACGCACCTATGGACCAACTGGGGCGGTCCCCACCCCAGCACGTCTACTCAGTGGTATCGGCGCATCGCTGCACAACCTGTCCGCCGACGCGGTAACCGCATTCGCCGAGGACGTACTTCCCCAGCTCTCAGTCCTGGACCAGCCACGAACGACCGTCACCGTCGGCTCGTTCTACGACCTGACGATCGTGGTGATCGACCCCAGCAGACTGACTTATATCTTCACACCCGTCGGCGTAGCTCCCCCGGCGGACCTTGCGTGACTCAGTGGTCCAGATGCGGTAAAGCGCATAGCCGGCGGGAATCACCGGAACGCCACCGTGAGCATGCCGGTGAAGTAACACCGGCTGGACGCTGAAGTTAGGGCTCAGATAGGCGACCCGGCGATCAGCACCACCACCGCGGCGGTTCGCCTGGCCTCGCTGGCGTGTGGTCAACCCGCGTTCCACGGCCGGAGCCGGGGTAGCCAGGCGGGGACCGCGCGGCGGTACTCCTCGTACTCGGCGCCGAAGGTCCGCGTGAGGGTGGGTTCCTCGTACCAGCGCACGAACGCGGCCGGCACGGCCCAGGCCACCACGGCGTAGGCCAGCAGCCAGAGGTTTCCGAACAGCAGCGCCTGGCCGAGGATGGACACCAGCAGGCCGACGTACATCGGGTTGCGCACGTAGCGGTTGAATCCCGAGACCACCAGGTGCTGGGTGGGCGCGGCCGGGACCGGGGTCCCGCCCGCCTTGACGAACTCGACGAACGCCGACGCCGCCGGCACCAGGCCGGCGACCACGAGCAGCAGGCCGGCGACCTGGGTCACGCCCCACCCCGACCACTCCCAGCTGGTGATCAGCCAGGGGATCAGGCCGACCACCGTCCCGGGGGCGACCACGAAGAATCCCGCGCTGACGAGCGCGGCTTTCGGCTTGTGCATGAACGTGCTCCTCAGTGTCCTCTGGCGAAGTGGGGGACGTGCTCTGGCCGGGGACCGAAGCCAACGAACCGGGCGGGAATCCTGCGCAGTCGGGGAAACATCCGGCTGAGGAACAGCACCGCCCTGGGCGGCCCGGATCGCTTGCCCGCGAACTGCTTTTCGAACATGACCTTCTGCAGCACACGCTGGCCGGTCTGCACGACGACGGTGGGCCGCTGCCGGCGCCGTTGCACGGCCGCCAGCTCGGCGCGGGTGACCATGCCTCGCCGCAGGGGCTCGGCCAGGATGGTGGCGGCGGCCACCGCGTCCTGGATGGCGAGGTTGATGCCCACCCCGCCGGCGGGTGACATGGCGTGCGCGGCGTCGCCGATGAGCAGCAGCCCGTCGAGGTACCAGCGCTTCAGTCGGTTGAGTTTCACGTCCAGCACGAACACCTCGTCCATGCTCGCCAGCCCCGCCACCCGGTCGGTGAACTCCGGGCGCAGGCCGGCAATGCGCTCCCGGAACCGCTCGATGCCCTCGGACCGCAATCGGGCGTCGGCGCCCTTGGCGGTGAAGTAGGCCACCTGGTAGTAGTCGTCGCGGGCCAGGGAGATCAGGGCCTCCGCGCCCTTCGCGACCGGGGTCACGCTGGCGGGCACGGCGGTCTCCTCGGCCGACCGTGGCAGGCGGAACCACCAGACGTCGAACGGCACCGGGAACTCCTGGGGCACGAGTTCGGCTTCCCGGCGCAGCCGGGAGTGCCGGCCGTCGCAGGCCACCGTCAGGTCGGCGCGGATCTCCCCGGTACGGCCGTCGGCCGTGCGGTAGCGGAGGCCGACGACGCTGTCGCCATCGCGAACCAGCTCGGTCGCCTCGGTGTTCATCCGCAGCGAGAAACCCGGCTCCTTGCCGGCGGCCGTGGCCAGCAGGGACAGCAGGTCCCACTGGGGCACCATCGCGATGTAGTTGTAGGGCGCGGGCAGCGCCTCGAAGTCGCCCAGGGTGACCAGGCTGCCGTCGGGGGCGGGCAGGGCCAGGTTGCCGAGGCGGCTTTGCGGCAGGGCGCGGAACTCCTCGCCGAGGCCGAGTTCGTCCATCAGCCGGACGGTGGCGGGGTGCACGGTGTCGCCGCGGAAGTCGCGGAGGAAGTCACCGTGTTTCTCCAGCACGGTGACCTCGATGCCGGCCCTGGCCAGCAGCAGGCCGAGCATCATGCCGGCCGGGCCACCGCCGCACACCAGGGCTCCGGTGGTTTCCACAGTCATGAACAGTCCTCTCCGGAAAGAATTCATCATCCGATGAGCCATCGGTGGAGAAGATACACAGCTGAGGTTCACATAGGAAGCAGTACCATCGGACGTCGTGGACGAGGACCTGGTACGTGCCGCGGTGGCGGCCGCCGAGCAGCACGGCAAGGACGTGGCCGACGTGCCGTTGAGCGCGATCGCCGCCGCGGCGGGCATCTCCCGCAGCACCCTGATCAGAAAGCTCGGCGGCTCCCGGGTCCGGCTGGACGACGCGGTCCGGCAGACCGGGATCGATCCCGGCGGGCGCCCGCCGGTCCGGGAGCGGGCCATCGAGGCCGCGGCGACGCTGATCGCCAGGGACGGGCTGGGCGCGGTCACGCTGGAGGCGGTCGCGGCGACCGCGGACTGCTCACCGACCAGCCTGCACGCCGTCTTCGGCAACCGCGACGGGCTGCTGGCCACCATGTTCGACCGGTACGTCCCCATCCCCGACCTGGAGGCGCTGGCCGCCGATCCCCCCGAGCGACTCGAGGAGACCGTGCACGCGATCTACGCCGCGCTGGCCGAGGCGATCGCCAGGGAGCCCCGCGTGCTGCCGGCCATCTTCGGTGACCTGTTCACCCGGCCGGACGGCACGGCCGCCCGCATGCTGAAAGCCAACCTGCCCAGGATGTTCGGCAGCCTCGGCGCCCTGCTCGGCACGCATCTCCAGGCCGGCACGCTGCGGCCGTTGCCACTGCCACTGCTCATCCAGTTGATGTTCGGCCCGATGGCGGGGCACATGCTGCTGCGCCCGGCACTGCAGGACGCGCTGGGGAACTCACTTCCCCCGGTCGACGAGGTCGCGCGGATCTTCGCCGACGCGTTCATCCGCGCCGCCGGCCAGGACGGCTAGACGAGGACGGGGCGTCGGGGCGCGGCGACGATGAGGTCGCGCAGTCCTTCGATGTACCGGCGCATGTTCTGGTAGGCCAGGCTGGTGTCCGGGTAGCGGCTGGCCAGTTGCAGGCCCTCGTGCAGCCTGGTGGTCCACACGCACACCTGGTCCCCATAGGACACTCGGATCAGGCCGTAGGCCTTCTGGCCCTGCCACCGCCGCGATCCGGTGATGCCGCGGGCGTCGACGAACGAGACGATCGAGTACAGATCCGGGGACGTGGGGCGGAAATCCGTGCCGAGCAGGCGAAGCACGCGGGCGATGGGCATCCTGGACAGTGGGCGGCTCTCCCGCAGCGCGGCGCGGACCATCTCCAGCGCGTGGTCGAAGTCCGGCGCCTGCGCGATGGGGATCTCGATCGGCGCACCGCCGACATACCAACCCATGGAGTTCGCCCAGCGCGATTTCGCCCTGGTGTGGAAGGGCACGACGGTGCGGTAGACCTGCTGTCCGCTGATCCGATGGACCATCATGGCGGTGGCCGCGAGCACGCCGATCACGCTTCCGCCGTAGGGACGGCAGTATTCCTCGAAAGCCGCCGCGCCCGCGTCATCCACGATCATCTCGTGCATCAGCTTCTGGGTGGGCAGCAGGCCTTCCTGGTCGAGGCCGAGGTCGACGGGGAAGTTGGGCAGCTTGCCGTCGCAGCGGGCGATGAACTCCCGCCAGCGCGCGACGATCGCGTGGGTGTCGTCGATCTGGTCGGCGTCCTTCCGTTCGATCGCACAGAAGTCGACGTAGCTGCTGACCGGTTCGGTGTCCACGGTGCGGCCTTCGGCGCGCGCGGTGTAGAGATCGTGGATCTCGGCGGGGATCCGTTGGATCGAGTGCGCGTCGACGTTGCTGTGGTCGAATGCCAGGTAGACACTCGTGTCGTCGTCGCGAACGACGGCGGTGTAGATGAAGTTCGGCCACACCAGGGCGTCGGCCTCGACGTCGAACAGGTCCTGGAGGTACTGGGTCAGCGTTGCCGCGTCCGGGAAGTCGCCGACGTCCTCCCGGTGCAGCACCACGGCGTCCGCGTCCAGGGTGAACCGCCGCATGTCGTCGCCGATCCAGCGGAACCCGCTGCGCAACGTCTCGTGGCGCAGTGTCCAGTCCCGCAACGCGTCCTGCAGCACGTCGAGGTCGATCCGGCCCGGCAGGTCGAACGCGGTGCCGAGCCAGGTCGGTACGAACAGGCCACCCTGCCGTACCGACCGTGCCGTTCGGACATGCGACTCCTGCACATACGCCGGCGGGCGAGCATCCTCCGGCGACCGAGACGCGGCGTTGGTGGTCATCGGATGCAGCGACCACGTCACGAGCCGGCCGGGCCGGATCTCACAACGCTGGATGTCGGTGATGCGCACGGCGACTCTCCATTCATCTGACCCCGGGGATAGGGCCGGACGCTAGAGCTACACCGTCGGCACCGGGACGACTCCGCCCGAGACCGGCGAGTCGGCGACATCACCCGATCGTGCGACCTACTCCGCCAGCTTGAGGTAGCGGTCCAGCTCGGCGAGGTTCACCGGCTGGCGGCCGAGCGGCTCGGTGGCGTCCAGCGCCGTGGCGTGCAGCCCACCGAGGAACAGCTCCAGCTGCCGGTTGGTCACCAGCTCGTTCAGTTCCGCGCCGATGGCGGGCAGCGGGCGGGACAGCTTGATGATGCTGGCCATCAGGTCGATGGCGCCGATTCCCCGACGGAGCCGGCCCGCCTGCTGCGCGGCGTGGATGAGCCGGTCCAGCCGCGCGAAGATCCGGTCGCGAGCCAGCTTGAACTCGCCGCCCTCGCCGCGCAGGTCCTCCTCGAGCGTCATGGCCACCATCGGCATGAAGACGCCGATTCGCAGCTCGACCAGGCGGCGCAGCAGTCCCGCCACCGCGTCCCAGGCGTCGGGGTACGCGGCGGTGGCGCGATCCAGCTCCACCTCGACCACCGCCATGTTGTCCAGCGCGACCTGCCGGACGAGCGTGCGGCGGTCGGGGAACCGCCGGTAGAGGGTGGCGATACCGACCCCGGCACGGCGGGCGATCTCCTCCAGCGGCGCGTGGATGCCCTGCTCGAGGAACACCTCGCGGGCCGCGACGATGACCTGCTCGCGGTTGCGGCGCGCGTCCGCCCGCAGTGGGGCCGTGCTCTCGGTCAACCGACCTCTCCTCGAGATCTGGAGGGAATCCCTTCGATTGTGCTACCTTAGCTTCACCATCAACCGGAGGATTATCCTTCACTTAATGCAGGAGCGGCTGATGTCCCAGACCACGGCTCCGGACAGCCGGCACTTCCCGATCCAGCGGCAGTGCCCGCTGGCCCCACCGGCCGAGTACGACCAACTGCGCGCCGAGGAACCCGTCTCCAGGGTGCGGCTGCCCACCGGCGGCTCCGCGTGGCTGGTGACCGGGTACGAGGATGTCCGGACCGTGCTGAGCAGCCCGGTGTTCAGCGCCGACGGCACCCGCCCCGGCTACCCCACGCTCTTCCCCGGGCAGGCCCAGATCCTGCGGCGCCCGCCGTTCATCCGGATGGACCCGCCGCGGCACAGCTACTACCGGCGCCTGCTCATCCAGGAGTTCACCGTCCGGCGCATCCGGTCGATGCGCGCCGGCATCCAGTCCATTGTGGACAACCTGCTGACCGAGCTGCTCGCCGCGCCCCGGCCGGTGGACCTGGTCGAGGCGTTCGCGCTGCCCGTGCCGTCGCTGGTGATCTGCCAACTGCTCGGGGTGCCCTACGAGGACCACGAGCTCTTCCAGAGCCGGAGCAAGATCGCGCTGTCCAGGGCGAGTACCGCCGCGCAGTTCGCGGCCGCGATGGCCGACCTCAACGCCTACATGGACGAGCTGATCACCCGCAAACAACGGGAGCCGGGCGATGACCTGGTGACCAGGCTGGTCACCGAGCACCTGGAGCCCGCGGGCGAACTCCACCGGGACGATCTGCGGATGATGTGTCTGCTGCTGCTCAACGCGGGACACGAGACCACCGCGAACATGATCTCGCTTGGCACCGTGGCGCTGCTGGAGAACCCCGACCAGCTCGCCGCCCTCCGATCCGACCCCGAGCTGCTGCCGGACACCGTCGAGGAACTACTGCGTTTCCTCAGCATCGCCGACCTCGTCCCCAGCCGGATCGCGGTCGAGGACACCGAACTCAGCGGCACGGCGATCCGCGCGGGCGAGGGGGTCTACGCCCTGCTCGCCGCGGCCAACTGGGACCCGGGAGCGTTTCCCGAGCCCACGCGGCTCGATGTCCGCCGAGGCGACCGCCGCCAGGTCGGCTTCGGCTACGGCGTGCACCAGTGCCTCGGCCAGAACCTCGCCCGGCTGGAACTGGAGATCGTGTTCGGCACGCTGTTCGCGCGTATCCCCACCCTGCGGGTCGCCGTCCCGGTGGACACGTTGTCCTACAAGCACGGCGGTGTGCTCTACGGCCTGCACGAGCTGCCGGTCACCTGGTAGGCACGCTGACCTACCTCTGGTGGATGACACCACGATCGTTCGTTGTGGTGATGTCCGTGCACACCGGTGACTTCTAACGTTGGCCAGGTCGAGGGGTGCGGCGCCAGCGCGCCGCCAGGTCACCTGTGGAGGAACACCTGATGCGCACATCCGTCCTGGCCGTTCTCACCGCGACGATGGTCGTGACGTCTGTTCCGGTTGGCTCGTCGGCGGAACCGGCGCCGAGCCCACCGGACACAGTGGACTGGGGGGCGTGTACGTGGGAGACGCCGTTGCCCGGTCTCCAGTGCGGCACGCTCCAGGTCCCGCTGGACTACCGCTCCCCCAACGGCGAGACCATCGACATCGCGATGTCCCGGTTGGCCAGTGCCAGTCCGGAGAAGCGCCGCGGGGTGCTGGTGACCAACGCCGGTGGACCGGGCGGACCGGGGCTGAACTTCCCGCTGATCCTGAAGTACCTCGGAATACCGCAAAGCGTGCTGGACTCCTACGACATCATCGGCTTCGACCCACGCGGGGTCGGGTACAGCACGCCGGTCACCTGCGATCTGGAGCTGGAGGAGTCGTCGCAGACCGCGAACATCCCGGAGTTCGCGCTGAACCCGGGCGAGGTGGCCGAACGCGCCGAGCGGATGGCCGGGATCGCCGAGCAGTGCGGATCCTCGGCGACCGCGTCGATCCTGCCGCACATCACCACCGCGAACACCGCGCGCGACATGGACCGGATCCGCGTGGCACTGGGTGAGCGCACGATCTCCTATCTCGGTGTCTCCTACGGCACCTATCTCGGCTCGGTCTACGCCACGCTGTTCCCGCGCCGAGGCGACCGGATCGTGCTCGACAGCGCCCTTGGCCCCGACGGCGCGGACATCGAGGCCTCCCGCGGGTTCGGCCGGGGTTTCGAGGACAGCTTCCCGGACTTCGCGGCGTTCGTCGCCGACCGGCCGGAGTACGGCCTTGGCCGCACGCAGGAACAGGTGCGGGCGAAGTACTTCGAGCTGGCCGCCCGGCTGGACAGGACGCCTCGGCCGGACGGCGTCGACGGCAAGCGGTTCCGTAAGTCCACTTTGGAGGGTCTGTACCTGCACAGCCAGTTCCCCGCGCTGGCCGAGACCTGGCGGGCCGTGGACACCGGCCAACCCCTGCCACCGCCGCCGCTGCCGCCGCTGGACCCGCCGGCCGACCAGCCGTTCGACAACGCCGTCGCCAGCCAGCTCGCCGTGATGTGCAACGACACCGACTGGCCGGAGTCGGTCGCCACCTACCAGCGCAACGTCGAGATCGACCGCGTCCGCTACCCGATGTACGGCGCGGGCGGGGCCAACATCTGGCCGTGTGCGTTCTGGCCGACCGAGCCGGCCGAGCCCAAGGTGCCGATCACCGACGACGGTCCGTCCACTGTGCTCATCGTGCAGAACCTGCGGGACACCTCGACGCCGCTGGCCGGCGCCAGGAAACTGCGCGCGGCGTTCGGCGATCGCGCCCGGATGGTCACCGCGGACCAGGGCGGCCACCTCGCCTACCTGATCCTGGGCAACCAGTGCCTGAACGACACCACGACGAACTTCCTCCTCACCGGCAAGCTTCCCCGCCAGGACATCGCCTGCGGGCGCTCAGGAGGACAGCTTTCCCAGTAGTTCCAGCAGGATCCCCTGTTCCCCTGGCGTCAGCTCGCCGGCGGGGCTGGCGGACAACGAGGCCAGCAGGGTGCCGGCGAGCTCCGGCACGGCGGTCTTCGCCCCCGGTGCGTCCAGGTGGAGCACGGCGGCGAAGACCGCTTCCCGCATGCGTTCGACCAGTGCGGGCGTCGCGGGTCCCTTCGGCGCCGCGATGAGAGCCAGCGCGGTGCCGACCGCACCGGTGTGGATCAGCGTGGCCGCCGGCTCCGGTGGCAGCCGCAACCGGCCGATCGCCGCGAGCCGGTGCACGATGTCGATCAGCATCAGGTGCGCCTTCCCCGCCGACGGCGGCCTGTCGGCGTTGGGCGTGCCGTACATCAGCCGGTAGAAGGCCGGGTGCTCGATGCCGAAGCCGACGTGGTCGTCCCAGCCGTGCCGCAGGTCGACCAGCGGGTCGGCGGAGGGCGCGCGGTCAAGCTTGGCCACTAGGTAGCGTTCGAACCCCTCCGCGGCGACGGCCGCGAGCAGCGCCTTCTTGTCACCGAAGTGGTGGTAGACGGTCGGCGCGGTGATCCCCGCGGCCTGGCACACGTCCCGAATGGACACCTCCTCCGCGCCGACGCGCTCCAGCAGCGCGGCGGTGACGTCGAGGATCTGCTGTCGGGTGCCGGTCATATAGCAACGATATACGCAGACCTTGCGATCACTTGCATCCTGTTATATATCTAACGGCGATATAGGAATGTCTTTAACAACGCTACCTCGGCAGGGAGACTCCAGTGCCGAACGAACCCCAGGCGCACACGCGCCGGACCGTGCTCAAGTCCACCGCCGCCGCGGCGGGAACCGTCACGGCCGCCTCACTCACGTCCACCGCACCGGCACCGGCCGACACCGGAAACACGAACACGGCGGAGATCACGTTGTCGGTCAACGGAAAGCGGCGCCGGCTCACCGTCGAGCCGAGGGTGACCCTGCTCGACGCGCTGCGCGAGCGCCTCGACCTGACCGGTACCAAGAAGGGCTGCGACCGGGGCGAGTGCGGCGCGTGCACCGTGCTGGCCGACGGGCAGCGGATCAAGGCGTGCCTCACCCTGGCCGTGATGCGCCAGGACACCGAGATCACCACGGTGGAGGGCCTGGCCGGCGGCGAGGAGCTGCACCCGGTGCAGGCGGCGTTCATCCGCCACGACGCGTTCCAGTGCGGCGGCTGCACCGCCGGCCAAATCATGTCCGCGGTGGCCTGCATCGACGAGGGCCACACCGGGTCCGCCGCGGAAATCCGCGAGTGGATGAGCGGCAACCTGTGCCGCTGCGCGGCGTACCAGAACATCGTGGCCGCGGTCGCCGACGCCGCGCAGGAGGTGCGGCGATGAGGAACTTCGGCTACACCGTCGCGGACAGCCCGGCGGACGCGGTGCGAATCGCCGCCGGCACCCCGAACTCGACGTTCGTCGCTGGCGGCACCGACCTGCTGAACCTGATGCGCGACGGCGCGCAGGCCCACGACCACCTGGTGGACGTCAACCGCCTCGACCTCACCGATGTCACCGCCGATGTCACCGCCGACGGCCAAGTCCTGCGCATCGGCGCGCTGGCCAGGATGCGGCAGGTCGCCGAGCATCCCGAGGTGCGCCAGGCCTTTCCGCTGCTCGCGCAGGCGCTGCTCGCCTCGGCGTCCCCGCAGATCCGCACGATGGCGGCGATCGGGGGAAACCTGTTGCAGCGCACCAGATGCGGCTACTTCCGGGACTCCGGGTCGGCGTGCAACAAGCGGGAGCCCGGCTCCGGGTGTCCGTCGATCACCGGCCACCACCGGGGAAACGCGATCCTCGGCGGCAGCGAGCACTGTATCGCCACGCATCCCTCCGACCTGGCGGTGGCGCTGACCGCGCTGGACGCGACCGTGCACCTGCTCGGCCGCGACGGCGCCAGAACCGTCCCCATCGCCGACTTCTACCTGCTCCCCGGCAGCACGCCGCACCGGGAAACCGTGCGGCACCAGGAAGAGCTCATCACCGGGGTGACGGTCCCGCGCACCCCGGTCGGCAGGCACTCGCGGTACCTGAAGCTGCGGGACCGGGCCAGCTTCGAGTTCGCCGTCGTGTCGGTGGCCGCGGCGTTGCGGATGACCGGCGGCACCGTGCGGGACGTGCGGCTGGCGTTCGGCGGCGTCGGCACGCGTCCCTGGCGGGACACCCGGGTCGAGGCGGCGTTGCGGGGACGCGAGCTGACCCCGGCGACGGTGGCCGCCGCCGGCCGGGTCCTGGTGCGCGACGCGGTTCCCCTGGACGGCAACGGATTCAAGGCGACGCTCGTCCAGCGGGCGCTGGCGAGTGTCCTACACGAACTGGGAGGAGTCCGATGACCGGCTTGGTCGGGCGAGCGGTCGACCGGGTGGACGGCCGGGCGAAGGTCACCGGCGCGGCCCGCTACGCCGCCGACAACCAGATCTCCGGGCTGTTACACGGGTTCCTGGTGCTGAGCACGGTGGCCCGCGGCGAGGTCACGGCCATCGACACCGGCGCGGCGCTGGCGGTGCCCGGGGTCGTCGCGGTGTACACCCACCGGGACCTGCCCCGGTTGGCGTCGATCGGCTTCCCCTATCCCAAGGGTTTCATCCCGATGCAGGACACCGTGGTGCACCACAACGGCCAGCCGGTCGCCTACGTCGTGGCGGAAACCCTTGAGCAGGCACAGGAAGCCGCGAGCCTGGTGCGGGTCGACTACCGGGCGGAGCGCCCGGTGGTGCGGATCGGCGACGCGCTCGACGAGGTGTACCTGCCGCCGCCGTTCCTGGACGAGCCCAACGAGGTCACCCGTGGGGACGCTGCCACGGCGTTCGACCTGGCCGAGGTGCGGGTCGATCAGGGCTACACCAACCCGACGCACCATCACAACCCGATCGAGCCGCACACCACCACCGCCGTCTGGGACGGCGACGCGCTGACCCTGTACGAGAGCACGCAGGGCGTGCACCGCACCCTGGAGACCGTGGCGGCCGTGTTCGAGCTGCCGCCCGCGAGCATCCGGATCATCGCGCCCTACCTCGGCGGCGGTTTCGGCGCCAAGGCGATCTGGGCGCACACCCTGCTCACCATCGCGGCGGCCAGACTCGTTGGCAGACCGGTGAAGCTGGTGCTGACCCGCGCCGAGATGTACACCGCGACCGGCCACCGCAGCGAGTTCCGCCATCGGGTGCGGCTCGGCGCCACCCGGCGGGGCAGGCTGACCGCCATCCTCAGCGCCACCACCGCCCAGCTGTCCCGCACCGACGAGGCGGTCTTCAACAGCAGCCCGTCGGTGCTCGGTCTCTACGCCTGCCCGAACGTCCACGTGCGACAGCAGGGCGTCCGGCTGGACCTGGCGACCTCGACGTGGATGCGGTCACCGGAAGGCACCGCGCACTTCGGCCTGGAGACCGCACTGGACGAGCTGAGCCACGCCATCGGCGTCGACCCGGTGGAACTGCGGGTGCGCAACCACAGCGACGTGCACCCGCACACCGGCCAACCCTATGGCAGCAAGCATCTCCTGGCGTGCTACCGAATGGCCGCGGCCGCGTTCGGTTGGTCCACTCGCGACCCGAGGCCCGGCTCGATGCGCGACGGCGACGAGTACGTCGGGTACGGCATGGCCACCGAGACCCATGGTTTCGCCTCCTTCCCGGCCACCGCGGGCATCACGATCGGCACGGACGGGCGCGCGACGCTGCGGATGGCCACCCAGGACATCGGCACCGGCACGTACACCGTGATCAGCCAGGTCGTCGCCGACGGACTCGGGATGCCACTGACCCAGGTCACCACCCTGATCGGCGACTCGGCGTTCCCCGCAGCGGGGATCTCGGCGGTGTCGGCCACGATGCCCAGCGTGATCGGCTCGGTGGCGCAGGCCGCCGGCTCCGCCAGGGACACGGTGATCCGGCTGGCGGTCGCCGATCCGAACTCGCCGCTGCACGGGGTGCCCGTCGAGTCGGTCGTGACCGAGAACGGTCAGCTCCGCGCGGGTGATCGCCGGGACAGCTACCGCGACGTCCTCACCCGCCACGGCCGTCCGGTCACGGCGACCGGCACCGTGCTCAACACTCCAGGCCAGTCCTGGGGTGCGGTGTTCGTGGAGGTCCGGGTGCGGCCGAGCCTGGGCACCGTGCGGGTGTCCAGAGTGGTCGGTGCCTACGATCCGGGGCGGGTGCTCAACCGCAAGACCGCGCACAGCCAGGTGATCGGCGGCGTGACCTGGGGCATCGGCTTCGCGCTGATGGAACACACGGTGGTGGACCCGGCCACCGGGCGCGTGGTCAACCCGAACCTGTCGACCTATCTGGTGCCGGTGTGCGCCGATGTGCCGGCGGTGGAGGCACTGTTCGTGGACCAGCCAGATCCGAGCAGCACCGCCCTCGGCGCGCGCGGCTTCGGCGAGACCCCGTTCACCGGTGTCCCGGCGGCCATCGGCAACGCGATCTTCCACGCCACCGGCCGCCGGCTGCGCGACGTCCCGTTCACTCAGGACAAACTGCTGTAGGCAGGTCAGCTGGGGTAGGTGGTGACCTCGGTCGCCTTGACCGTGGCGTGCAGCGGCATCCCGGGGGCCAGGTGGAGCTCGGCGACGGTGGCCGGGGTGACGTCGGCGAGCACGGGTGGCGTGCCGTCGAGCCGGACGCGGACCGTGTGGGCGTGTTGCTCGATGTGCGTGACGGTGACCGGCCAGCTGTTGCGCGGGCTGCCGTGGGGCTTGTCCAGGTGCAGGCTGACCGCCGCCGGCGGGAACGCGACGTGCACCTGCCCCTCGGCCGGCTCGGCGACGGTGAGCCGGCCAGCGGGGTCGAGCACGACGGTGGTGCCCTCGGCGGTCCCGCGATAGAGGTTGAGGCCGACGAGGTTGGCGACGTAGTCGGTGCGCGGCTGGCGGGCGACCTGTGCCGGTGGTCCTTGCTGGACAACGGTTCCGTGCTCGACGATGACCAGGTGGTCGGCGAGCACCATGGCGTCGAGCGGGTCGTGGGTGACCAGCAGGGTGTGGCCGGCATAGGCGGCCAGGTGGCGGCCGAGCTCGGCGCGGATGTGCATCCGGGTGCTGGCGTCCAGCGCGGCCAGTGGCTCGTCGAGCAGCAGCAGTGCCGGCTCGGTGGCCAGCGCGCGGGCGAGCGCGACCCGTTGGGCCTGGCCGCCGGACAGCGCTCTGGGCCTGGTGTCCCGGTGGTCGTCGAGACCGACCCGGCCAAGCCAGTCCCGTGCCTGGCGGCGGGCCCGCGCACGGGGCGTGCCGCGCGCGCGGAGTCCAAAAGCGACGTTGTCCAGCGCGGTCAGGTGGTTGAACAGCAGGTAGTCCTGGAACACCACGCCGATCGGCCGGTCCTCCGGCGGCACGAACACCGACGGCGGCCGGTCCCAGACCTCGTCGTCAAGGCGCAGGCCGCCGTCGGTGAGCGGCAGCAGCCCGGCGAGCGCGCGCAGCGCGGTGGTCTTGCCGGCGCCGTTGGGGCCGAGCAGCGCGACGACCTGCCCGGGTTCGATGGGCAACGCCAGATCGAGCCGGAAGCCCGTGGCGCGGGTGACCCGCAGGTCGGCGTGCAGGGTCATGACGGCGTGGAGATCCACCGGTCGCGCAGGCTGACCAGCACGACGACGGACAGGAGCAGCAGCACGATCGACAGCACGATCGCGGCCCCGGGGTCGGTCTCCAGGGCGAGGTAGACCGCCAGCGGCATGGTGGTGGTCTTGCCGGGGAAGTTGCCGGCGAAGGTGATGGTGGCGCCGAACTCGCCGAGCGCGCGCGCCCAGCAGAGCACCATGCCGGCCACGACCCCGGGCGCGATCGACGGCAGCGTCACCCGCCGGAAGGTCAGCCAGCGGGACGCGCCGAGGGTGGCGGCGGCCTCCTCGAACCGCGGATCGGCGCTGCGCAGCGCCCCCTCGACCGAGATGATCAGGAACGGCATGGCGACGAACGCCTCGGCGAGCACGACTCCGGTCGTGGTGAACGGCAACGAGATGCCGAACCAGGCGTCGAGGTACTGGCCGACGATCCCCCGCCGGCCGAGGACCAGCAGCAGCGCGACCCCGCCGACCACGGGCGGCAGCACCAACGGCACGGTGACCAGCGCGCGGAGCACCCCGCGACCTGGCAGGTCGCTGCGCGCCAGCAGCCAGGCCAACGGCACCCCGAGCACGAGGCAGATGGCGGTGGCCGCGCTGGCACACACCACCGACAGCAGCAGCGCCTGCCCGACCTCCTCGCTGAACAGCTGGTCGCCAAGGGTGGACCAGGGCGCGCGCACCAGCAGGCCCGCCAGCGGGACGACCAGGAACGCCAGACCGATCAGCGCGGGCAGCACGAGGACGACCGGCAGTCGCCCCCGCCTGCCGACCCCGCGCCGGACCGATCCGCGTCGGCTCATGGAGCGCCGAAACCGGCCTCGGTCAGCACGGCCCTGCCCTCGGCGGACAGCACGTAGTCGATGAACGCCCGCGCGCCGTCGGCGTTGGGCGCCTCCGCACATGCGGCGATGGGGTACTCGTTGACCGCCTCGCCGGACTCGGGGAACTCGATGCCATCGACCTCGTCGCCCGCCGCCTCGACGTCGGTCCTGTAGACCAGCGCGGCGTCGACCTCACCGAGCGAGACCTTGGTGAGCACGGCCTTGACGTCCTGTTCGAGGGTGTCGGGAGCGGCCGTGACCCCCGCGGCCTCGAGGACCTTCGCCGACGCCGCGCCACAGGGCACCTGTTCGGCGCACAACCCGATCTTGAGCTCCGCCTTGCCGAAGTCGGCGAGGCCGGTGATGTTGGCCGGGTTGCCCGCCGGCACGGCGATCTCCAGGGTGTTGGTCACGAACGTCACCGGGTCGTCGGTGATCGCGCCGGTGTCGGTGACCTCGGTCATGTTCCTGGGGGCGGCCGAGGCGAACACGTCGGCCGGCGCGCCCTCGTTGAGCTGTTTGGCGAGCGCGGAGCTGCCCGCGAAGTTGAAGGTCACCGTCACCCCGGGGTTGGCGGCCTCGAAGTCCTCGCCGAGCTGGGTGAACGACTCGGTCAGCGACGCGGCGGCGAACACGGTGAGGTCACCGCTGATATCGCCGCTGACCGCCGAGGACGAGCCGGGGTCCTCGGACGCGCTGGACCCACAGCCGGCAAGGGACAGCGCGGCAGCGACGGCTACCGCGAGCACACGTGGGGAACGGGACATTCACGCCTCCGGGATCTCGACGACGACATGGGTGGACTTGATCGAGGCGACCGCGACGCTGCCGACGTCCAGGCCGAGCTCGTCGGCCGCCTCCCGGCTCATCAACGAGACGATCCGGAACGGCCCGGCCTGCAGCTCGACCTGGGCCATCACCCCGTCCTTGACGACACGGGTGACGATCCCGCGCATCTGGTTGCGCGCGGACCTGGCGACCGTGACCCCCGGTTCCGGCGACTCGGACTGTCGCTGCAGGAACGCGGCCAGCTCGTGCCCCTCGATGGCCTTGCGGTTGTTGGCCCCCTGCACCACCGGGAGCCGGCCCTGGTCGACCCAGCGACGCACGGTGTCGTCGCTGACCCCCAGCAGGGCCGCCGCCTCACTGATCCGCAATTTCGGCATATTAGCGAGTCTAGCCACGCAACCGCGGAGACAGTGCAGCGAAGGGCTCCTTCACTGCGTCCGGCGCGGTGAAGGAGCCCTTCGCTACCCGCTGGCGAGTAGCCGCAGGCCCAACGGGGTGATCATGTGAATGACGAACGTGTGGTGCCGCCGGCTGGCGATGAGCCCGGAGTTACGCAGCACCGCCGTGTGATGGCTGACGGTCGCCGCCGAGATCCGCACGCGGCGGGCGAGGTCGGTAGTGGTCGCCGTGCGCACCAGTGACCGCAGAATCGTCGCGCGAGTGCTGCCCAACAACGCACCGAGGTGGTCGCCCGCGCCGCGAGGAGCACCGAGCAGCCGTGCCTCCGGCGCGACCGGATACACGAGTACCGGCCGAAGGCCGGGGTCGGCGAGGCTTACCGGGCTCCCGAGGCAGAAGTAGCTCGGGATAATGAGCAGACCGCGGCCATCGAGGTGCAGGTCGCGGTCGATCGGATAGTCGAAGCTCAGCACGGGACGGCGCCAGACCGCGACCGGCTCCAGGGTAGCGAGCATCGCCTCAGCCCCGCTGCGGAGGAAGGCGTGGATGCGGTCGGCGCTGTCGAGCCGGATCGCGCCGGTGATCTGCGGCAGGTGCGGTCGGACCGCCTGTCGGTAGTAGGCGCGGAGAGTCGTCCGCAGGTCTCGTAGGGCGGCGAGGTTTCCGTCGGCGAGGTCACCCAGCTGTGGGGTTGGCCTGTGCAGTCGGCCGATCTCGGTCCGGAGTCGCCTGCGCGGGGTGGTCAGCACGGCGTCGACCGCGGTGTCGGCGTCCGCGTCCGCGTCGGCGGCGTCGGCGGGAGTGAGGAAGTCGGGGAAGTAGGTCGCGTGTGGGGCAAGTTCCATGAGCCGGGGAAGCGTTTGGCGCAACACCGGATCCTGCCCGGCGCGGGTGCGGACCGCCCTGCGCCAGTGGTCGAAGTTCAGGCCACCGAGCGGATGTTGGAGAGCTTGGACGCTGTTGACCAACTCCCACAAGGGATCCACGTCAAGCTTCAACCGGGTACGAGCGAGGTCGAGGTCGGTGAAGTGGATTCGCATTGCTGGCACGGCAACGCACCCCTCCCGGTATCGCCTTGCTTCCGCTATCGGTGCTCGGCGCGCTAATGAGACAGGAAGTCATCCGATTGGCCTAGCAGTTCGACCACCTTCGAAACGCCCTGCCGGACAACGGCCGCGATGGAACCGTTCATGCCGAGTCAGCGGAATTCCGTTGGCAGGGACTAAGATTAGGGAATTTGATGCGCACTTATTCGAGGATCGTCGCCGCCGCCCTGGTGGCGTTGGCGACCACAGTCGGCATCGGCACGGCCAGCGCGACCGGGGCTCCGACGGACGCGAAAGCTCCGGAGGTCGTGTTCACCGCAGCCGAGAGACAGGCACTGCAGGCCCAGGTCGATCGGCATCTTGGGGACTACGGCGGCGGCGAACAGGTTGGTATCAACGAGATCGCCTACGACGACGGTAAGATGATCCTCACCATCCCGTTGCCAGGAGAGAAGAAGCCCCGCGCGATCGACGAACCGATTACCGCGCAAGGCCAGGCAGACTGCGCATATCTGTACGCATGCCTGTGGTCGGGCACCAACTTCACCGGGACCCGGTTGGCCCACACCGCCTGCGGGACCGTCACGCTCTCCGCGCCGTTCAATTCCAGTACCGCCTCCATTCGCAACGCGCAGTCCAACGGTACTCAGACGATGATTCTCAACTCGGATCGTCAAATCCTGAACGCCAACCTGGCCCCGAGCACGATCAACGACACCGGCGTCGGCAGTCGCTGGTTCGTCCGTTACTGGAACGTCTGCCCGTAGTCACACCAGTCGACAGTGGCGCGGTCGCCGAGGCGCCATGGGGTAGTGCCTCGGCGACCGGTGTGCTACCTGGTGAGGTGGCGGACGTCCCAGATCCAGACGTCGCCGACGAGAACGCCCTGCTGGTCCAGCAGGGCAGCCAGCGTCGCCCGTAACGCCTGGTCGTGTTGTCGGGGTGCGAGCACGATCAGGTCGGCTCGCCAGTAGCGGAGGTCGTGGCGGGCGGCGGCGCGTTCCGGTTCACCGATCGATGGCTGTTCTCCTTCTGTCGCCACGGTTTCCAGTAGTTGGGAGGTCGGGGTGTGCGTCGCGCCGTAGCGGCCTCGGCGGTCGTCGGGGGCGTTCGGGCCAAGGAAGTAGCCTTCCGGGATGGGAAAGTCGAGCCCGGCGACGACCTGCCAGCGCATCGGTTCGGCATTCCCTGGGCTGGCCAGCGGCACCGGGACGACCGAGCCTCCCGGGTCCACATAGGACTTCCAGGTGTCCTCGGTGAAGAAGCGCGGAGTCGATGGCCGGTCGTAGGTCTCCAGTGGAAGCGGAACCAGGGGCAGCAGCGCGGCGACGAGCGAACCGAGCCACCACAGGCGAGTAGGTCCACTTCGGATAGTGGTGGCGTCGATCCGGTCGGCGGCCAACGCCAGCAGCGCGCCGATGGCGGGCACGCAACCGAGCGCCAGTCGGGACTCGATGATCGTGTCGAGCAACGGCAGCTCGGTGAGGACCACCCACGGCCCGGGGATTCCGGTCGGCTCGTTGGCGATGACCAGTTCCACCCCGGTGGACAGCCACGCCAGCACGAACGCCGCGACGCCGAGCGCACGGGCCAGCGCGTCGCGCCGCAGCCACCACAGGATGACCACGACCAGGATGATCAGCGGCCAACCGAAGAACGCGTTCTCCTCGGTGCGGTTCATGGCGACCGCACCGGCCGAGCCGGGATCACCGGCGACGGACTGGCTGGCGTAACGGGTGAACGCCAGCAGGTCGTTGCCGGTCGGGCCGTGTTCGAGGGAGTGGTAGCTCTGCGGCCCGAAGAACTGCCACCACAGGGGAACCGCGACGATCGCCAGCGCCACCACCGCTCCCGTGCCGAGGCCGACGGCCAGTGGGCGGAGCAGCCGCGCCGGGTTCGGGTGCGCCAGCAGGTACGCGACGCCGAACACCAGCAACGTCATCGCGAAGATCAGCAGGGACTCCTCGCCGAGGAAGATCTGGTAGGCGGCGAGCAGGCCGAGGAGCACGCCGTCGCGTACCGGGCGGGTGCCGGCCGCGATCCGGATGATCTTGGTCAGCAGGAGGGGCAGCACGAAGCCGACGGCGAAGTTCGGGTGCGCGGTGGCGTGCGAGACGATCGCGGGCGCGAGCCCGCAGAATCCGGCGCCGATGATCGCGGCGGGACGCCACCGCACGACGTGCCGGGAGAACAGCCAGTACCAGGCGAACGCGGTGCCGGCGAGGCCAGCGGTCAGCGAGAAGGTCCAGGTGACCGTCGGTCCGAACGCGATCGTCAACGGGGCCAACGGAATACCGACACCCAGCATGCTGGTGTTGGCCATCAGGTTCACGCCGAGCGGATGGTTCAGCAGGTCGGTGAACAGCGGATTGTTTCCCTCGGTCACCGCTTTCGCGGTCACCGAGAAGAACCACTCCCACAGCTGTTGATCGGATCCGCTGTAGTAGAGGTATGCGCTGTCCAGGTCCCGCCACAGCCCGGCGTAGAGCACCACTGCGCTCAGCACGAAACCGACCGCCACCAGCACATCGGTGGTCACCTGACGAACGCGTAGCGGCGACGGCCTGGCGGGCAGGAGCGCGGGCAGGAAGATCATGTCCGCACCAGCTGCCGGTCCGCGCCCGGTCGCCGGACCGTCCACAGTGCCCAGCCGAGCAGGACCACGGTGACGATCAGATAGTTGTTGCCGAGCAGGTGTTGCCCGGGACTCCAGAAAAGCTCCCGCCCGTCACCGGTCGGCACGAACCAGTTCGGTCCGATGAGGACGATCAGGTAGCCGCAGGCCGCGGCCGTCCACCAGCGAGCGGCTCCCGTGCTGGCCGCGTGCCGGACCAGCAGCACCAGCGCCGGGATCGCCCAGACCCAGTGGTGCGACCAGGAAATCGGCGCGACCAGCAGCGCGGCGGCCGCGTTGACGACCAACGCCACCGGCGCGTCGACCCGGCGCATCACCAGCACCGCGACGGTGGTCACGATCGCGGCGAGCACCACGAACACGATCAGGCTCGCCGGCTGTGGCACGCCGAGCCTGCTCAGCGCGCCCGGGATCGACTGGTTGGTGACGAACGGCGACCCGGACATCCCGCCAGAGCGAAACGGCTCAACCAGCCAGTAACCCAACGACGCCGTCGGTGCGACCACCGCGCTGAGCCCGGTGACCCCGGCCGCGGTGACCGCGGCGGTGACCGCCGCGCGATAGTCCTTGCGTACCAGGAAGAACAGCACGAACGCCGCCGGCGTCACCTTGATCGCCGCCGCCACCCCGACCAGCATGCCGCGCGCGAACCGGGGTTTTGGCAGCAGGCAGTCGGCGGCGACCAGCGCCATCAACCACAGGTTGATCTGACCGAACCCCACCGTCTCCCACACCGGTTCGGCCACCAGCGCCAGCGGCAACGCCAGCAACACCAGCGCGCGCGTGCCGAGCAGGAGGTACAGCGTCATCGCGAGCGCGCCGACCGACAGCACCAGCATCACGATCGCCGACAGCGCCCATGGCAGCGCGACGACCGGGCTCAGCGCGAGCACACCGAACGGCGGATAGATGTAGGGAAGCCGGTCGCCGGTGGAGGTCGGGGGCAGCGTGCCGTACACGTCCTGCCCGGCCGTCAGCGCGTGCCAGGCGTGGCGGTACACCTGCAGATCCACGAACCCCGCGGTCCCCGCGGCGAAGAGCACGATCGCCCCGGACACCACGATCGCGGCCCCGGTGAGCGGTTCAGCACGGAAGCGACTCATGCCAACGGGACCGGCCCGGCCGCGCACCGGGTTGTGTGCCGACGCTCACCCAACCCCGCGGGCCGCCGGCGGCGTCACTACTACCCCTGGTGGGCGGTGATGATCTCCCTGGCCAGTGCGTCGATGGCCTGGGTCGAGTCCTCGTAGTTGCTGAGGATCGCGGTGATCCAGTCGGTGTCGGGATAGGAGTCCAGGTCGGCGCACACGCCCCCACCGGGGTTTCCGCCGTGGGCGTTGATGGGCCGGCCGGCCAGGTGGGTCTGCGTGAAGCGGACCAGGTCCATGGCGGTGGCGAACGACCCGCCAGCGGGCGTGCCGATGAAGATGTGCTTGTCCATGGCGTTGACGCGTTCCCCGGTGGGCAGCAGCGTGTAGGGCCGGGCGATGCGCCGGTCGGTGCGCCAGTGCGGTGTGGTGTAGAAGTCCGCGCTGGTCATCTTGGCCGGCCGGAGGACATGCTCGCGAATGTGCTTGTAGTAGGACCTTTTGGTGACCTGCTCGATGATCGCGCCGAGCGTCACGTATCCGGAGTTGCTGTACTGGTTGCCGGTGCCGGGTGGAAAGGACAGCGTGCCCTTGCGGACATAGGACATGATGCCGTTCATGACCTCGGCGGCACTGTCCCATGCACGCGCCTCGGCGAAGAACTCCTCGCTGTGGAAGTTGCCCATGCCGGAGGTGTGGGTTCGCAGGTGGTCGATGGTGACGTGCTCGGCGATCTCGGCGGGAAATCCGTCGAGGTAGGTGCCCAGCGTGTCGTCGTAGGCCAGGTCACCCCGCTGGACCAACTGGTCGATCGCGACCTGGGTGAACAGCTTGGTGATCGAGGCCAGCGAGAAGATGGTGTCCGGCCGGTTGGGCAGTCGCCGGTCCTGGTCGGCCATGCCGTGCGACCGCACGAGTACCGGCCGGTTTCGGTGGTACAGCAGGACAGTGCCGGAGAACTGGTCCTCGTCGGCCAGCCGGGCGATGAGCTGGTCGAGCCGGCCGCCCGGTCGCAGGTCAGCCGGTACCGAGCCGGCGGCGGCGGCGGTGTTGGTGACGGCCAGCACTCCGCCGAAGGCCAACGGCGCGGCCCCGAACGCGGTGAGCACGGTCCGTCGGGAAAGTCGGGCAGATTCATGGTTGGTCATGGCAACAAAGCGTGCCAGCCAATGGCCGGGATCCTGTTCAGGATTCCGGAACGCACAGCGTCCTGCTTGCTGATTCACAGGAAGGCGGCGCATCGACGTGCCGTCCACGGCCGGAGCTTGTCGGGGTTGCGTACCGCCCAGATGTGCGTGATCCGGCCCTCGGCGACCTGGAACGCCGCCACGGTCACGATGACGCCGTGCCGCCGCACAGCCAGGCCGGGCTGACCGTTGACCGTGCACTCCACCATCGTCAGGTCGCGGAGCCTGCCCGCGAGCGCGGCCAGGGAGCGCGCGATCCGCTCGGCGCCCACGATCGGCCGCAGCGTGGTGCTGACCTGGCCGCCGCCGTCGGCGATGGCGGTGGCGCCCGGGTCGAGCAGGCCGATGAGGGCGCCGACATCGCCGGCCTCCCAGGCCCGTTTGAAGTTCCGGACGATGGCGGCCTGCCCGGGCACCGGGGTCGCCGGCGTCCGCGCGCCGCGGATCCGCCGGCGGGCGGAGGTGGCCAGCTGGCGACAGGCCGCCGCGCTGCGGCCGACGATCTCGGCCACCTCGGCGAAGGGATACCGGAAGACATCGTGCAGGACGAACGCCACGCGCTCGGCCGGGGTCATCGCGTCGAGCACGACCAGGAAGGCCATGTTGACCGACTCGTCGAGGGTGACCCGGTCAGCCGGATCGGCCGCCGGCCCGCCGCCGAGCCATTCCGACGGTTCGGGCAGCGGCTCCGGGATCCACTCGCCGACATAGGTCTCCCGCCGGACGCGGGCCGAGGACAGCACGGTGAGGCACAGCCGGCTGGTGACCGTGGTCAGCCAGGCGCCGGGTGACTCGATGGCGTCCCGCTGCGGCCGGGACCTGGCATACCAGCGGGCGTAGGCGTCCTGGACGACGTCCTCGGCGTCGGCCAGCGAGCCGAGCAGCCGGTACGCCAGGTTGATCAGCCGCGGCCGCTCGCGCATGAGCACGGCCGCGTGGTCCACCGGTTGGCTGGTCATGTTCTCGTCATGGTCTGGTCGGCTCCCGTTGGTCGCGTCGGCTCCTCCCAGTTCGACCGGACAGCGTGGCGAACTGTGAGGTCTGGCCGGCCGCCTCACGTTTCGCGGTGGTGGGCGGTCGGAGTGGTGAGACCCGATCGAGAACGGAAACCCACCATGCCAACACGCCAGACAGCACACCAGGTCGTCGTCATCGGCGGCGGCTACGCCGGCGCGATCGCGGCCAACCGGTTGCGCAGCCGCGACGACATCGACATCACCCTGGTCAACCCCCGCCCGACGTTCGTCGACCGAATCCGGCTACACCAGTTCGTCGCCGGCACCGGTGAGGCCACTGTGGACTTCAGCACGCTGCTCGGCGACGGCATCCGCCTGGTGGTCGACAGCGCGACGCGCATCGACACCGCGGCCCGCACGGTACACCTGGCGTCGGAGCGCACCCTGGACTACGACTACGTCGTCTACGCGGTCGGCAGCACCGGGGCGATCCCGTCCTCGGTGCCCGGCGCCGCGGCGTTCGCGGTCTCGGTCGCCGAGCTGGAGTCCGCGCGGCTGCTGCGCGCCAGGCTCGCCGCGCTGCACCCGGACGCCCCGGTCATCGTGGTCGGCGCCGGGCTGACCGGGATCGAGACGGCCGCCGAGTTGGCCGAGCGTGGACGGCGGGTCACGTTGGTCGGCGGCGGGATCCTGGCGCCGTCGCTGAGCACGCTCGCCCGCCGGTCCACGGCCACCTGGCTGGCCGGACACGGCGTCGCCGTGCTCGAGTCCACTGTGGTCACCGAGGTCCGGCCGGACGCGGTCGTGTTCGCCGACGGCACGGTACGCGCGAGCGCGCTGACCATCTGGACGGCCGGTTTCGGCGTGCCGGAGTTGGCGGCGGCCAGTGGACTGCGCACCGACGACCTCGGCCGGCTGCTCACCGACGAAACCCTGACCAGCGTCGACGACGACCGGATCGTCGCGGCCGGGGACGCCGCCGCGCCGTCCGGCCAGCCGCTGCGGATGAGCTGTCAGGCCG
Source organism: Actinophytocola sediminis (assembly GCF_054779715.1). NCBI lineage: Bacteria > Bacillati > Actinomycetota > Actinomycetes > Pseudonocardiales > Pseudonocardiaceae > Actinophytocola > Actinophytocola sediminis. Next base: position 7,773 of record NZ_BAAGXS010000011.1, on the reverse strand, counting down.
CCGGGCCGCTTGGCGCGCAGGCCACCGACACCGTGCTGAGCCGGATCGCCGAGACCGTGCCCCGCGCGATCAACCTGGCCTTCGTCGGGTCGTGTGTCAGCCTGGGCAGGCGGGCGGGGGTGCGCCAGTTCGCCCGCAAGGACGACACCTCCATGAACGTCTACTTCGGCGGCCGCATCGGCGCGGCGTACAAGGAACTGACCTGCAAGCTCGGGGTGCTGAAGATCCGCCGCGAGGCCAGCAGGCCAGGTTCCCTGCCATGGCCGAAGGGCGGCCGGCACCTGTCCACACCGGACCCGCGGGCCGACCTGCCACGAACCGGTTAGATTTTTCTGGCCGGCGATGTCGAGAACCGGTGGCTGGCTCCGTCCCCGTGGTGAATGTGAGCAGAATGGCGCACACCAGTACCGAGGAGAACCACGATGACCAAGTACCTGCTGCTCAAGCACTACCGCGGCGCGCCGGCAGCGGTCAACGACGTGCCGATGGACCAGTGGACGCCGGCGGAGATCTCCGCGCACGTGCAGTACATGCGGGACTTCGCCGACCGGCTCGAGGGCACCGGCGAGTTCGTCGACGGGCAGGCGCTGGCGCAGGAGGGGACCTTCGTCCGGTACGACGGCGAGGGCCGCCCGCCGGTCACCGACGGCCCGTTCGCCGAGACCAAGGACCTCATCGCCGGCTGGATGGTGATCGACGTCGACAGCTACGAGCGCGCCGTCGAGCTGGCCGGGGAGCTGTCGGCGGCCCCGGGCGCCGGCGGCAGGCCGATCCACGAGTGGCTCGAACTGCGCCCGTTCCTGACCGAGCCGCCCACCGTCACGGAGTGACCTCGCCGATGAACGAGGCCACCCTCCGGAGCCTCACCCCGAGCGTGCTCGGCATCCTCGTCCGCCGCGGAGCTGACTTCGCGGCGGCCGAGGACGCCGTGCAGGACGCGCTGGTCGAGGCGATCCGGGTCTGGCCGGCCGACCCGCCGAGGGATGAGAAGGGCTGGCTGGTCACCGTGGCCTGGCGCCGGTTCCTCGACGCCACCAGGGCCGACACCGCCCGCCGCCGGCGAGAGGACACCGTCGAGCCCGCGCCGGAATCGGTGCCGGAGGTGGACGACACGCTCCAGCTCTACTTCCTGTGCGCTCACCCGTCGCTGACCACCTCCGCCGCGGTCGCGCTCACGCTGCGCGCCGTCGGCGGGCTGACCACCCGGCAGATCGCCGGCGCCTACCTGGTGCCGGAGGCGACCATGGCCCAGCGCATCACCCGGGCCAAACGCACCGTCGCCGGCGTGCGCCTCGACCAGCCAGGTGACGCCGCCACCGTGCTGCGCGTGCTCTACCTGGTGTTCAACGAGGGCTACTCGGGCGACGTCGACCTCGCGGCCGAGGCCATCCGGCTCACCAGGCAGCTCGCGGCCGCGATCGACCACCCGGAGGTGGCGGGGCTGCTCGCCCTCATGCTGCTCCACCACGCCCGCCGCGCCAGCCGGACCGGGCCGGACGGCAGCCTGGTGCCGCTGGCCGAGCAGGACCGGGGGCGGTGGGACACCGCGCTGATCACCGAGGGAGTCGCCATCCTGCAGGCGGCCATCGCGCGCGATCGGCTGGGCGAGTTCCAGGCCCAGGCCGCCATCGCGGCCCTGCACGCCGACGCGCCGACCGCCGAGGAGACCGACTGGGTGCAGATCGTCGAGTGGTACGACGAGCTCGTCCGCCTGACCGACAGTCCGGTCGTGCTGCTCAACCGGGCGGTGGCCGTCGGTGAGGCGGACGGGCCACGTGCCGGGCTGGCGGCGCTGGCGACGCTGGCCGACTCGGTGCCTCGGCACGCCGCGGTGGCCGCGTACCTGCACGAGCGCGACGGGGACCTGGCGCGCGCGGCGCGGCTGTACACCGAGGCCGCGGGCCAGGCCACCAATCTCGCCGAACGCGACCACCTGACCCGCCAGGCCGCTCGGCTCAATACCTACCTTCGGCGTTGACGAATCACGTCCTCGGCTGGCTAAGTTTGTCTGAGTGATCAGTTGACCACTCCCAGGGAGGACGCCCATGCCTATTCCGACCGAGCCGATCGGCAGCATTCCCCGCCCGAAATACCTACTGGACGGAATGGCCGACCTGGCGGCCGGCAGGATCAGTCAGGCCGAACTGGACGCGGTGGTGGCGCAGGCGTTGGCGGAGACCATCGAGCGGTTGACGGCCACCGGCTCACCGGTGCTCACCGACGGGGAGCAGAGCAAACCGAGCTTCGCCACCTATCCGTTGACCGGGGTGGCCGGGCTCGCGCCGGACGGCGCGGTGATCCCGTTCGCCGACGGTCACCAGCGCCAGCTGCCCCGGCTGACCACCGGCCCGTTCCGCTACGGGGCGTTCGCGAACTCCTGTCTGGCCAAGGCGACCCAGTTGACCGACAAGCCGGTCAAACAGTCGGTGATCGCGCCCTCCGCGCTGAGTTTGCTTTATCCGGCCGACGGGATAGCCGGCTACCCCCGGGAGCAATTCCTCGCCGACCTGGCCGATGAATCCGAAAAGGACATTCGACAGTGTCTCGATGCCGGTGCGGCGTCGGTACAACTGGACTTCACCGAGGGGCGGCTGTCGCTCAAGCTCGACCCGTCCGGTGGCGTGCTCGAACAGTTCATCGCGCTGAACAACACCGTGCTGGACCGGTTCTCGCCGCGGGAACGTGCGCGGCTTGGGGTGCACACCTGCCCCGGCGGCGACCAGGATTCGGCGCACAGCCTGGATGTCGACTACGCCGACCTGCTCCCCCAGCTGTTCGGCCTGCACGCCGGCACGTTCTACCTACAGTTGGCCAGCGAACGGGATCCGGCCAGGGTGCTGTCGATCGTGCGCGAGCACGCCCGTGACGATCAGCGGATCTTCGTCGGTGTCATCGATCCGATCGACCCTCGGGTGGAGACCGAGGAGGAGGTTCGGGACCGCGTGCTGCAGGCGGCCAGCTACCTCCCGGTGGAGCGGCTTGGCACCTGTGACGACTGCGGGTTCGCACCGTTCGCCGACGACACCTCCACCTCGCGCGACCTCGCCTTCGCCAAGATCGAGGCCAGGGTGGTTGGCACGCGACTGGCCGCCGAGGAACTCGGCGTCTGACCGGTCCAGGCTGCCGGCGGCGGTCGAGTCCTCGACTGCCGCCGGCACGGCGTCAACGCGCCCGGCGGCCCTTGCGGTCGTCCTGCACGTCGATCTCCTCCTTGCGGATCTGCCCGGACACCGTCTCGGTGTCGGTCACTTCCTCCTTGACCAGGCGCACCCGCTCGACCGCGACGGTTTCCTTGGTCACCACGGGTTTGTCGGCGTGCAGGATAATCTCCTGCTGTGCCTCGGAGATCTCGCCGACCATGGCCGAGTCCCGGTTCTGGTCGGTGATGGGCTCGCGCACCACGCGAACCTCCTCATGCGACACCGGCACGTTCACCTGCTGCTCCTCGGTGACCACGTGCTTCACCAGGCGCACCTTGCCGGTCTCCACCCGTTCGGTGGCGATCCGCAGATGCTCCTCGGAGCGCGTCATCGCCTCGCCGTCTGGCAACTGGCCGGACTGCTGGCCAGAGCCCTTGGTGGAACCGCGGGTGGTGGTCTGCTGGCTGGAACGCTGCGTGGCCTGTTGGCCGGACCGCTGTCCGGTCATGCCCGCCATGCCCGCCTGCTGCTGGCCGGTCTGCTGGCCGGACTGCCGCTTGCCGGAGCCTTCCGGGCTGGTGCGCTGCGGGCCGAAGCCGTAGTAGCGCATCAGTTCGGCCTGCTCGTCCTCGGTGATCCGGTCGTTGGCCGCGTCGATCTTCGGCGAGTCCTTGACCCGGTCCTTCTCGATCGGTACCCGGACCTCGTCCTCGCGGAGTTCCGCGCTTTGCAGCGGTACGAACGACTCCCGCATGCCGAACAGTCCGGTGTGTACCGAGGCCCATACCGGGGCACCGGTCTGGTCGTCCACCCAGACACGCTTGACGGAGCCGATCTTCTCACCCTTGGTGTCGATGACCTCGCAGTCATACAACCGGCTCACCATGTTCTGACCGATCACGGTTCTCACCCCTCCACTGTCGACGGTCGGTCGCTGATATTCGGGGCTAGCCTGGAGTACGGTCAACCATTCACCGATCCGCACTGTGTCACCCAGACGAGTGAACAGCGCGTAACCCGTTCGGGGACATGGCCGGTGTACATTGTGGACTCAACGCACGCGGACGGGCACGGGCGGTGACACAGCTCAGCCCCCACCCGCAACGCGAGTGAGGGCTGAACCGCGGTCGGTTCTCCTACCGCAGCACGATGCTGTGGTAGAAGGTCGAGCTGATTTTGGTGATGCCGCCCTCGCTGACCGTGGCCGGGACCTGCATCTGGCCCTGGCCGTTGTAGTTCCAGACGATGACCTTGCCGTCCTTGAGCACGATGTTGTGCAACTGGCCGGCGGCGATGGCGGTCACCCCGGACTGGGCGATCGTGGGCACCACGGCCTGCTCATAGAGGTTCCACCCCCACGCGATCACCTTGCCGTCCTTGAGGGCCAGGCTGTGCTGGGCGCCGGCGGCGACCGCGTCCACTCCGGACTGTGCCTCCTCCGGCACGTTCAGCTGCCCGTACTCGTTGGACCCCCAGGCGATCACCCGGCCGTCCTTGATCGCGAGGGCGTGGTTGAACCCGGCCGAGATCGACGTGACCCCCGACTGGGCCTCGGCCGGCGGGTTCATCTGGCCCCAGTTGGTGTTCGGGGTGTCCCAACCCCACGCCAGGACGCCGCCGTTCTTCAGCGCCAGGCTGTAGTTCAGGTTGGCCGAGATGGCGCTGACGCCGGACCGCGCCTCCGCCGGCACGTCGGTCTCCAGCCACCGTCCCCATGCGATGACCTTGCCGTCCTTGAGCGCCAGGTGGTGGTAGCCGCCGGCGGCGATGGCGTCGACGCCGTCCCACACCTCGACCGGCACCCGGTCCAGCTCCGGGTAGCCGAGGCCCTCGACGCCCCACTGGATGACCTGGCCATCCTTGAGCGCGATGTTGTGCTTGAACCCGGCGGCGATCGCGTCGACGCCGGACTTGGCCTCATCGGGGATCGGCACGCGGATGACCTCGGCCGTGCCCCAGGTCAACACCTCGCCGACCGGCGCGGGCGCGGCGGCGGCCGGAACCGCGCCGAGCAGCACGACTGATGCCGCCAATGCGGTGACACCCAACAACTTCTGCACTTCTTCTTCTCCAGATGGGTCGGGGAACTGGGCCCGGGGACCCTAGCAGTGCACACCACACGGAAAGCACACGCTTCCCGTGAAGTTCCCACCAACCCCCTGAGGACCGCAGAGGGGTTAGCTGGCGGCTGCCTGTTGGGCGGCGGCGGTCGGGTCGAGGGCGGGGCCGGCGGGGAGGCGGGCTATCAGGCCGCCGGGTAGGCGGACCGGGGTGACGTTGCCGTAGCCGAGGCTCGCGAGTACCTCCGGGGAGACCACGGGGTAGCGGCGGCCGGTGTCGGTGACCACGGTCAGCGTGCCGACCTGCGCGGCGGCCGATGGCATGGCCTCCACCACCGCGGCCCAGCCGGGCCGGACGTGCACCCGGTCGGCCAGCGGCGTGCCCTCGACCGACCGGCCGATGGTCGCGGCCAGCGGGTCGGCCGGTGGCGGCACGGTGTCCACCGTCAACCGGGGCACCGCCGACCCGGGCGCGAAGGTGGCACAGACGGTCGACTTGCCGTCCCGCATCCTGGCCAGCGGCGGCAGTTGGGCCGGCACGTCACCGTCGGCCCGGTCGTCACCCGCCGGCGCCTCGCGCCGGTTCGCCCCGGAGGCCAGGGACGAGGACAGCGGCAACGCCGTCGGCTCGCCGTCGGGATAGGCCGCCCTGGTCGGCGCGTACGCCCGCTGCACGTCGTACTGCAGCTCGCTGATCGCCAGCAGCTCCTCCCCGCCGACCAGGTAGTACTGCGTGGTGCCCGCCGAGGTCAGCACCTGCACCAGCGCGCCGATCCGCAGGTCGTCACGGCCGGGCACGGCCGTGGACGGCTGGCCGGCGCCGGGCACCGGGATCGGGCTGATCGGCCTGCCCTCCGGCAGGACGTCCAGCCACGCCCGGCCGACCCTGGCCCACGGCTGCGCGGTCAGCGCGAGCCCGGTGCCGGTCACCGCGAACTCGTCGAGCCGGTGCCGGTGTCCCCGCCACACCAGATACCGCTCGTCGGTGTCGGCCAACCGGACCAGCAGCACCTGGTCACGCAGCTCCTGCCCGCCCACCGGGGCCGACCCGACCAGCAGCACCGACTCCTCCACCCGCCCGCCGGCGACATCGCTGGCCGGCGTCGAGCACAGCGACCACGAACCGTCGAGCAGCCGATCCGCCCCCGGCAGCGCGTCCGGCGCGTCCGGGATGCCGAGCCGGGGACCTCGGGGCACGTCCACCATGGAGTCCCGCGACACCTCCCGGGTGGTGGCGTTCCCGCCGACCAGCAGCACCGCCGAGGCGTAGTTGGCCACCGGGTGCAGCCGCTCGTTCAGGTAGACGAACCGGGTCCCGGTCTCCGTCTCGATGATCACCGCGTTGGCGTCGCGCCACGCGTCGTTGCCCCCCGGCACGATCATCCCGTACACGCCGACACACGCCAGCGCCACGATCGCCAGCGCCACCCCGATGAACGACGAGCTGACCGGCCGGCGAAACGGCGGATGCTCCGGATCGGTCTCCCCGACCACCAGCGCCGAGGTCGCCCGCTGCACGACGAACTGGTAGGCCTGCAGCTGATCGCGTTTGCTCGCCATCCCCGCTCAGCCCCCCAGCCCGCGCACGTACCCGAACAGGCCGAGCGCCGAACAGATCGTCGGCACGATGGCCACCATCACCAGGATCTCCGCGTACTCGGCCAGCCGGCCGAGGTAGGGCCCGGCGGCGCGGGTGCTGTACCCGACACCGGCCGCGATCGCGCCCGCGGCGACCACGAACAGCACCGGGCCCACGATCATCAGCAGCGCGTCGGGATCGGTGATCAGCGGGCCGGCGATCAGGCCGGCGGCCACGATCCCACCGGTGACCAACATCGGCACCCGGTGGTGCAACACCGGATATACCCGCGCGCGCAACAGGAACCCGGCGGCCAGCAGCCCGGCCAGCACCACCCCGGCCTCACTCGCGCCACCGGCGAGCACCAGCCCGCAGCAGGACACCACCACCCCGGTGCCCACCAGCAGCCCGGTCAGCAACGCGTCGGCTCTGGCCACGGTGGCGTGCACCCGGGAAAGCGGCGGCTGCGGATCGTCGCGCAGCAGGTCGGCGGTGGAGCGCGGCAGCACCGGCATCGGCACCCGGCCCAGCCGCAGCGCGAACGTGGCGTACCCGGCGGTCAGCATCAGCAGTCCCCCGCCGACCACGGCCGCCGACTCGTGCGGCCGCCAGTCCCACGTGGTCAGCCAGGCGCCGAGCACCGTGCCGAAACCGACGGTGATCGCGCCGGCGAACAGCGCCTGGGCGGTGGCCACCGCGAGCATGCCGAGCAGCGCGGCCAACAACAACACCGCGCCGCCGAGCAGCAGGTGACCGGCCGACAGCTCGCCGATCGGCTTGTCCCCGGCCAACACGAGCCAGCCACCGGCGAACGCGAACGGCAACGCGCAACTGGCCACCACGACCCCGGCGCCGGCATCGCCGGCCGCCCTGGCCAGTACCGCGGCCACCGCCAGCAGCACGCCGGTCGCGCCGAGCGCCCACCACGCGGGCGCGTCCCACGGCGGCCCGGCGCGCTGCACGTCGGCCAGCACGAGCAGCAGCGCGGCGACCC
>NZ_BAAGXS010000010.1:0-204104 GCF_054779715.1 Actinophytocola sediminis | reverse complement strand
GGGGCGCGGTGGTGCACCGGCGGCCGAGCCCGTGGCGGCTCGGGCGCGACCAGGCCGCGCTGACCGCGCAGTGGCTGACCGGGTGGGTGGCGGCCGCGAGCGAACAGCGGCCCGACCTCGCGACCGCCGACTACCTGGATCGCCGGCTGGCCGCCTGTCAGGCCGGCGAGCTGCGCGCGACCGTCCACCACGAGGACCTGCTCGCGATCCCCGGACGGCTGGTCACGGCTGCTCGCTGATCTCCACCTTGCTGGCGTAGAACGCCACGTGCCCGGCGATCTCGGCCACCGCGGGATAGGGCTGCGGGTAGGTCCAGATCACGTCGGTGAGCTCGCCGTCGGGCAGGTCGACGCTGTAGTACGACGCGTCGCCCTTGTACGGGCAGAACGTCTGGGTGTCGGTCGGCCGCAGCAGCGTCTGGTCGACGTCGGCCAGCGGGACGTAGGACACCGCGGGATAGGTGGACTCGTACAGGCTCAACGCCGCCGTCGAGTCCGCGACGACCCGCTCGCCCACCCGCACGGTGACCCGCGCCGGGTTCGGCTTGATGCTGATCGGGTGGTCGGGACCTGGGACTCTCATTTCTCCTGGCATCGAGCAACCTTCCGCCGGTTCGACTGCGTTGTTGAGTGCAAGGCTTTCACCGGCCCGAATGTTCCCCAGGATCGGCCGGTGATCCGCCCCTACAATTCAGGTGTCCGGCTTGGACGGAGGGACGATGTCGCGTCGGGTCCACAGGGGGTCGTCCGGGCCGCTGGCCATGATCTTCGCCGTGCTCGCCGGGCTCGCGTTGCCGCTGGCGTTACCGGCCCAGGCCCAACAGCCGGTGTCCGCGCCGGTGGCGCGGTCGGTCGAGCACCAGGAGATCGGCCACGCGGTCGGCAACCAGCTGCACGTCATGTCGTTCAACCTGCGGTTCGCCTCGACCGCCGAGCCGAACTCGTGGGCGCGGCGCCGGCCGGTGATGGCCGAGCTGCTCGCCCGCGAGCTGCCGACCGTGCTGGCCACCCAGGAGGGTCTCTACCAGCAGGTACGGGACGTCGAGGCGGACCTGCCGGCGCAGTACGACTGGATCGGCGTCGGCCGGGAGGGCGGCAGCCGGGGCGAGTTCATGGCGGTCTTCTACGACACCGCACGGCTGGCGCCGTTGGCCTACGACCATTTCTGGCTGTCCGACACCCCGGACGTGGTCGGCTCGATGAGCTGGGGAAACCGCATTCCCCGGATGGCCACCCTGGTCAGCTTCCGCGACCGGCACACCGGGGCCGACTTCGTCGTGGTGAACACCCACCTCGACTCCGAGTCGGAGAGCGCCAGGGTGCGCGGCGCGCGGCTGATCCGCGAGCGGATCGCCGCCTTCGACCGGGACATGCCGGTGCTGCTGGCCGGCGACTTCAACGCCCCGGCGGGGGATTCGGTGACCTACGACATCCTCACCGCCGACCTGACCGACACCTGGCTCACCGCGCGCCGGCGTGGCCCGGTGTTCGAGACCTGGCACGGCTACCGCCCGCTGCGCCCGGACGGCCGGCGGATCGACTGGATCCTGACGCGGGGACCGGTGATCGTGCGTTCGGCCACCATCAACACCTTCGCCCGCGACGGGCAGTTCCCCTCCGACCACCTGCCCGTCCAGGCGGTGGTCTCACTCGGCTGAGGTGGTCACGCTCTCCAGCTGGCCGGTCAGCTCGTCGTACCAGTAGACCGTGGTTTCCTTGTGTGCCGGCGATCCCAGGCTGCCGGCCCGGGTGGTCATCAGGCCGGCGTCGACGTCGTCGGTGCCGCCGAACCAGCGCCACGGCTCGCCGTCCCGGTACACGTGCACCTTCTCCGGGAACCGGCCCTGCGGCGAGGTGATCTCGTAGCGCGGGCCGCCGGGCGCCTGGATGTCCAGCCCACCGTCGGCGCGGATGGTGAGGGTGACCACCAGGTTGCCCTGCGCGTCCTCGATCGGCGCCGGATCGCCGGCGTAGAACCGGCTCCGGCCCTCGCCCTTGACGTCCATGCCGTTGTAGTAGGTGATCCCGGCGCGGTCCATCCAGAAGTGCGGCACGTGCGCGCGCGGCGCGTCGTAGTCCCCGCCGGGGTAGTAGGCCAGGTGCCAGTGCGGCGGATTGTCCGCGTGCAGCGTGTTGTTGGTCTCGAAACCCATGAGGGAGAAGAAGTGCCCGCGCCGCCTGGCCCGCTCGATCAGCCCGGAGTCGCGCAGGATCGCCTCACAGGCCAGCAGCAGGTTGAGGTACGTCCTGGCCTGGGTGCCCGGCCAGGGGACCGTGTGCCAGACGCCGGCCACCCGGTCGGGGTCGTTGTGCTCGACGCGCCAGTGCAGCCCGCCCGCCGGTGACGGGCTCAGGAAACTCCACACCTGCAACGTCGACTGCAGCGCGTTGGTGTTCGCGGCGGTGACCGGGACGGTGAAGCTCACCGCGCCGTCCGGCTCGGGGGTGAGCGGCAGCCGCGACTTGCCGAACACCACCGCGGCGATCGGCACTCCCGGCCAGCGCACGGTCACCCGCACGCCGGCGTTCCTCGGGCCGTGGACGAACGAGTAGAACTCCGCCCGGCTCGGCACCTGGAACGTGTCGCCGGCGACCGGGGTGTAGCCGGCCGGCAGGATGATCTCCGGCTCGCCGGTGTCCGCCGGGATCGCCTTGACCAGCCGGAACGCGCCGTAGGCCGCCGGTTCCTCGGCTGGTTCCGTGGCTGAGGCCGTTGGCGTCAGCGGCGCGGCCATGGCGAGCAGGGACAGTACGACCAGCAGGCGTCGCCACATGAAGGAAGCGTAAAAGTCACAACTTACGAATAACAGGACCATCTGGTGGACAACTGACGAACAGGAACGGATGGCCGGTGCGCGACATCGTAGGGGCCATGCGAATGATCCGGCTGTTCCTCGTGCCGCTGGTCCCTGTCCTGTGGCTGGTCGGGTTCGGCCCCGGCGTGGCGGGTGCCTGCGCGTGCGGCGCGGTCATCACCGACGAGCGGCTGACCGACGTCGAGGAGACCGCGCTGGTCCAGCTCGACGCCGGGCAGGAGTCGGTCACGCTGAACATCGGCGGCGCGATCGAGGCGGACGAGGCCGCGTTCATCATGCCGGTGCCCACGCGGTCGACCTTCGAGCTGGCCGACGGCGCGGTGTTCGCCGAGCTCGACGAGCTGAGCGCGCCCCGGGTCGAGTACGAAGACGTGGTCATCGACGGTGACGGCGCGGGCGCCGGGGCGCCGGGCGACCAGGGCGTGACCGTCACCGATCACGTCGACGTCGGCCCGTTCGAGGTCGCCCAGCTGACCGGCGCGAACGCCGGCTCGGTGGCCGACTGGTTGGCGCGCAACGACTTCGTGCTCTCCGACGACCTCGCGACCGCGCTGACGCCGTACCTGGCGCAGGACTGGCTGGTGCTGGCCGTGCGGCTGACCCCCGACGGCGCCGAGACCTTCGCCGACGGCCTGCCGTCCATGCGGTTCACCTTCCCCGTCGACGAGCCGGTGTACCCGATGCGGCTGTCCGCGACCGCCGAGTACGCCCAGCCGTTCCGGCTCTACGTCCTCGCCGAGCACCGGATGGACGTCAGCAACCCCGCACCGGCCGACGACCCGGCGGAGCTGACCTACGCGGGCTGGGTGGATCCGGCGACGCTGACCGACTACCCGGAGCTGGCCGAACTGGTCGACGACCGCCGCTTCCTCACCCGCTATGACGCGAGGTTCGCCCCGGAGGACATCACCGGCGACATCACCTTCACCCGCGCCGCCAGCGATGAGGCCTACCGCGCGGTCGTGGTCGAGCGGCGGTATGTCCAGGGATCCTCGACCGGTCTGGTGGTGGCCGTGGTCGCCGGCGCGGTCGTGCTGCTCGGCGCGGGCGGTCTCGGCGTCGCCCGACTGCGCCGGTCGCGGCGTTAGGGCTGGTCGGAGGCCCGGGCGCCGAGTTCGCGCATGGCGTCGGACAGCGACTCGAACGTCGGGATGGCCGCGGCGACCCCGCTGGTGCGCAGTACCCGGATGGCCACGCTGTCGTGGGCCACCAGGCCGACGTGGCGTTCCTCGGCCCTGGCGCGCTCGGCCTGCTCCACCAGCACGCTGAGCCCGGCGGCGGACAGGAACGTGACCTTGGTCAGGTCGACCACGGTCACCGACGTCGTGCCGGCCTGGAACGCCTGTGCCAGAACGGGAGCGGTACGCAGATCGACCTCACCGGCGACGGTCACCACGAGCAGGTCCGGCCGGTAGGGAATCCGCCGGACCAGGATCGGCTTCGTGCTGCCGTTGACCTCGTCGTGACCAGGATGCTCGGACATGGCAGCCCCACCTCGGCTCGTTCGCCGACCACGCTACCGGTTGCCGGGTGGCGGATGCGGGGGTACCCGCCAAGGACCCGGCTATCTTGTCTGGTTATGGACAGCGGGACCGAGCGGTGGAGCCAGTGGCGACGGGATCCGCCGACGGCCGCGCAGCGGCGCCAGGACGTGCTCGTCGGGCTCGGCGTGCTCGTCGGCGGGCTCGTGATGACCACCCTCGCCAGCAACATGGGCGTGCAGTTGTGGGAGAGCATGCCGACGCTGACCGAGCAGCTGCTGTGGACGGCGGCGATCACCGCGCCACTGGTCGTGTGCCGCAGCTATCCGCTGGTCGTGTTGCTGGTCACCGGTGCGTTGCTCATCACCATGCAGGTCCGGCAGGCCGGCGACAGCTTCGTGCCCTCGGTCGCCCTGTTCCTCGCCATGTACAACAGCGGCGCGTGGGAGCGCAACCGCGTGGTGGCCCGCTGGTCGCGCATCGGCGTGATCGTGGCCATGTTCGGCTGGCTCACGATCGGCCTGGTCATGTACCTGTCCGGCCCGCCGGAGGACCTCCCCGGCGCGGCCGGGCCACTCGACCCGGTGCTGGCCTCCGTGCTGTACAACATCGGCTTCAACCTGATCTACTTCCTGGCCGCCTACTTCTTCGGTGAGCTGGCGTGGGTGTCGGCCAGGCGCCAGGCGGAGCTGGCATGGCGGGCCGAGCAGCTGCGCGCCTACCAGGAGGAGAACACCCGGGGCGCGATCGTCGCCGAACGCGTGCGCATCGCCCGCGACCTGCACGACGTCGTCGCCCACCACGTGTCGGTGATGGGGGTCCAGGCCGGCGCGGCCCGGCGGGTGCTCGACACCGACCGCGAACTGGCCAGCGGCGCGCTGCGCACGGTCGAGCAGACCGCGCGCACGGCCATCGGCGAGTTACACGGGCTGCTCGGCGTGCTGCGCGCCGAGCAGGACGGCGACCGGAGCCGGGAGCACCCGGCCGGGCTCGACCAGCTGCCGGAGCTGGTGGCCACGGCCAGGTCGGCCGGGATCGAGGTCGAGCACGGTGTCTACGGCCAGCCCCGGCCGGTGTCGGACGGAGTGGCGCTGTCGGTGTACCGGATCGTGCAGGAGGCGTTGACGAACGTGGTCAAGCACGCGCGGGCGCGCCGGGCCGAGGTCCGGGTCCGCTACCTGGACACCACCATCGAGGTCGAGATCACCGACGACGGTCGCGGCAGTGGCGTGAGCGGCGGCGCCGGCCTAGGACTGCTCGGCATGCGGGAGCGGATCGCGGTGCACGGCGGCGAGCTGGAGACCGGACCCCGCCAGGGGGCGGGCTACCGCGTCCGCGCCAGCTTCCCCGCGGCCGCCGCACCCGCGGAGGTCGGGTCATGAGCCGTATTCGATCAACCGCATGCGACAGCCCGCATGAGCCAAGTGGCTCCCCACCGCACCCAAGGGGAACGGAACGGAACCCAGCCACTGACACGCACAGCACCGGAAGCCATCAACCCGACGCAACGGAAACCTTTGATCCCGGGGAGGCGGTACTGCGTGTCGTGCTGGCGGATGACCAGGATCTGGTGCGTGCCGGGTTCCGGGTCATCCTGGGGGCGGAGGCGGACATCGAGGTCGTCGGGGAGGCGGGCGACGGGCTCGCGGCCGTCGAGCTGGCCGGCCGGTTGCGGCCGGACGTGGTGCTGATGGACGTGCAGATGCCCGGGATCGACGGGCTGGCGGCCACCCGGCGGATCCTCGGCGCGCGCGCCGACACCAAGGTCGTCATCCTGACCACCTTCGACCGGGAGGACTACCTGTTCGAGGCGCTGCGTGCGGGCGCGAGCGGGTTCCTGCTGAAGAACGCGTCGCCGGAGGACCTGGTCGACTCCGTGCGGATCGTCGCGCGCGGCGACGCGCTGCTCTCGCCGGAGGTCACCCGGCGGGTCATCGCGCGGTTCACCGTGCCGGGCGCGCCGATGCCGGCGAGCAGGCCGCCGCAGCTCACCGACCGGGAGTTCGAGGTGTTGGTGCAGCTGGCCAGGGGGGCGAGCAACGCCGAGATCGCGCGCGCACTGTTCCTCGGCGAGACCACGGTGAAGACCCACGTCTCCCGCGTCCTGACCAAACTAGCCCTCCGCGACCGCACCCACGCCGTGGTCTACGCCTACGAGAACGGCGTGGTCGCCCCCGGCACCGGCTGAAACGCAGCGAAGGGTCCCTTCACTGCACCTGACGCAGCGAAGGGACCCTTCGCTGCGTCAGGTGGGTCGCTGCCCGGGGGCCGTGAGGAGGACCTGGGGGTGGGTCTGGGGAGGGATGTGGTGGGGGGTCGGGGTTCGTAGGTTGTTGGCATGTTGACGGTTTCGGCGGTGAGCCGGCGGTTCGGGGACAAACAGGTGCTCGACGAGGTGTCCTTCGATGTGCTGCCGGGGCGGATGACCGGGTTCCTCGGTGCGAACGGGTCCGGCAAGACGACCACGATGCGGATCATCCTCGGGGTGCTCGCGCCCCACGGTGGCGCGGTGCGCTGGCGGGACGCGCCGGTGACCCAGGAGGTGCGCCAGCGGTTCGGCTACATGCCGGAGGAACGCGGCCTGTACCCGAAGATGAAGGTGGCCGAGCAGATCGTCTGGCTCGGCCGGCTGCACGGGCTGACCACGGCCAAGGCCAAGGACAACACCGACCGGCTGCTGGCCGACCTGGAGCTGACCGACCGGGCGGGCGACCGGCTGGAGGCGCTCTCGCTTGGCAACCAGCAGCGGGTGCAGGTCGCCGCGGCGCTGGTGCACGAGCCGGAGCTGCTCATCCTCGACGAGCCGTTCTCCGGCCTGGACCCGATCGCGGTGGACACCGTGCTCGGCGTGCTGCGCGAGCGGGCGGCCGACGGGGTGCCGGTGCTGTTCTCCAGCCACCAGCTCGCGGTCGTCGAGCGGCTGTGCGACGACCTGGTGATCATCTCCCGGGGCGCGATCGCCGCCGCCGGCGCGCGCGAGGACCTGCGCGCCAAGTACGGCACCACCCGCTTCGAGCTGGTCGTGGACGGCGACGCCGGCTGGCTGCGGGACCAGCCGGGGCTGCGGCTGGTCGACCTCGACGGCCCGCGCGCGGTGTTCGAGCTGGACACACCAGACGCCGAGCAGCGGGTGCTGCGGGCCGCGCTGGACCGGGGGCCGGTCCGGGCGTTCACCCCGGTCGTGCCGACCCTCGACCAGATCTTCAAGGAGGTCATCTGATGGCGAGCTCGTTCGGCTCGGCGACCCGGCTGGTCGCCGAGCGGGAGATCCAGACGTTCCTGCGGATGAAGGGCTTCTGGATCGGCCTCGCGGTGCTGGTCGTCGGACTGTTCGCGGCGGCGATCCTGCCGTCGGTGTTCGGCGGCGACCAGGACGAGGTCGCGGCCGTCGGCCCGCAGGCCGTGCGGGTGCTGGCCGACGCCGACCTCGACGTCCGCGAGGTGGCCGACGTGGCGGCGGCCGAGGACCTGGTGCGTGCCGAGGAGGTCAAGGCGGCGGTCGTGCCGGACACCACGGGCGGGTCGACCACCGGGGTGCGGGTGATGGCGCTCAACGACGTGCCCAACAGCGTGGTGGCCCAGCTGAACACCGCGCCCCCGGTCGACCTGCTGGACGCGGCGGCCATCAGCCAGGGCGTGCGCCAGCTCGTGATCATGGTGTTCGCGTTGGTGTTCCTGATGTTCGGCATGGGCGGCGCGGCGATCGCGCAGAGCACGGTCACCGAGAAACAGACCAGGATCGTGGAGATCCTGGTCGCCACGGTCCCGGTGCGCGCGCTGCTCGCCGGCAAGATCATCGGGCACGCGCTGCTCACCCTGGGGCAGGTCGTGGTGCTGGCGGTGGCCGCGCCGATCGCGTTGCGGATCGGCGGCCAGTCGGAGCTGCTGACCCTGATCGCGCCCGCGCTCGGCTGGTTCGTGCCGTTCCTGTGCCTCGGTTTCGTGTTGCTGGCCGCGATCTGGGCGGTGGCCGGGTCGGTGGTCAGCCGCCAGGAGGATCTCGGGTCGAGCATGGGCCTGGTGATGATCCTGGTGATGGGCCCGTACCTGGCGGTGAACATCGTGTCCGACAACGCCGCGGTGATGACCGTGCTGTCCTATGTGCCGTTCTCCTCGGCGATCGCGATGCCGCTGCGGATGTTCGCCGAGGAGGCGGCACCGTGGGAAGCGTTGGTGTCGTTGGGTTTGCTCGCCGGCACGGTGGTGCTGATCGTGCTGCTGGCGAGCAGGCTGTACGAGGGATCGCTACTGCGCACCGGCGGCCGAGTGGCCCTGTCAAAGGCCTGGGCGAGCGCGGAGTAGCGGAGCACGGCGGCCGACCCGCGAGGGTCGGCCGCCCGTGTCATGCGGCGCGGGTTCGGCGGGACAGCTCGCGGCGCTCGGATTCCGTTGTGCCGCCGAAGATGCCGGCGTCGAGGGCATTGTCCATTGCGTACTCGAGGCACGCGGTGCGCACCGGGCAGTGGGCGCACACGGCCTTGGCCGCGGCGGTCTGGCGGGCGCCGGGGCCGGCTTCGGAGATCGGGAAGAACAGTTCGGGATCTTCGTCGCGGCAGGCGGCGTCCTGCCGCCAGTCGTCATGGATGTTCATCGCGATGCCGCCTCCCATCACGGCGTGGGCCCGCGCAGGTGTGCATCTGGCGAGCTGTGGTTGATGGACGCATACCGCACCGTCAGCGGTGCGGGGAATGATCTTTCGGCGCTCCGGGAAGCGCCGACCAGACCAATGGTATGCGGTACAACCACTATCCGCATGGGAGTTATTCCGCCCGGTCAGCGGCGGGCGGCGCGTTCCACCTCGGCGAGGTCGTCGGCGGTGACCAGACGGTACTCGGCGATGCGCTTGCCGACGGCGAACCTCGGGTTCTGGATGCGGCCGCTGCGGGCCTCGGCGTACGGGTCGGCCAGCTCACCGAAGGCGATCTGGGAGACCGCGCGGATCGCGTCGTCGACCCGCTGCGGCCGGTCGAGGTTCCACGCGTGGCCGCCGCGCCATTCCAGCACCCGCTCGTAGATGCGCCGGTTGGTCGGCGGGAACGGGGAGTCGTCGTCGCCGATCAGCCACGGCTCGGCCAGCGCCAGCGCCACGTACCACTCCTTGGACAGCCGGGTCAGCTGCCCCTTGCGCAGATGCGGTTTGAGGTCGGTGTCCCGGCCCCTGGCCGCGAGGATCGTGCCGTCGGTGCCGTCGGCCGTCGAGATGGTGAAGGTCAGCAACAGGTCGGTGAACAGGTCCATGCCGACCTGCTTGCCGGCCAACACCACCAGCTCGTTCTTGCCGTGGTCCAACAACGCGGACATCTCCCGGACCAACGTCACCCGGCGCGCGCCCCCAGGCGCGTCCAGCAGACTCGAGAGCCGGCCCTCGTTGCCGCCAAGCCAGCGCAGCGTGACCGCCTCCTCGCCGACCACCAACTCGGCCAGCACCCCGGAGACGTGGCGTGCGCAGTTGGGCAACCGGACCGCGACCCGGCCATGACCGGAGGTGTACGCGCCGTGCGGGTCGCGGCCGAAGACCAGGCGCTCACCGGAGTGCAGCCGGACCGGGTGCAGGTCGCCCCCACGCACCATGACCTGCAACATGCCGCTCCTCAACGCCGTGCCGGCCATCAGCGTACTCACCGGGCACGCTCGGCGAGCCGGAACAGCAGCACGGCCAGCAGCACCGGCACGATCGACCACGGCATGATCGATCCGGTGAGCAGCACGATCACGAAGCTGAACAGCTGCACTCCCAGGTACAGCGGGGGACCCCACGACCGGCGCAGCCACGCGCCGCCGATGCCGACCAGGGCCGCCACCCCCAGGGTCATCGAGGTCACCACGAAGAACAGGTCGCCGCCATCGAGCGAGGCACCATGGCTCGTCTCGTCCACCACCGACATGATGATCAGCGCGAGCGCCGCCACGTTGGCCACCGTGACGAGCACCAGCAGCGCGATCATGCCGGCGCCCAGTCTCGGCCGGGAATTCGTTGTCGTCGTCATGATTCAGCACGGTAGATCGCCGGGAACGCTGGCACAGGTGGAAGTTTCCTCAGCAGACCGCGTCGAGATCCGGCACGTCGGCGTCGCGCAGATCGGCGCAGATCTGGTCGGCCGCCTCCTCCGGATCGACCAGCCAGACGCCGACATCGGTGTCCGTGCCACCGGTCGCCAGCCGCGTGCCGTCCGGGGAGAACTCGATCCGGTTGATCGCCGCGCCGTGGCCGTGCAGCACGGCGATCAGTTCCCGCTTCTCGATGTCCCACAGCCGCACCAGTGAGTCCTCAGTGGTCACCGAGGCCAACGTGGTGCCGTCCGGGGAGATCGCGAGCGCGCGGACCCCGGAGGGATGCTGGCCGAAGGACTCCCGGTGCTCGCCGGTCGTGGCGTCGCGCAGTTGGAGGTCGCCGGGGGTGCCCGCGACGATCAGCGTGTCGCCGTCCTGGGTGAACACCATCGCGTTGAGCGTGTCCTCGCTGATCGGCCGCCGCTGGTCACCGCTGAACGACGGCACCCGCCAGGTGACCATGTTCGTGGCGGCCACGCCGCCGGTCGGGCCGGCGCCGGCACTCGGCGCGAGCGGGGTGTTGGTCAGCGCCCGCAGGGTGTCGCCGTCGGGGGAGAAGAGCAGCTCGACCGGCCACTGCTCGTCGAGCTTGAGCTCGGCCTGTTGGGTGAGCGTCTCGATGTCCCAGACGGTGATCCGGTGGTCCTCGCCGGCCGGGGTGTCGTCGGCGACCGCCTCGTGCCCGGCGGCCAGCCAGCGGCCGTCGGGGGACACCGCCAGCGCACCGCGGAACACCCTGCCCGCCAGGGCGATCGAGCGCGGCGCCACGCTGACCCGCCGAGGCGGGTTGACGACGAAGGTCGCGTTGTTGGACGCGATGATCCTGGTGCCGTCCTTGGTGTAGGCCACCCCGAAGACCCCGCTGTCGACCCGGCCGGGCTGGATGGCCTGCTCACTGGTGGTCAGATCCCAGGAGAACAGCCCGCCGTCGGCCTCCCCGGCGGTGAGCCGCTGACCGTCCGGATGGAACGCCAGTCCGGTGATCGAGCCCTCCGGCTCGATGTGCCAGCCCTCGTTGGTCAGCCACCGCAGGATGGTGCCGTCGCTGTTGGCCGCCATCCTGGTCCGCCCGTCGCCGGACACCGCGACCGCCAGCACCGTGCTGCCGCCCGACGTGCCGGTGCGCGGCCCCTGTGGCAGCCCGCCCATGTAGGCGCCGCTGATCGGGTTCCACAGGCTGATCGTGTTCGCGTCGCTGTTGGTGTACAACACCGAGCCGTCCATGGAGAACGTCATCGCCGACGGGCCCTGACCGGGGTCGCTCGCGTGCCGGGTGACGTCGGGCATCTGCCGTACCGCCCGGCCGTCGCGCGGGTTCCAGAAGCGGATCATGTTGTCCGTCACGCCGCCGGTGGCCAGCAGGTCCTTGGACATGGCCACCAGCACCGGGGCGGACTCCGGGTCCACGGAGTTGTCCCGGTGGTCGGTGTTGCTGCTGATCAGCTTCGCGGTCGCCGGCTCCCACAGCTCGACCCCGCCGTCGGCCCGGCCGATCGCGAGCCGGTCGCCGTCGACCCCGTAGGCCAGGGTGAAGGTGGCCTGCGCCTGGCTGGCGACCCACCGGAGCACCCCGCCGGTGCGCGGGTCCCACTCGGGGACCCAGGCGCTGCCGTCGGCGCGCACGGTCACCGCCGCGATGGCCTTGCCGTCCGGCCGCCAGGCCACCGCGCCGATCCCGGGGTAGTCGGCCATCAGCCTGCTCACCTGGCGTCCACTGTGGACGTCCCAGATGTACACACCGGACTTGTCGTTCTCGGAGTCCAAACTGGACGTCGCGAGCAGGGAGCCGTCCGGGGAGAACTTCACCGCGGCGACCGCGCCGGTGTTGGCGATCTCGACGTCGCGTGCCCTGCCGGCTTCGATGTCCCACAACACGATCTCGCCGTCGCCGTTGCCGACCGCGATCAACGTGCTGTCCGGGTTGATGTCCGCGGCCCGCACGTTGTCGATCCCGGTCTGGACGGCGGCCGGGTAGCTGAGCATCCGCGCGGACAGCAGCGCGCCGCGGGCCTCCGGGGTGTGGCTCGCCCGCCAGCCCCGGACCGCGTTGCGCATCGCCGACACCGGGTCGATCTCGCCCTCGGCCAGCGACTGCGCGGCGAACTGACGTGACAGCGCGACATTGCGCTCCCGCTCGGCGTCGCTGTACGCGACCACCGCGACGAACCCGGCGACCAGCGCGAGCACCAGCAGCGTGGTGAGCCCGGCGACCAGCCCGCGCAGCCGGCGCGTGCGCCGCCTGCGGTCGCGGTCGCTGGCCTGGAGGAACGACCACTCGTCCTTGGTCAGGTCCGCGCGGTTGGCCGCCCAGTCCAGCGCGGCGGCCAGCCGGGCGCCCCGGTACAGGTCGGCCCGGTCCTGGCCGCCGGCCCGCCAGCCGGTCGACGCCTCGTCCAGCTGCTGGCGGATCAGCAGGCCCTGCCGGTCCTCGGCGACCCACTCGCCCAGCCGGGGCCACGCGGTCAGCAGCGCGTCGTGGGACAGCGTCACGCTGTCCCGGTCGACGGTGACCAGCCGGGCGGTGACCAGACTTTCCAGCACCCGTGGGGGAATGTCGGCGCGCGCGGCCCGCCGGCGCGCGATGGCACCGCCGTCGAGCAGGGTGACCATCCGCAGCATCGCCGCGCGCAGCACGTACTGGTCGTACTCGTTGAGCCGCGTGTACACCCCGTCCGCGGTGAGCGCGACCGCGCGGTCCACCCCGCCGGTCTCCTGGTATCCCTTGAGCGTCAACACGTTGCCCGACCGGTTGTGCCAGGTCTCGCGCAGCGCGTGCGCCAGTCGGGGCAGCGCGCCGGGGTCGCGCCCCGCGCCGACGTCGGTGATCAACCGCTCGACCAGGCCGGGCTCGAGCACCAGCCCGGCGGCCTCGGCCGGCTTGGTGACCACCTGGGCCAGCTCGTCGACGGTGAGCGGCCCCAGCACGTACGGGGCGGCGAGCGCCGGCTTGAGCGGGGCCAGGGTGATGCAGTGCTCGACGAAGTCCGCGCGCACCGCGAGCACCACCCTGGCCGGCCCCGCGCTGGCCAGCGCGGTCACGAACGCCTCCCGCTCGTGCGGGTCGACGGTCTGGGTGAACAGCTCCTCCAACTGGTCGACCGCGATCACCAGCGGGGCGTCCGAGCTGGCGACCGCGCTGCGGCACACCTCGCCGAGCGAGGTCGGCCGCTGGTAGAGCTGCCAGGCCAGTCGCTGCGCGTCGGTGTGGGTGAGCGCGGCCAGCCGGGCGGCCAGGGTGCCGATCGGGCGTTCCCCCGGGGTCATCGCCAGCCGGGGCGCGGTCGGGTCCTGCCTGGTGTGCGCGGCCAGCAGGCCCGCGTGCAGCAGCGAGGACTTGCCGGCGCCGGACGCGCCGACCACCAGCAGCGGCCCGGCGGCGGCGTGCTGGCGGGCCAGCCGGGCGAGCAGGTCGCGCACCGCCTGCTCCCGGCCGAAGAACCACTCGGCCTCGGCGGCGCCGAAGCTCTGCAGCCCGGGATAGGGGCAGCGGTCGTGCACCACGCTCGTCGGCGGTTCGGCGGTCGCCTGCCGGCCGCCGAAGGTCGCGAGCAGCCGCACGAAGTAGGTCTGGCCGGGGTCGGCGCCGCTTGGCAGGTCGATCACCGCGGCGGTCGGCGCCTCGGCGGTGACCGAGGTGGCCGCGGCCATCAGCTCGCCCGCGGTGGGGTAGCGGCGCCTGGGGTCCTTGTCCATGCCGGTCCGCACGACCAGGTCCATGGCGGACGGGATGCGGCGGTCGAACAGCGACGGCGCCGGGGGCGGATCGTTGAGCTGCGCAGCGAGCTTGCCGACGGTGTCCGGGGCGGGGAAGGGCACCCGGCCGGTGAGGCACTGGAACAGCACGCACGCCAGGGAGTACACGTCGGAGGCGGCGTCCACGTCGTCGCGCATCAGGCGCTCGGGCGCCATGTAGTCCAGGGTGCCGATCTGCTCGCCGGTCTGGGTCAGCTTGGTGACCTCCGGCGCGATCGACCTGGCGATGCCGAAGTCGGCCAGATAGGCGGTGCCGTCCGCGTCGAGCAGGATGTTGGCCGGCTTGATGTCGCGGTGCAGCACGTTCTTCGCGTGTGCCGCGTCCAGCGCGCCGGCCACCTGGCCGAGGATCTCGTTGGCGCGTACCGGATCCAGCGGCCCGTTGGCCAGCAGGCGTTTCAGGTCGGGGCCGTCGACCAGTCGCATGTCGAGGTAGAGCTGACCGTCGATCTCGCCGTGGGCGTTGATCGGCACGATGTGTGGTGAGTTCAGGTCGGCGGCGATCCTGGCCTCCCGCCGGAACCTCGCCCGGAACTCCTCGCCCGCCACGCCGGGCAGGCGTTTGAGCGCCACATAGCGTCGGTGCACGGTGTCGTAGGCGCGGTGGACCTCGCCCATGCCACCGCGCCCGAGTAACTCCTCGATCCGGTAGGGCCCGAACAACTCCGCCGCGACGTCGTCGGTCGACACCGCATCACTCATCGAGGCCTCCCCAGTAGCGTCGGCTCAGCCTACGGGCTGTGGCGAATCTACTTGCACAGGGCGAACATCTGGTCGAGCGCGGTGTTCTGCTCTGCGGGGGTCAGGTTGGCCCACAGGAAGTGGCGGACCGCGTCGACGCATTCGGACAACTCGGTGCGGGTGCTCTCCAGCTCGGCGATCCTGGCCGAGGTGTCGACCCGCGCCTGCTCGACCTCGGCGCCGCGGTCGGTCACCCTGGCGAGCTCGGTGCGCCGGTCGTCGAGCGTGCCGGCGGCGGTGTCCCGGTCCCCGCTGGCCGCGATGTAGAGGGCGACGAACACCCCGGCGGTGGCCATCAGCGCCACCACGGCCACCCACAGCACGGTCGCGGTGCGTCTGGCGGCCAGCCGGGGTGTCGGCGGCAACGGGCCGTAGGCCATGGGCATCGGCGGTGGCATGGGCGGTGGCATCGGGGGTGGCATGGGCGGACGTGGTCCGGTGTAGGGGGTCATGGCCTCAGGCCTCACAGTCCACGAGCAGTTGGTCGAAGGCGGCGTCGAAGGCCGCCTCGTCGGCGCGGGTGCCCGCGTCGATGGTGGTCCTCGCCGAGTCGGCACAGGTCTGGAGCTCGGTCACGACGCCGTCCAGCTCCGTCCGCTCCGCGTCCAGGTCGTCCACAGTGGACTCCAGCTCGGTCAGCTCGGCCCGCTCGGTGGCCAGTTCCCGCTCGGTGCCCGCGATCTCGGCGTCCAGCCGGCCGATCGCCGCGCGCTCGAGGACGAACAGCACGACGAACAGCCCGGCGACCGCGACCAGCATGCCGACGACCACCGCCAGCGCGGACACCGTGCTCCGCCGCACCCGCGGCGGGTACAGGTTGGTCATGGTGTTGGTAATGGTGTTGGTCATGGTGGGTTCACTCCTCCGGTTCGGTGCGCGTCCCATACTGCGGAGCCGGGGGTCCTGTCCGTAAGCGGAAACATCCAGGGTTGAATGTGCGCGTGGCCAAGGAACCGAGAGACATCGAACGCATCTACTCCACCGCCGACGTCGTCGCGAAGCTGCGCAGGCTCGCCGACGCGCTGGAATCCGAGTCGTCCTTCCGGATCCAGATCGCGGGTGAGCGCTTCCGGGTCCCGGTCGGCGCGCAGTTCTCCATCGAGCACGAGCGCGGCGACGACGAGGAGGAGATCGAGTTCCAGCTCAAGTGGAAGCTCACCGACGATGACGACGAGGACGGCCAGACGCTCGTCTGAGCCGAACCGTCGGCCATAATGGTCCGGTGGACGCCTATCGCGCGGAGTGTGCGGAGATCGAGGCGGTCTGGCAGCGGGAGATCGCGAGCGCGGACGGCCCGCTGCCCGGCTCCCGGCTGACCGCGCTGGTGACCCCGCAGGGTTGGTGCGGGCAGTTGGTGCCCGCCGACGGCGGGTGGGCGGTGCGGGTGCTGTCCGCGTCGAAGGTCATCGTCGCCGCGCTCGCCACCGCCTACCACCTGCCGGAGTCGGCGATCACCATGCGGCCCAACGGCGAACGGGCGGTGTTCGTCTGGGCCTACCGCACCGCCGGCGGCGCGGACTACCACCGGGCCTGGCCGCACCCGCCGCTGGACGGCAGCGAGTACGTCGACATCCAGCGGGAGAAGCCGGGCACCAGCCTGCTCGACCTAGTCCAGCTGACCACCAGGGCGCGCGCCTACCAGGAGTCCTGGACCGCGCTGCGCACCGGGCGGGCGGTGGACATGGGGCAGGTGGTGCGCCGGTACCAGCGGCTGCGCGCCGGCGTGCACGACCTGCTGCCGCACACCCCGGCCGACCAGATCCGCGACATCCTGCTGCAGGTCGGCGTCAACCGGGAGGCACTGCCCGACGACCTCGCGGCCACCATCGGCTACCCGGCCGGCAGCGAGCTGACCGTGCCCTTCCCCCGGTCCTGAGTTGCGGCTCAGTACTCCGCGAACGTGGCGCGCACCTTGGCCTTCTGCACCTTGCCGGACGCGGTGCGGGGCAACGTGTCGGTGAACGTGACCGACTTCGGGATCTTGTACCGCGCGATCCGCCCGGCGAGGTGGTCGAGCAGCTCGGCCGGCTCGGGGGAGAAGCCGGCGCGCGGCACGACCACCGCCCGGCCGACCTCGCCCCACTTCTGGTCGGGGACACCGATGACCGCGCACTCGGCGACCGCGGGGTGGGCCAGCAGCGCGTCCTCGACCTCGGCCGGGTAGATGTTCTCCCCGCCGGAGATGATCACGTCCTTGATCCGGTCCCGGATGTAGAGGTAACCGTCCTCATCGGACACCGCGACGTCCCCGGTGCGCAGCCAGCCGTCGGCCGACAGCACGCCGGCGGTCTCGTCCGGCCGGTTCCAGTAGCCGGACATCACGTTCGGGCCGTGCAGCACCACCTCGCCCGGCTCGCCGGCGGCGACCGGCTCGCCCGCCTGGTCGACCAGCCGGACGTCGGTGAAGAAGCACGGGGTGCCGGCCGAGCCCGCCTTGTCCCGGCTTTCCCTGGCACGCAGGAACAACCCGCTCGGCGCCGACTCGGTCAGCCCGTAGCCCTGCAGGAAGGTCAGGCCGCGCCGCTGGTAGGTGCTGATCACGTGCTGCGGGACGGGGGAGCCGCCGCAGATCAGCGTGCGCACCGACGACAGGTCGGCACTGGCCCAGCCGTCGCTGTCGGCGATGGCCTGGAACATCGCCGGCACGCCGAACAGGTAGGTCACCCGGTGCTCGGCCACCAGCCGCAGGGTCGCCGCCGGGTCGAACGCGGCCATCAGCACCACGGTGCCGCCCTTGAGCAGGGTGGGCAGCACGGTCTGGTTCAGCGCGGCGACGTGGAACATCGGGGCGTTCACCAGGGTCACCTCGTCGCCGGCGAGGTCGACGTCGATCAGCACGTTGAAGCTGTTCCAGTGGATGTTCGCGTGCGAGAGCGCCGCGCCCTTCGGGTGCCCGGTGGTGCCCGAGGTGTACATGATCATGGCGATGTCGTCCCGGTCGACCGGCTCGTCGACCGGCGTGCTGGGCGCGGTGTCCACCAGGCGCGCGTAGGTGTCCAGGTCGAGCACGTGCGGGAGGTCGATCAGCGTGCTCAGCTCTGCGGCGTGCCGGTCGTGCGACGGCGCGTGCACCAGCACCGAGGTGCCGCTGTCACCGAGGATGTAGGCCAGTTCGGTCGGCGTGAGCCGGGCGTTGAGCGGCACGAAGATGGCGCCCAGCTTGGCCGTGCCGAACAGCGCCTCCAGGAACGTGCCGTGGTTGGGCCCGAGGTAGGCCACCCGGTCGCCGCTGCCGAGGCCGAGCCCGGACAGCGCGTGCGCGAACCGGGTACTGCGCTCGTGTAACTCCCGGTAGTTCGACTCCCGGCCATCGTCGCGGACGGCCACCTGCTCCGGCGCCATCCTTGCCCGTCGTGCGGTCCACGATCCGATTCCCTGGTCACGCATGGCTTTGCTCGCGTTTCTCGAGGCCGGGTGGCGCGGTCACCCTAACCGTTGACGAACCAGGCGTCGATATGCAACCTTTGTGATCCCGGTTCGCAAGAAGTCGACGGATCAACGCAAATTGCATGGTGACGATTCGCAACTTCGGGCCGGTGTCCTTCCCCTGCCTGCTCGTCACAAATGAACAGAGGACACCATGGAACGGAAGCAGCCCCGGTGGCGGCTGATCACCGGCCTACTCACGGCCGCTCTGCTCGTCCCAGGACTCCTGCCGAGCGCCGCGGTCGCGGCCGGCGGACCGCCCCCGACCGCCCCCGACCAGCCGCCCCCGGCGCGCGTGGTCGTGGACTCGACCCTCTCGGCCAGCAGCGCGCTGCCCGAGTACCCCGTCGGCAACGCCGGCGACGGCGACCAGAACACCTACTGGGAGAGCGCCAACAACGCCTTCCCCCAGTGGATCCAGGCCGACCTCGGCAGCGCGGTGCGCGTGAACCGGGTCGTGCTGAGGCTGCCGGCCTCGTGGGGCGCGCGCACCCAGACCATGACCGTGCAGGCGAGCACGACCGGCACCGCGTTCACCACCGTGGCCGCCAGTACCGGCCACCAGTTCACCCCCGGCGCGGCCAACACCGTCGCGATCCCGTTCACCGCGACCACCGCCCGCTACCTGCGACTGACGGTCACCGCCAACACCGGCTGGCCGGCCGCGCAGGTCGCCGAGTTCGAGGTGCACGGCCCGGACTCCGGTGACTCGCGCCCGCCCAGCGCGCCCGCCGGCCTGACCTACACCGAGCCGGCCGGGCAGATCCGGCTGAGTTGGACCGCGGCCACCGACGACGTCGGGGTCAGCGCCTATGCCGTGTACCGGAACAACGCGCTGGTGACCACCGTGCCGGGCACGGTGACCAGCCACGCCGAGACCCAGCCGGCGGCCGCGACCGTCGAGTACTTCGTGCGCGCCCGCGACGCCGCCGGCAACGAGTCGGCCGACAGCAACCGGGTGACCAGGGTCGGCAGCGGCCAGGAGGCGGCGAACCTGGCCACCGGCAAGCCGATCGAGGCCTCCTCGACCGTGCACGACTTCGTCGCCCGCAACGCCAACGACAGTGACCTGGCCTCCTACTGGGAGTCCGCCGCCGGCTATCCCTCGACGCTCACCGTGAAGCTGGGCGCCAACGCCGACGTCACCTCGGTCGTGGTCAAGCTCAACCCGGACCCGATCTGGGGCCAGCGCACGCAGAACTTCGAGGTGCTCGGCCGCGAGCAGGGGGCAACGGAGTTCACCGCGCTGTCCGGCCGGGCCGACCACGTGTTCAACCCGGCCACCAACCAGAACGCGGTGACCCTGCCGGTCAACGGCCGGGTCGCCGACGTGGCGTTGCGGTTCTTCGCCAACTCCGGCGCCCCCGGCGGGCAGGTGGCCGAGTTCCAGGTCCTCGGCACCCCGGCGCCCAACCCCGACCTGACCGTCACCGCGATGTCCTGGACGCCGACCGCGCCCGACGAGGCCAGCCAGATCTCGTTGTCGGCCACCGTGCGCAACGTGGGCAGCGCGCCCGCGCCGGCCACCACGGTCAACTTCGGCCTCGGCGGCTCGCTCGCCGGCAACGCGCCGGTGGCCCCGCTGGCCGCCGGCGCGTCGGCGACGGTGTCGGTCGACGCGGGCACGCTCGCGGAGGGCAGCTACGCCGTATCGTCCACAGTGGACCCGTCGAACACGGTTGCGGAACAGGACGACGCCAACAACGCCTTCACCGCGCCAACCCCGCTGGTGGTCAGCCAGGCGGCCGGGCCGGACCTGCGGGTCACCGGCGTCACCTCCACCCCGGCCAACCCGGCGGTCGGCGCCCGGGTCTCGTTCGTCGTCGCGGTGGACAACCGGGGCACCTCGGCGGCGGCCGCGTCGGTGACCAGGCTGGTCGTCGGCACCTCCACGTTCGACACGGCCACCCCGGCGATCGCGGCCGGCGCCACCACGAGCGTCGCGGTCGACGGCACCTGGACGGCGACCACCGGCGGCGCCACGATCACCGCGCGGGCCGACGCGACCAACACGGTCGCCGAGACCAACGAGAGCAACAACGTGGCGTCGCGGTCGATCGTGGTCGGGCGGGGGGCGGCGGTCCCGTACGTCGAGTACGAGGCCGAGGCCGCACAGCACAACGGCACGCTGTTGACCGCCGACCCGCTGCGCACCTTCGGGCACACCAACTTCGCCACCGAGTCCTCCGGCCGGCAGTCGGTCCGGCTGACCACCACCGGTCAGTTCGTGGAGTTCACCTCCGCCAACGAGTCGAACTCCATCGTGGTGCGCAACTCGGTGCCCGACGCGGCCGGCGGCGGCGGTGCCGAGCACACGATCAGCCTGTACATCAACGGCACCTTCGACCGGAAGCTGACGCTCTCGTCGCGGCACAGCTGGCTGTACGGCACCACCGACGACCCGGAAGGGCTGACGAACACCCCGCAGGCCGACGCGCGCCGGCTGTTCGACGAGTCGCACGCGCTGCTGTCCCGGTCCTACCCGGCCGGCACGAAGTTCCGGCTGCAGCGCGACTCCGGGGACAACGCGGCGTTCCAGATCATCGACCTGATCGACCTCGAACAGGTCGCACCCGCACTGTCCAAACCGGCCGACTGCACGTCCATCACCGAGTACGGCGCGGTGCCGAACGACGGCGGGGACGACACCGCCGCGCTCCAGCGGGCGGTGACCGACGACCAGAACGGCGTGATCTCCTGTGTCTGGATCCCGGCCGGGCAGTGGCGCCAGGAGCAGAAGATCCTGACCGACGACCC
The DNA here is from genome assembly GCF_054779715.1 of Actinophytocola sediminis. Classification (NCBI taxonomy): domain Bacteria; kingdom Bacillati; phylum Actinomycetota; class Actinomycetes; order Pseudonocardiales; family Pseudonocardiaceae; genus Actinophytocola; species Actinophytocola sediminis. The sequence continues at coordinate 183,080 of NZ_BAAGXS010000010.1, read as the reverse complement.
GGACAACAACGGGCAGTACAACCAGATCGGGATCAGCGACGTCACCATCCGCGGCGCCGGGATGTGGCACTCGCAGCTGTACACGCTGACCCAGCCGCAGGACGCGGGCGGCATCAACCACCCGCACGAGGGCAACTTCGGCTTCGACATCGACCGGAACACCCAGATCTCCGACATCGCGATCTTCGGCTCCGGCCGGATCCGCGGCGGCGGGGGAGCCGAGGGCGGGGTCGGCCTCAACGGCCGGTTCGGCACCGGCACGAAGATCAGCAACGTGTGGCTCGAGCACGCGAACGTCGGGGTGTGGGTCGGCCGGGACTACGACAACATCCCGGCGCTGTGGGGTCCGGCCGACGGCCTGGAGTTCACCGGCATGCGCATCCGCAACACCTACGCCGACGGCATCAACTTCAGCAACGGCACCAGGAACTCGCGGGTGTTCAACTCCTCGTTCCGCACCACCGGCGACGACTCGCTCGCGGTGTGGGCCAACCGGTATGTCAAGGACCCGAACGTCGACATCGGACACGACAACGAGTTCGTCAACAACACCATCCAACTGCCGTGGCGGGCCAACGGAATCGCGATCTACGGCGGCTACGGCAACAAGATCGAGAACAACCTGATCGCGGACACGATGAACTACCCCGGCATCATGCTGGCCACCGACCACGACCCACTGCCGTTCTCGGGTCAGACGTTGATCGCCAACAACGGGCTCTACCGGTGCGGGGGCGTGTTCTGGGGCGAGCAACAGGAGTTCGGGGCGATCACGTTCTTCGCGCAGGGCAGGGACATTCCCGGCGTGACGGTACGCGACACCGAGATCTACGACTCGACCTACGACGGCATCCAGTTCAAGACCGGTGGCGGCGTCATCCCGGACGTGGCGATCTCGAACGTGCGGATCGACGACTCCAACAACGGTGCCGGGGTGCTCGCCATGAGCGGCGCGCGCGGCAGCGCGACGCTGACGAACGTGACCATCACCAACTCGGCCGACGGCGACATCGTCGTCCAACCGGGGTCGCAGTTCGTCATCAACGGAGGTCTGGACCAATAGCTGGTCTGGACCATAGACTGGCGTGCGGTCCGTAGTCAGATGAACACGGAGAGGTCGTGTCATGAGGGCAGTACGCCGGGGAATCGCGATGATGGCCACCGCGGTGGGCACCGCCAGCATGCTGGTCGTGCCCACCGCGGCGGCCGAAGTGGACAGTGTGCGCCCGAGCGTGGACCCGATGGTGGCCCAACAGCCACTCATCCGGGCCGCGGACATCGTCTCCGCGCAGGTGCGCGCCGGCCACGACGCCGGCTTCGCGGGCATCGTGCTCGAGGACGACCACGTCGACCTCTGGTGGAAGGGCGCGGTCCCCGCGGGCGTCACCGCCGCGGTCGAGCGGGCGGGCGCCGAGGCCACGGTGGAGATCGAGCCGGCACGGTTCTCCAACGCCGAGCTGCGCGCGGCGGCCAGACGGATCGAGGCCGTCCGCGGCCCGGCGGTCCACGCGATCAAGCTCCCCGCCGACGGCAGTGGCCTGGTGCTGGGCACCACCTCGGCGGCGGCGACCCGCTCGCTGGCCTCGGTGGCGGACGTGCCGGTGCGCACCGTGGTGGAGGAGCCGCTGGTCCCGGTGTCGCGGCAGAACGACGCCCCGCCGTGGAAGGGCGGCGCGACCATCGTGCTCGGCAACGCCGCCTGCACGTCGGGCTTCTCCGTGCGCAACGGCGCGAACCAGCGGTTCCTGCTGACCGCGGGCCACTGCGGCAACCCCGGCGTGCGGGTGACCGACCCGACGGGGGAGTTCATCGGCAACGCGGGCGCCAAGCACAGTGACCACGACATCATGCTGATCCCGACCGGCAACGTGGTGAACCAGCAGTACGTCGGCGGCGGGGACAGCAACAGCACCGAGATCGTGCGCGGCTGGGGCGATGTCTACACCGGCGAGATCCTGTGCCAGTCCGGCGTGACCAGTGCCCGGGAGACCGGCAACCCGGTGTGCAACATCAAGGTGCTGTTCTTCTACGCCGACCGGGAGGACCTGGTCGAGGGTGAGCAGCAGAACGGCCAGCAGGCCGCCCGCCCGGGCGACAGCGGCGGCCCGGTCTACGGCCCGGCGTCGGGCGGTGGCGTGATCGCCAAGGGCACGGTCACCCGGGTCGCCGGCGCCCGGATCGGCTTCCAGGACTTCCGCACCGCCGACCGCGACTTCGGGGTCTACATCCCGCTCTGATCCCCGCTGGCGAAACACGTCTGGTGAAACACATTCCCGATGTGTACCGTCCGGCTCATCCCGCCGTCGACGTTGGGAGAGCCGTGCGTACCCGGATTCGTTACGCCGTCACCGTCCTGCTCGCCGCCGCCGCCCTCGTCCCGGGGGCGGCGGCGCGCGCGGAGCACCCGCTGCCGATCGTGTTCGTCCACGGCAACTCCGGTTCGGTGGCCCAGTTCGCGACCCAGTTCCAGCGCTTCGCCGGCAACGGGTACCCCCAGCACCTGCTGTACGCCTACGAGTACGACTCCAGCGTGCCGGACAACACCGCGGCCGTGGCCGGCCTCGGTCCGTTCATCGACACGGTGCTCGCCCGCACCGGCGCCGAGCGGGTGCTGCTGGCCGCGCACTCCCGGGGCACCGCCGTCAGCCACGCCTGGCTCGCCGACCCGGCCAACGCCGCCGAGGTCGCCAAGTACGTCAACCTCGACGGCCGTAGCCTGGACAGCCAGCCCGGCGGCGTGCCGACACTGGCGGTGTGGGGCGAGTGGCAGTCGCCGCCGGACCCGGTGCTCGGCGTCGTCGGGTCCATCGGCGGCGCGCGCAACGTCTACCACCGCGACCTCGCGCACACCGAGACCGTGAGCTCGCCGAGGACCTTCGCCGAGATCCACCGCTTCTGGTTCGGCCGGGCGCCGGCGACCACCGAGGTCGTGCCGGAGCCGCCGGGCCGGGTCGAGGTCGCCGGCCGGGTCGTGCTGTTCCCGCAGAACGTCGGCTACGCCGGGACCAGGCTCGACGTGTGGCCCGTCGACGCCGCGACCGGGCAGCGGCGTGGCGCGCACCCGGCGGCCAGCTACCCGATCGACCAGACCGGCGAGTTCGGCCCGCTGCGGGTGAACGGCCGGCAGACCCACGAGTTCGCGGTCACCCGCGAGGACGGCTCGGTGCACCACTTCTACCAGCAGCGGTTCCTCCGCGACGACTACTTCCTGCGGCTGAACACCGGCCGGCCGGGCGAGGGACTGGAGGCCTACACCAAGCAGGATCCCCGGCACGTCAACCTGACCATCGTCCGCGGCCGGGAGCTGTGGGGCGACCAGCCGGTGAGCGACGTGCTGACCGTGGACCGGCTGGGCGACGACACCCCGCCGCTGAACGTGCTCACCCCCGGCGTCGCGCCCAGGACGAGTCCCGGCGGTGTCGGCGGCAACACCGGCGAGGTGAACGCGCTGTTCCTCACCGACGTCGGCGACCGGACCGCCACCGGCTACGCCGACCCCGACCAGGCCACCGGCCTGGACAAGCACCAGCTGTTCCCCTTCGACAACCTGACCTTCCTGGCCGCGGCCGACGTGTGGGTGCCCGCGGACCCGGCGGCCCGCGCGCCGGTGCGGCTGGCCATGGCCCACCGCGGCGGGCGGGTCCCCGAGGTGGTCACCGTGCCGAGCTGGCCATCGTCCCAACACCGGATTAGCGTGGCGTTCAAGGACTACGTTCCCTAGCGAGGGAGTCGGCATGGACCAGCGGCACCGTTCTCGGTCTCTTGTGGAGGGTCCGGCCAGAGCCGCGGCCAGGTCCTACCTCAAGGGCATGGGGATCTACGACGACGCGGCGCTGAGCAAACCGTTCGTCGGCGTCGCGCACTGCTGGACCGAGACCATGCCGTGCAACCTCAACCACCGCGCGCTCGCCGCGTCCACAAAGGACGGTGTGCTGGCCGGCGGCGGCACGCCCATGGAGATCAACACGATCGCGATCTCCGACGGGATCACCATGGGCACCCCGGGAATGCGCACCTCGCTGGTCTCCAGGGAGGTCATCGCCGACTCCATCGAGCTGGTCGCGCGCGGGCACTGTTTCGACGCGCTGGTCGGCATCGCCGGCTGTGACAAGACGATCCCGGCCGCGGTGATGGCGATGGCGCGGGTCGACGTGCCCAGCGTGCTGCTCTACAGCGGGTCGATCCGGCCAGGCTGCTGGCGCGAGCGGGACGTGACCGTGCAGGACGTGTTCGAGGCGATCGGCGCGCACTCGGCCGGCCTGCTGTCCGACGCGGAGCTGGAGGAGCTGGCCGAGGCCGCCTCACCGGGCTTCGGCGCCTGCGGCGGGCAGTTCACCGCGAACACGATGGCGATGGTGTTCGAGGTGATGGGCATCAGCCCGCTCGGCTCGGCGATGGTGCCGGCCCAGGACCGAGACAAGGGCGACGTGGCGCGCGCCACGGGCGAGCTGGCGATGCGGGTGCTGGCCGACGACCTCCGCCCACACGATCTGATCACCCGGGCCTCGATCCGCAACGCCATGGTCGCGGTCGCCGCGTCCGGCGGGTCGACCAACGCGGTGCTGCACCTGCTCGCGGTGGCCGCCGAGATGGGCGTCGAGGTCACCATCGACGACATGGACGAGATCAGCGCCAAGACGCCGCTGATCTGCGACCTCAAGCCGGGCGGCCGGTTCGTGGCCACCGACCTGTACGCCGCGGGCGGGGTGCCGCTGCTGGTGCGCAGGCTGGTCGAGGGCGGGCTGCTGGACCCCGACGTGCCGACGGTCACCGGCGTGTCCCTCGGCGATGCCGCGCGGCAGGCGCCGGAAACCCCCGGCCAGGAGGTGATCCGGCCGCTGGACCGCCCGCTCAAGCCGACCGGCGGGCTGGCGATCCTGCGCGGCAACCTCGCCCCGGACGGCTCGGTGGTGAAGCTGTCGGGCCACGAGCGGCTCTGGCACCGGGGGCCGGCGCGGGTGTTCGACGGCGAGGAGGCGGCGATGGCCGCGGTGCTCGGCGGCCGGGTGCGCCCCGGCGACGTGCTGGTGATCCGCGGCGAGGGGCCGGCAGGCGGGCCGGGCATGCGCGAGATGCTCTCGGTCACCGGCGCGCTGCAGGGCGCGGGCCTCGGCGAGGACGTCGCGCTGATCACCGACGGCCGGTTCAGCGGGGCGACCCGCGGCTTCATGGCCGGCCACGTCGCGCCGGAGGCGGTGCGCGGCGGCCCGATCGCCGCGGTGGCCGACGGTGACCAGGTGACCATCGACGTGACCGCCCGGCGGATCGACGTCGACCTGCCGCCGGCGGAGATCGCCCAGCGGGTCGCGGCGTGGCGCCCGGCGCCCAACCCGTTCCGCACCGGCGCCCTGGCCAAGTACGAGGCGCAGGTCGGCAGCGCGAGTACCGGCGCGACCACCAACCCCGCGTTGCCTGCCCCATCGGCTGCGGCTGGTCGCTGAGCTGGTCGTACTCGGCCAACGCCGGCAGGTCCAGCATCAAAACTCCGCGCTGCCTACCCCATCGGCCGCAGCAGGTCGCTGAGCTGGTCGTACTCGGCCAACGCCGGCAGGGCCAGCACCCGCCGCCTGGCCGCCTCGGTCATCGCGGCCACCGCCACCCGCACCTCGGCGATCGCGCCGTCGGCGACGGCGGTGCGCAACAGCGTGGTCAGCGTCTGGTCGTCGGCCTCGGCGGCGTAGCCGGCCAGCCGCTCGCGCAGCCGGGTATCGGTCAGCCGGGCGAGCATCGACAGCGCGGCCGAGCGCAGGTCGGGCGGCCCGGCCAGCGCGCGGTGCACTATGCCGCGCAGCCGGTCGGGCGGGAGCACCTTGACCGTCTGGGTGAGCTGGTCGTCGGACTCGGCGTAGAAGCCGATCCGCAGCAGCGCCTCGTCGGAGATCACGGTGGCCACGTCGCGCACCAGCCACGCGGTCGCCGCGTCCAGCAGGTGCCCGAGGGTGATGTACTCGCCGCGGACGACCAGCTCCAGCACCACCGCGGCGGCCCGGTCGGGTTGCATGCGGCTGATCAGCGGCGCCGCCCGGCGCGGGTCCAGGTGCGCCGCGGCGCGGGCGAGGTAGTCCACCGGCATCCGGTCGGCCATGTCCGCCGCGCGCTCGGGTGCCATCTCGCCGGCGACCCTGGCGGCCAGCATCGGGGTGAACGCGCGCAGCGCGATCCGCACGTTCACCGGCATCGGCAGCATCCTGGTGATGGCCGCGACCCGCTGGAAGGCGGTCCGGTGCTCGTCGTAGAGGGCGGCGGCAACGCGTTCGCGCAGCCGGCGGAGCTGGTGGTGGTCCAGGGCGGCTGCGAAGCCCATGTTCTCCGGCGTGGTGTCCAGCGTCCTGGCCAGCTTGCTCAGCTCGGCCTTTCTCGCCAGGTCGGCTGCCATCCGCTCAGCGACCCACGAATCTGGCGATGCTGGCGCGGACCAGCGTCGGCATCTGGCGCATCGCCTCGTCGGTGGCCGCCGCGAGCGCGCGTGCCTGGCGTCTGCGCGCGGTGAGCAGGGCGTCCTGCAGCTCGGCCAGGTCACGCTCGGACAGCCCGTCCAGCACCCCGGCGTCCGCGGCCAGCCACCGCCGCAGCGCATCCTGTAAATCGCCACGCATCCCAAGACTTTGTCATGCTTCGGGGGTGTTCCGACACCCGGACCTGCCCGCCGGCCGAGGGCTCCGGCGGATACTGCTCTACCGTTCCAAGTACGATCTGGCCTCATGACGCGCATGCTCGTGACCGGCGGAGCCGGATTCATCGGCTCCAACTTCGTGCACTACACGCTCAGGCAGCATCCCGAGTACGAGATCTGCGTGCTGGACTCGCTGACCTACGCGGGGCACCGGGAGAGCCTGGCGCCCGCCGCGAACAACATCGAGTTCGTCGAGGGCGACGTCTGCGACGTCGAGCTGGTCGACCGGCTGATGTCCAGGGCCGACGTGGTCGTGCACTTCGCCGCCGAGTCGCACGTCGACCGGTCGCTGCACGACCCGGAGCCGTTCATCCGCACCAACATCACCGGGACCTACATCCTGCTGGAGGCGGCGCGCAAGTACGAGGTGCGCTTCCACCACATCTCCACCGACGAGGTGTTCGGCGAGCTGCCGCTGGACTCGACGGACAAGTTCACCGAGGAGACGCCCTACAACCCGTCGAGCCCGTACTCGGCGAGCAAGGCGAGTTCGGACACCCTGGTGCGCGCCTGGGTCCGCTCGTTCGGCGTGGCGGCGACCCTGTCCAACTGTGCCAACAACTACGGGCCGTTCCAGCACGTGGAGAAGTTCATCCCCCGGCAGATCACCAACGTGCTGCTCGGCGACCGGCCGAAGCTGTACGGCGACGGCGAGAACATCCGCGAGTGGACGCACGTGGACGACCACAACGCCGCGGTGCACCTCATCGTGTCGCGCGGGCGGATCGGCGAGACCTACCTGATCGGCTCGGCCGACGAGTGCAGCAACAAGGACATCCTGGAGACCACCCTGGAGCTGATGTACCAGGACCGGGACGCCTACGACCGGGTGCCCGACCGCCCTGGCCACGACCTGCGCTACGCGAACGACTCCACCAAGATCCGCACCGAGCTTGGCTGGGAGCCGGTCTACGCCGACCTGCGCGCGGGCCTGGCCCAGACGATCGACTGGTACCGGCACAACGAGTGGTGGTGGAAGCCCCAGAAGGAGGGCACCGAGGCCACCTACCGCGTCCTCGGCCGCTAGCCACTCCCTCCTCCTCGCCACGCAGCGAAGGGTCCCTTCGCTGCGTCCAGTGCAGTGAAGGGACCCTTCGCTGCGGTCGGTCAGGGGACCGGGGTCACGTGATGACCTGGTGGGCTAGGGTCGCTAGGGCGGTGGGGTCGACTGTGGTGGGGGTGGCGGCCAGCCAGTGGCCGATCTCGTGGACGAAGCGTTCGGGGTCCATGGGTTGGACCGGGGCGGCGCTGTCGGCCACGGTGATGGCGCCCGGTCTGCTCGGGTAGAGCAGCAGCACGCCACGCACCTCGACCCAGGGCAGTAGCGCCCGGTAGCCGGCCAGCCGGTCGGCGAGCACCGAGGTGCCGCCGCGGAAGCGGTGGCCGTTGCGCCACAACGCGTCGTCCTCGTCGGTGCGGTAGTGCCCCGGCAGCCACACCTTCGACTCGATCAGCACCAGCCGCCGCCCGCACAGCACGGCGTGGTCGATGTCGGCGAACACCGAGCCGACCTCGCCCGCGAGCCCGTGGCAGATCCGCACGGCCGGGATCCTGGTGAGGTAGCGGTCGAGCAGCTCGGCGGTGAGCCGCTGGCCGGCCTCGTCCGGCTCGGTGCCCGGGCTGCCGAACACCGTGCGCTCGCCGAGGTCGTCCAGGAACTCCCGGTCGGCGCGCGCGGACCCGCTCAGCCGCCTGGCCAACACCAGCATCCAGCCGACCATCGCGGCCTTGGGGGACCGCCGGGCCGACCGGTCAAGCACCTCGTCCCACCACGGGATGGTGCCGCGGTCGATCGTGGGCAGCATCGGCGGGAAACTCGCCCGCCGGGGCGAGGGCGGCTCGTAGTCGTCCGGCTCGTAGTCGTCCGGCTCGTCGTCGTCGTAGTCGCCGTTGTCGTAGCTCTCGCGCAGTTCGGGGTCGCTGAGCGTGTCGTAGGCCTCGCGCAGCAGGCGGAACGTGCCGGCGGTGCCCCCGGCGTCGGGATGCATCACCTTGGCGAGGGTCCGGTAGGCCGACCTGATCTCGGTGGCGGATGCGCCTGGTGGCACGCCGAGCAGTTCGTAGTAGTCGACCTCGTGCACGCACACCGCCGTTTCTCCGTCTGGCCAAGGCAGAGAGAGATTATGGCGGCACGTCCACGGAGTGGAACCGCTGTCCCCGGATAGTTGAATGACGCCATGACGACACGACGTACCACGATCGCTGCCCTGTCCGCCGCGTTGCTGCTCGGCCTGACCTCCGCCGGCACCGCCGCGTCGGCGGTCCCGGCTGGCCCGGCGCACGGCGGCCAGGGCCCCGGCGAGCCCTACAAGCGCACCGAGCTGTACTTCGGCGGCAACCGGCCGGACGGCAGCGAGATCACCCCGGCGGAGTTCGAGCTGTTCCTGGACAAGGAGGTCACCCCCGCGTTCCCGGACGGACTGACCTGGCTGGAGGCGCACGGACAGTGGATGGGCGGCAAGGAGGACTCCTACCAGCTGATCATCCTGTACCCGCTGGCCGACCGGGGCGCCAACGGCGAGCTGGAGGAGATCCGCGAGGACTACAAGGCCCAGTTCGAGCAGCAGTCGGTGCTGCGCGCGGACAGCACCGACCGGGTCTCCTTCTGAGCAGGACTCGGCCGGCGGCGCCCACCGCCGGCCGAGTCGGGGTCGTTCAGGCGGCCGGCTGGTCGGGAATCCCGTTCTCCGGTGGGGCGTCGGACGCGGCGGAGGCGTCCTCCTCGATCGGCGCGTCACCGATGTCGGTGACCAGCACCGGGGTCAGCTCCTGGCCGATCCCGCCCTTGAGCTCGACCACCTGCATGCCCGAGATGCCCATGTGGCTGTCGGCGGTGAACCGGAACGGCGCGAGCCCGGGGCCCTCGAAGTCCGCGCCGGCCTTCTCGATCGCCGCCACGATGCCCTCCCTGGTCGGGTTCTCCCCGGCGGCCTGCAGCGCCTGGACGAACGTGTACGCCTGGGACATGCCGTAGACCCGGTAGTTCGTCAGCTCGCCCTCGGCGCCGTGCTCGTCCCAGACCCGCTGCCACAGCTTCATCCACGGGTCGTCGGGCACGTCGGTGCCCGGGATGTACTCGGTGGTGATCACGCCGTCGAGCAGCTGGGTGCCGTCGGTCACCGCGCCCTCGGAGAACCTGGCCAGCAGCGAGCCGACCAGGGCCGGGTCGGCGCCGACGTTGCTGTAGATCCACTTCGCCTTATAGCCCAGCCGCAGCGCGACCAGCTGGCTGAGCGCGGTGTAGGAGGGCGTGTTGAACCCGATGACCAGGTCCGCGCCGGAGGCCTGCAGCGCGGCCAGCTGCGGGGCGACGTCGGTGTTGCCGGTCTGGTACTTCTGCACCTCGACGATCTGGTCGTCCACGAACTGGCGAACGCCCTGCTCGCCGTCCCGGCCGAGGTCGTCGTCCTGCAGGAACAGCGCGATCTTGGCGTCGGGCAGGTTCTCCGCGACCCACTGGCCGATGATCTTGCCCTCGATCTCGTAGTCGGGCTGCCAGCCGAAGGTGAACGGGTTCTTCTCCGGCTGGTCGCCCCACTGCAGCGAGCCGGAGGAGACGAACAGGTCGGGCACCTGCTCACCGTTGAGGAAGTCGATCACCGCGCCGTGGGTCGGCGTGCCCAGCCCGCCGACCATCGCGAAGATCTCCTCGTTGAGCACCAGCTCGTTGGTCACCTGGCTGGTGTTGGTCGGGTTGTAGGCGTCGTCGCGGACCAGGAACTCGATCTGGCGGCCGTTGACGCCGCCGTTGGCGTTGACGAAGTCGTAGTAGGCCTGGTGCCCGCTGGGGATCTCGCTGTAGCCGGGCGCGGCCACGCCGGTCAGCGGAAAGTGCCCGCCGATCTTGATGCTGTCCTCGGTGATGCCGACCGTCGAGCCTTCCGACGGGGTGTCCTGGCGTTCCTCACCCGCCCCGCACGCCGCGAGTAACGCCCCGGCGGCGAGCAGCGCGGTGACCCGCGTGGTGTGCCTCATGGCTCATGCCTCCAGATCTGTGCTTGCTGACTGGTCTGTGCTTCTGATGCCCTGAATGAGGCATTCAGGACGTTCACCGTCCCCAATGCCTCATTCAGGGCTTGCTGACGGGGCAGGCCCTCGGCGGCGGCCGGCGGCCCGGATGCCGCCGACGATCCCGGCCGGGGCGAACATCACGACGAGCATGGTGACCAGGCCGTAGATCAGCGGCGCCAGCTCGGCGGCGCGTACGTCGCTCAGCCCGAGGTCCTGCCCCCAGCCGGTGACCAGCTGGGGCAGGAAGGCCAGCAGCGCCGCGCCGATCAGCGCCCCGGTGAGGCTGCCGAGTCCACCCAGGACGATCGCGGACAGCAGCAGCAGCGACAGGGTGAGGGTGAACCCGCTCGGCGCGGCGATCCGGGCGCTGAGCGCCAACAGCCCGCCGGCCAGGCCCGCGCAGGTGGCGCTGACCACGAAGGCGAGCACCCGTGCGCGGCCGAGGTCGATCCCGGCCAGCTCGGCGGCGACCTCGTGGTCGCGCACCGCCCGCCAGGTGCGCCCGACCCGGCCGCGGGCCAGGTTGGCCAGCAGCACGAACGTGACGATCAGGCACAGCCAGCCCAGGTAGGCCAGGTAGCGGCTGCTGCTCATGTCCTGTCCGGTCACGAAGAACACCGCGTCGGCGAACCAGTCGGGGATCTGCGGGACCCGCACGGTCAGGCCCTGTTCGCCGCCGAAGGTCTCGCTGAAGTACACCGGGATGCCGGGGACCGCGACCGCCAGCGCCAGCGTCGCGCCGGCGAGGTACGGGCCGTGCAGTCGCGCGGCGGCGACCCCGACCAGCGCGCCCGCGAGCAGCGTCACCGCGGCGGCCGCGAGCAGGATCAGCGGCAACGGCAGCGGGTCCTCGCCCCGCAGCAGCAGCGCCGCGGTGTAGGCGCCGATCGCCATGAAAGCGCCGTGCCCCAAGGAGATCTGCCCGTTGAGTCCGATGAGGATGGTCAGCCCGCCGGCCGCGATGCCGTAGTAGGCCATCGCGGCGAACTGCGCGTTGCGGAACTGGCCGGAGCTCTCCAGCACCACCACGACCACCACCAGCCCGAGCACGGCGAGGGTGAGGTGGCGGCGCAGCGTGGTCGTGCCGATGACCCGGTCGACCAGCGAGCGCCTGCCCGGCGACGAGCGTGGCCCGCGCGCGCCGGTCGTGGTTTCGGTCTCCGCTTCGGTCGACATGTCACACCCTCCGCGCACGGACGTGGGAGAACAGCCCGCCTGGGCGGACCAGCAGCACCGCCATCAGGATCACCAGCGAGGCCAGCGGCACCAGCTCGGAGCCGACATACCCGCTGACCAGGCTCAGCGACAGCCCCAGGATCAGCCCGCCGGCCACCGCGCCGGGCGGGCTCTCCAGCCCGCCGAGCACCGCCGCGACGAACCCGTACACCACCACACCGTCCATATAGGACGGATGGACCAGTCCGCCGCCGGCGATCAGCAGCCCCGACAGCGACCCGACCAACGCCGCCAACGCCCAGCCAAGGGTCAGCATCCGCCCGACCCGCACCCCGAGCAGCCGGGAGATCTCCTGGTCGAACGCCGCCGCGCGCATCTTCAGCCCGACGTTGGTGCCCCGGAACAGCAACACCAGCAACCCCATCACCACGACCACCGAGACGATGGTGAACACCCCGAACCCGGTGAGCGCGATCGTGGTGTCCCCGACCTGGAACCCGCGCAGCCCGAACGGCGCGGGGAAGGACCGGTAGCGCGAGCCGAAGATCAGCGCGGCGAGCGCGTGGATCACGATGAACAGCCCGAGGGTCAGGATGACCGCGTTGATCTCCGACTTGCCGACCATGTGCCGGATGACCAACCGTTCCACCAGCGCGCCGAGCAGCAGCCCGGAGGCCAGCGCGACGGCGAAGCCGAGCCAGTAGGAGAAGCCGGCGTCGATGAGCACCAGCGCGATGTAGGTGGTGATCATCGCCATCGGTGCCTGGGCGAAGTTCACGATCCTGGTCGCCCGCCAGATCAGCACCAGGGCCAGGGCGAAGGCGGCATAGACCATGCCGAGGGTGAGTCCGGTGAGGACGGTCGTGGTCAGCTGCTGCACGGGTGCTCCCTGCTCAGAATCCGAGGTAGGCGTGGCGGAGCTGTTCGTCCCTGGCCAGTGCCGAGGCCGTGTCGGTCACCACCAGCCGGCCGAGGTTGAGCACGACCCCCCGGTCGGCGATGGACAGCGCGCTGCGGGCGTTCTGCTCGACCAGCACGACGGTCAGCTCGTCGGTGGCCACGAGCGTCTGCAGCAGGTCGAAGATCTGCACCACGATGCGCGGCGCGAGCCCCAGCGACGGCTCGTCGAGCAGCAGCACGGTCGGCTCGGCCATCAACGCCCGCGCGATCACCAGCATCTGCCGCTCGCCGCCGGAGAGCACGTGCGCGGACTGGCGCCGCCGCTTGGCCAGCGCGGGGAACAGCGTGTACGCGCGGTCGAGGTCCTCGGCACCGACCCGGTTGACCCGGACCAGCCGACCGAGGCGCAGGTTCTCCTCCACGGTCAGCTCGGTGATCACCCCTCGGCCCTCTGGCACGTGGGCGAGTCCGAGCCGGGCCATCCGCTCGGTCGGCACGGTGGTCAGGTCGACCTCGCCGAGCCGCGCGCTGCCCCTGCTTGGCCGGATCAGCCCGGAGATGGTGCGCAGCAACGTGGTCTTGCCCGCGCCGTTCGCGCCCAGCACGGCGGTGATCTGGCCCGTCGGCGCGGTGAAGCTCACCCCGTCCAGCGCGGTCACCGGGCCGTAGCCGGCGGTCAGGTCCGTGATGGTCAGCATCGGCTCACTCCCGCCCGGCGGTCTCGTGCGGCACGTCCTCGCCGAGGTAGGCGTCGAGCACGGCCGGGTGCTCGCGGATGTGGTCGGGGCCGCCGCGGGCGATGACCTTGCCGAAGTCCAGAACCACGATGTCGTCGCAGACGCTCATCACCAGGTCCATGTGGTGTTCCACGAGCATCACCGAGGTGCGCGCGGTCAGCCCTCTGATGAGCTCGCCGATCTCGGTCATCTCGTCGTCGGCCAGGCCGCTGGCCGGTTCGTCGAGCAGCAGCAGGTCCGGCTCGGCGACCAGCGCCCTGGCCAGCGCGACCCGCTTGCGCACCGGGTAGGGCAGGCTCGCCGCGTACCGGTGGGCCACGTCCGCGACGCGCAGCTCGTCCAGCACCGCGAGCGCCCGCTCGGTCAGCGCCCGCTCGTCGCGCCGGTGGCCGGGCAGGGCGAGCAGCGCCGACCAGAACGAGGTGCGCGCGTGCCTGGTCGCACCGACCATGACGTTCTCCAGCACGGTCATCCGGTCGAACAGCCCGAGATCCTGGAGGCTGCGGGAGATGCCGAGCCCGGCGAGCTGGTGGGGCCGCAGGTCGCGCAGCGGCGCGCCACGCCACCGCAGCTCCCCGGAGTCCGGCCGGACGAACCCGCAGGCGACGTTGAACAGCGTCGTCTTGCCGGCGCCGTTGGGCCCGATCACGCCGAGCACCTGGTTGGGGGCGACCGAGAGCGAGACGTCCGACAGCGCCACGAGGCCGCCGAAGGTGACCGTCACGCCGGACATCTCGAAACCGTTTGGTGGCACGCACCGGCTCCCTACGCTGGGATGTGTTCGCCAACTGTGGTGCGCGGAGCACGATCGACGACATAGGCGGAGCGCACAAAATCGATGGTGCGAACCGACCCGAATCGCACATCGTGCTTGGTTGTTCTGTGCAGTGAGTGTCAGTCTTGCGACCATGGACCTGGCGCATCGCAGACCACCCCGGGTGCCTCGTCGGGGGTCCCAGCACGGGGTGCCCGACCCGGCGCCGGAGACCGAGCAGAAGATCGAACACGCCTGGGCCTCGCTGCTCGACCAGGCCGACGCGATCGCCGACGACATCACCCTCACGCTGCTGGAACGGGACCCGTACTGGTCAGAGCAGCGCCCCGACCGGCAGGCCGACCTGCGGGCCAGCAGCCGGGAGCACGTGCGCAGCGGCATCCGCGCGATGGCCGGGCGCAGCGACCCCGACCAGCGGGCGACCGACGTCTGGCGCGAGACCGGCCGGCTGCGGGCGCGCCAGGGCGTGCCGATGGACCGGGTGCTCAGCGCGTACACCCAGGGCACCCGCACGCTGTGGGAGGCGTTGCTGCGGCGGGGCTGGGACGAGAAGGCGCAGATCAGCGAGCACCTGCTGGTGTTGGCCGGGCAGAAGCTGTGGGCCGCGCTGGATGTGCAGAACGCGGTGCTGGTCGAGTCCTATCGGCGTGAGGCCAACCGGTTGCAGCGGCAGAACCTGCAGCGGCAGCAGAACTTCCTCGACGGTCTGGTGGAGGGCCGGGGTGCCGACCCCGAGTTCGCCAGGGAGGCCAGGGAGGCGTTGGGCATCGGCCCGGACGAGCCGGTGGTCTGCGTGGTCGCGCCGTTCACCGATCCGCTGGACGAGCCGCTGCGCGCGCCGGAGGACCGGTTGGAGCGGGCGGGGCTCAGCTCGCACTGGCATGTGCGGGGTGGGAACTTCTTCGGGCTGGTCCCGCGCCGGAACCTGACCGTGGCGCAGCTGGTGACCGCGCTGGAGCCGTGCGTCGCCGGGCGGGTCGGGGTGGCGCCGTGCACCGACGGGCTCGCCGGGTTCGCCACCGCCTACCAGCTCGCGTCGCGGACCGCGGAGTCGTTGCCGAGGGGGACCCAGCGGGTGGTGCCGTTGACCGATCGGCTGCCCGAGGTGGTGCTGGCGGGGAGTCCGGAGGTGTTGCCGGTGCTGGTGGCCGAGACCGTCGGGCCGTTGTTGCAGCAGCCGGCGCCGCTGTCCCAGACGTTGTTGGACACGTTGGCCGCGTTGCTGGCCAACGACGGCTCGCCGACGCACGCGGCGCAGGCGCTGTACTGCCACCGGAACACGGTGATCTACCGGATGAAGCAGATCGAGTCGCTGACCGGCAGAACCCTCCAACGCCCAAAGGACAAGTTCGAGATGGCCCTTGGCCTCCTCGCCACCGGCCGCCCGTTCCCCGGCTGACGTGCAGCGAAGGGTCCCTTCGCTGCGCCCACCGCAGCGAAGGGACCCTTCGCTGCGTGGCCGGGGGTGAACCGTGGCCGGTTCCGTTACGTATCCGCCTGTGTCGCGGGTGAACGAAACGGAGTCGAGTTGGGAAACCACAGTGTGGCGTCGGGCCTGTTCCAGCAGACCGCCCACAGTCCGTCGGTCTTCGAGCTGTCGAGAAGGATGGGGGAGCAGGGGCACCAACTGGTCGACTTCTGCATCCCGTGCAATCCGTACTTCCCGACCCCGGAGATGTTCGCCGAGATGTCGGCGAGGCTGGAGCAGGTGCTCCGGTTCTACCCGAGCGACTCCTCGACGATCGCCGCCGAACTGTCCCGGCTGCTGGGCCTGAACCCGGCGACGCTGGCCATGGCCAACGGCTCGACCGAGCTGATCACCTGGATGGACCACCTGTGGTTCCGGGAGAGCGTGGCGATCCCGATCCCGACCTTCGGCCGGTGGACCGACCAGCCGATGGAGACCGGCAAGCGGGTGGACATGTTCCCGCTGCGCGAGATCGACCGCTTCGCGCTGAACATCGACGAGTACGTGCGGTTCATCCGCGCGCGCGGGTCACGGGTGGCGGTGCTGGTCAACCCGAACAACCCCGACGGCGGCTACCTGCCCCGGCGTGAGGTCATCCGGTTCATGGACGAGCTGGCCGATCTCGACCTGGTGGTGGTCGACGAGTCGTTCATCGACTTCGTGGACGCCGAGCGCGACCCGTCGGTGGCCATGGAGGCGGCGATCCGGCCGAACGTGGTGGTGCTCAAGAGCCTGGGGAAGAACTTCGGCCTGCACGGCATCCGGTTCGGCTACCTGGTGGCCAACCCCGGGCTGGCGGCCAAGATGCGCAAGGCGCTGCCGAAGTGGAACCTCAACTCGCTGGCCGAGATGGTGGTGTTCATGCTGCGCGAGCACGGCGCGGAGTACCGGGAGAGCCTGCAACTGCTGGCCAGGGACCGGTACAACATGGGCGTGCTGCTCTCCCGGCTGCCGGAGTTCACGGTGTACCCGTCCCAGGGCAACTTCCTGCTGGTGAAGCTGGCGCCCGGGGTGGACGGCACGGACCTGCGGGACCACCTGATCAACCGGCACCAGGTGTTCATCAGGGAGTGCGGCAACAAGCTCGGCATGAGCAGCCAGTTCCTGCGTTTCGTGGTGCGCCCCCAACACGACGTGGCCCGCCTGGTGGACGGCATCCACGACTACGCCCACCCCCAGTGGAACGCCAAGTGGGACAACCAACGCGACGACGAACTGGCCCGCCGCCGCAACAGCGAGCGCACCGCCTGACTTCGTATCCTCGGCGGCATGAGCCTCGATGATCTGCCGCGGGTGGAGTTCGCGTTTCCCGGACCGTTGCGGGACCAGTTGGTGGCCGCGATTCTGGCTGGCACGAAGACCGCGACCGCTGGCCTGGTGCTCGAGTACGAGCGCGAGCACGAGCCGCTGCCCACAGCGGGCCAGCGGTTCGCGGTGGTGGACTCCGCGGATCGGCCGGTGGCGGCGATCGAGCTGACCGAGGTCCGCGTGGTCCGGCTCGCCGATGTGGACCTGCCGCACGCCCTCGACGAGGGTGAGGGTGACGAGTCGGTGGCGCAGTGGCGGGCCGGGCACGAAAGGTTCTGGCACAGCGCGGAGATGCGCGCGGAACTTGGCGACCCCGGTTTCACCGTGAACGACGACACCCTGGTGCTGGCCCAGCGCTTCCGGCTGGTGCACACCGTGGAGGGCGAGTGATGCCCCCTCGGCGGGTGTGGGCACCTGAGCGCTCAGCGGGTGATCCGTGGAACCACCGAACTCATGCGATCGCACTAACGGAAATTCTGTTAGAGCACTAACAGATTCGCCGGATTATTCTAGCGCTAGAGTAACCGCCATGACACCGCTCACCCCCGCCGAGCTGACCGTGCTCGGGTTGCTCGTGGAGCAACCCCAGCACGGCTACGAGCTGGAGGAGGTGATCACCGCCCGTGGCATGCGGGAGTGGACCGAGATCGGCTTCAGCTCGATCTACTACCTGCTCGGCCGCCTGCGCGACCGTGGCCTGATCGCCGAGATCGACTCCCCGCCCGGCGGGCGCGGCAGGGCCCGCCGGGTCTTCGGCGCCACGCCCGCCGGCCGCGCGGCGTGCGCCACCGCCGCCGAGGCGGCCATCGCCGAGGTGCGGCCGTTGTTCCCGCCCCTGCTGGTGGGGCTCGCGAACCAGCCGGTCATCCCGCCCGACCGGCTCCGCGCCGCCCTCGCCGCCCGCGCCGGCACCCTCGACGAGCGGATCGCCCGCGTCCGCGCGGCCGCCGGCGCGCAGCCCGGCCTGCCCCCGTTCGTCCGCGCGATCTTCGACTACGCACTGCGCCAGCTCGACGCCGAACGCGCCTGGCTCGCCACCTACCGGGAGTCCTGGTGAACACCGCGAAATACGACGTCAAGCGCGCCCTCAAGGACCTGTACGCGCCGAAGAACACCACCTGGGCCCTGCTCGACGTGCCCGAACTGTCCTACCTGGCCATCGACGGCCACGGCGACCCGAACACCGCCCCCGCCTACCCCGCCGCGGTCCAGGCCCTCTACTCGGTCGCCTACACCCTCAAGTTCGCCAGCCGCCGGGACACCGGGCGCGACTTCGTCGTCGGCCCGCTGGAGGGACTCTGGTGGGCCGAGGACCCCACGGTCTTCACCACCCGCGCCAAGGAGTCCTGGAACTGGACCATGCTCCTGCACCAACCGGCCTGGCTCACCGCCGACCAGGTCCGGGCCGCGCGCGAAGCGGCGCTGGCGAAGAAGGGCCTCCCCGCCATCGCCGAGCTCCGCACGCTGACCATCACCGAAGGCCGCTGCGCCCAGGTCCTGCACGTCGGCTCCTACGACGACGAAGGCCCCGTCCTCGCCACCCTGCACGACGAGTACCTCCCGGCCAACGGCCTGCGCGAGGCCGGCCAGCACCACGAGGTCTATCTCGGCGACCCGCGGCGCACCGCGCCGGCCAAGCTCAGGACCGTCCTGCGGCAACCGGTCTCAGGCCAGTAGCTCCGCCAGCTCGGCCAGCGCGGTGGTCAGCTCGCCGGCGAACGCGTGCATCTGGTCGGCCACGTGCGTCGGCGTGCTCAGGTACACGTTGAGCCGGTCGGCCAGCAGCACGTAGGCGATGCCGATGCACTGCGGGCTGGTCGACCCGAAGCCGAAGTACTCGACGTTGGCCGACGGCGCGGAGCTGGTGCTCAGGTAGTCGTCGCGCATCACCAGCCAGCCGGGGCTGGCGTACAGCGGGTGGGACTCGGTCGCCCCACCACGCCGGGCGATCAGGTCCAGCTCCCAGAGATGCTGTTCGGGCGCCTGCCCAGCCTGGCACTCCTTCGCGCGGGCGACGTGCTTGGCCGCCGCCGCGCGGAAGGCCTCCCGCCGGGCGTCCCGGTCCGTCGCCGGATCCTCCATTGTGGACACGAAGGTGAGCATCTCGGGGGTGACCACCCGCATGGCCTCGGTGCGGCCGTGGCGGAACTGCCGGGTGGCGATCGACTCGTAGGTGGCGCCGGTGAGTCCCTTGGCCCGCCGGTGCGCCAGCTGGTATGCCGACTGCACGAACGCGTCCGGCGACATCCCGAGCGACTTGGCCGTGGCCGCGCCGAACTCGGGAAACGACACCGTCTGGGTCGCGGTGGCGGCGGCGAACGCGGCGAACGACTCGCCCGCCGCCCTGGCCGTGGCCGCCAACTCCTCGTCGAGGGTGAACTCCACCGGCGCGACCGCCGGCTGGCCCGGCGTGCTCGACCGCCTGCCCGGCTCCTCGCCGAGCAGGGTGTCCAGGAAGCTCAGGATCGTGGTGCCGTCGAGGCCGCAGTGCTCGACGTTGATCCCCGAGGTGCCGTCGGCGAACACGATCAGCGAGAACGACTTGTCGAACCACCGGTTGCCGCTGTCGCCGTGCAGCAGCTGGTCGCAGGCCTGCTGGGCGCCCTCGGGGACCAGATCCTCCAGGCACAGGCAGAACAACGCGCTCTCGATGTCGTCCAGCGCCGCGGCGTTGCGTTCGTCGGCCAGCAGCGCGGTCCGCGCGGTCGCCCAGTCGGCACGCGCCATGGTGGTGAAATGCCCGACCGCGGCACTCGGGTCGGCCAGGAACGTGCCGGTCTTCATGATCGTGCGCAGCGCCGAGGCGATGTCCTCCCGGTCATACGGCCGGTCGTCCCCGGTGAGCACGTCGAGCCGGAACGGGGTGTCCCGGTAGAACACCACGATGTGCCGGGCGGTGGCCGGCCCTGGATGGTCGGCGTTGTAGGGCGCGCGCACGGTGTCCTGCTCGGCGCCGGGGATCCGGGTGGTGGAGAACAGGAACTGGTGCTGGGTCATGGACAGCGGCTGGCCCCGGTTGACCGCGGGCGGGATCGCCTCCTCGTCCAGGCGCAGCTTGTAGTCGACGGTCGCGGCGACCAGCCCGGCCGCCCGGGTGACCTGGTCCTGGTCGGAGTCGCCGAACAGGAAGAAGTAGTTGGCGTTGAGCGCGATCCGGTCGCGGCGGCCGAGGTAGCGGTAGGCCCAGAAGTCCTCCAGCCAGCTCGGCACGTCCGCCCGCGCGTCGTAGCGCTCCAGCGCCGCCTGCCACTCGTGGGCCGGGCTTCCCGGCGCGAGGAACGCCTCGACCGCCGCCTCGGTCCGCGCCAACTGCTCGGCGGACAGCAGCGGCGTCGACCATTCCAGGAAACGCTGGCAGGTGTCGGCCAGCCGCGGTACCGGCACCCGTGGCAGGCGGTCCTCGTTGCCGAATGTCCGGGAAGACAGGTTCACGTGACGTCGTCCTTGTTGTCGGTCGGTTGGGAACGGTAGAGCCTGGCACACAACCAGCCGTCGGTCTCCAGCTCGTCCGGTTCGACGTCGTTGGCGCGCAGCGAGTCGAGGATCTGCTCCTGTTCCTGCGCGGAGGCGAACCGGCGCTGCTTGAACAGCCCGTCGACCTCGGTTGTCTGGTAGCCGAGGTCGTCCAGGCTCGCCGCGATCGGATCGTAGGAGAACATCCGCAGCACGAAGTGCGCCATCCACGGCCGCCGCCCGCCGGGCAGCTCGGCGATCCTGGACACCGTCCGCTCGGTGACGTAGCCGAGGCAGCCGGTGGACACCACCAGGTCCGCGTCGGCCAGCACGGCCTGCTGCTGCTCGGTCGGGTCGTGCTGTTCGAGGTCGGCGTGCACGAAGTCGTCGAGGAAGCCGGCGTCCTTGGCGTAGTTCAGCGCGGGGCCGGCCACGTCGAGGCCGACGAACCGCGCGTCGCTCGACCCGTTCGTGCGGGCGTTGACGAAGGCGCGGTCGCGTTCGACCAGGCTCTCCCGGTCGAGCTCGGCGGCGTCCTGCGCGGTGTAGTGCTCGTACAGCTCGTCCATTGTCGCCGCACAGCGGAACAGCGCGGCGTTGACGCCGTAGGAGCAGCCGATGTCCAGTACGGTCGGTTCGGTGACTCCCCGTTGCTGCCGGTACTCCGCGACCAGATCGGCGAAGTAGGGCTTGGCCACCTGCGGCACGTGATAGTCGACGGTGCCGAGGGCGTGGAAATATGGTCGGGGGTCGGGCTCGGTGTAGACGTGGTCGAACGAGACCTTTCCGGTCGCGTCGAAGGTCACTGGCGAGCCTCCACTGTCGTTGTCCTGTTGTTTGGGGTGTGCTGTCGGTCAGTCGAGTAGTTGGTCGCCGCGGATCGCCCGTCCCATCTCGTGTTCTGGCAGGACCCGGCCGAACAGCTGCCGGGTCCGCTCGACGCTGCCGAGCACGCCTGGGCGCTCGCTGTAGGCGAAGATCGCCGTGTGTCGCGCGTGCTCGCCGCGCACCGTGCTGACCCGGTGCAGCGCGAACCGCCCCTGGAACAGCTGCAGGTCGCCGGGGCGCAGCTCCAGCCGGTGCACGAGGTGCTCGCCCCGGCCGGCGAGCACGGCGGCCACGTCGGTGAGGTTCTCCGCCTCGGTGGAGCGGATGTTCGGGCAGTACTCGAAGATCCCGCCCTCGCTCGCCTCCTGGGTGAGCAGGCTGACGGTGAACTCGTTGGTGTCGAAGTGCCACGGGTGCGCGCGACCGGGCGCGATCACGTTCAGGCACAGCCCGGCGAGCGGGTCGGCGAGCTCGTGCAGCGCGGGCAGCGCGAAGCAGTCGGCGACGAACCGCTGGAACACCGCGCTGGTGTAGAGCGTCTGCAGCGCCGAGGTGGCCGGGATGTGGTCGCGGGCGACGAAGGCGTTGCCGCGCTCCATCACCACCTGGCCGGGATGCCCGGCCGGCAACTGCGTGTCGATGGCGATGTTGTAGGCGTTGACCCGCTCCACCTCGCCGTGGGCCAGCGGCGCGATTTGCGCGCACTCCGCGCGCAGTTGCTCCTGGAACGCGGGCCGGATGAAGTCCCCGAGCACACTGCACCCGCGTTCGCCCAGCTCGGCACGGGTGCGCTCGACCACATCGCGCCACCCGGGCCCGTCCGGATCCGCCAGCTGATAGCGGTCCGTATCAACTACCCGCTCCAAGCCCACGCCCACGATCGTCGCACACCGTGATCGACGACCACTCGTGACTCGGCACACAGCGAGTGCGATGAAGGACGCCTTCGTTGCGCTCACCGCAACGAAGGCGTCCTTCATTGCGGTGCACTACAAGCGGATCGCCTTCTTGTTCATGAACTCCTCTATGCCGGCGGCGCCCAGTTCGCGGCCGATGCCGGAACGCTTGATGCCGCCGAATGGCAGATCGGCCACTGAGCCGCCCGCGCGGTTCAGGTAGACCATGCCGGACTCGATCCGCTCGGCGACCCGGCGCAGGCGGTCCTGGTCGGTGCCCCAGACGCTGGCCCCGAGCCCGAACGGCGAGTCGTTGGCGATCGCCACCGCCTCGTCCTCGGTCTCCGCGCGGAAGACCACCACGACCGGGCCGAAGATCTCCTCGTAGTAGGCGGTCATCTCCCTGGTCACGTCGGTGAGCACGGTGGCCTCCAGGTAGGCGCCCGGCCCGGCCACCCGGTTGCCGCCCGCCCGCAGGGTCGCGCCCTGGCCGATGGCCGTGGCGACCTGCTCGGCGACCTCGTCGGCCGCGGCCACCGAGGCCAGCGGCGGCAGCCTGGTCGCCGGGTCGGCCGGGTCGCCCGGCTGGAAGAAGTCGCTGACGTGTTTGGACAGCTTGTCGACGAAGTCGTCGTACAGGTCGGCGAGCACGATCATCCGCTTGGGCGCGTTGCACGACTGGCCGCAGTTGCGCATCCGCGCGGTGGCCACCGCGCGCACGGTCTCGTCCAGGTCGGCGGCGTCCAGCACGATCAGCGGGTCGGACCCGCCGAGCTCGAGCACGGTCTTCTTGAGGTGCTTGCCGGCCTCGGTGGCCACCGAGATCCCGGCCGGCTCGCTGCCGGTCAGCGAGACGCCCTGGATGCGCGGGTCGGCCAGCACCGCCGGGATCTGCCTGCTGGCGGCGTAGATGTTCACGTACGCGTCGGTCGGCACGCCGGCGTCGTGCAGCACCTGTTCGATCGCCGCGGCCGAGCGCGGGCAGATGGAGGCGTGCTTGAGCAGGATCGTGTTGCCAAGCACCAGGTTCGGCGCGACGAACCGGGCGACCTGGTAGCAGGGGAAGTTCCACGGCATGACGCCGAGCAGCGCGCCGATCGGCTGCTTGACGATGACCGCGTCGCCGCTTCTGAGGGAGAGCGGCTCGTCGGCGAGCAGTGCGGGGCCGTGCTCGGCGTAGTAGGTGAAGATGTCGACCACGACGCCGACCTCGCCGCGGCCCTCGTTGATCCGTTTGCCCATCTCCAGCGTCATGATCTCGGCGAGCTCGTCGGCGCGTTGCGCGAACAGTTCCGCGGCGCGTGCGGCGATCGCCGCACGGTCGGCCACCGGGCGGTCCCGCCAGGCGGGGAAGCCGCGGTGCACGCGGTCGATCGCGGCCTGGACCTCGTCGTCGGTCGCGTTGGAGATCCGCTCGACCAGCTCGCCTGTCGCCGGGTTGGTGAGTGTGTACATGGGGGCGTGAGCCTCCGTTCCGCTGACACCGTTCTGGGCAGGACCTTGAATACTGTATGCAATAGAACGGCGTTTGCGAAGGGTTCCCGGCACGTCCGCCCCCGAAACGCAGCGAAGGGTCCCTTCACCGCGTCCAGTGCAGCGAAGGGACCCTTCGCTGCACTGGACAGCGCTGGACGCACGTCTGACGGCCACGGCTCACTGCATCGCGCGCACCTCGATGCGGCTGTCGAGCACCTTGGCGATCCTGGTCGCCCAGGACACGGCGGCGTCGGTGTCGGCCGCCTCGATGATCCAGAAGCCGCCGACGTACTGCGTGGCCTCGACGAACGGCTCGTCGCGCACGACCGGCTCGCCGGCGGTGGGGTCGACGGTCTTCGCCGTCGACGGCGGGTGCAGGCCGCCCGCGTAGCGGAACGCGCCGGCCTCCTTGAGCGCGGTGTTGAACCCGTCGACGGCCGCGATGATGGCTTCGAAGTCGGCCGGGTCGGCGTCCTGCATGGACTCCATCGTCGGCTCGTCGGCGGTGTCGTGCGGCATGGTCAGGAAGTACTCGGTCATGGCTGTGATCCTCCGCTGGAAGGGGCGTTGCTGCCCGGTCACCACTGCGTCGAACGACGGTGCGGCGAGTCGACACCTGATCGACAAGAACTTTCCGCACTGGCTCGAACACGAGTGGTGACCGAGCGGGGGATCAGCGGCGGGTGAGCCTGCCGGCCCTGACCGCGCGGAGCAGGGAGGACAGGTCGGTGCGCACCATCGGGCCGGCCGGGTTCTTGCTGTCCCGCACGGTGTCCAGCGTGTGCGCCAGTTCCACGCAGTCGCCCTGGTTGCCCGAGTAGCTCGACTTGCGCCAGCGGATCGAGGTCATGTCGCACGCTCCATTTCGGTCATCAACTCGGTGATGAGCTTGGCGGATTCGTCCTCGCTCATCGTTTCGCGGCGGATCATGTCCACCGCCGTCTGGTAGTCACGCACATCCTTGATGTCGGTGAGCGTGGTCGTGGAGCGGAAGTGCTCCTGCTGTACGACCGGGTCGCCCCGGTCGAACTCCAACAACACGAACGGCCCTTCGAGTGCGGGGGTGTACCGGATGTCGATCGGCAGCACCTCGATCGTCACGTTCGGTTTCTCGGCCTTCTTCAGCAGGTAGTGCAACTGCTCGGCCATCACCTCGGGTACGCAGGACGGGTGGCGCAGCGCGTGCTCGCCGATGATCGCCAGGTACTTGGGTGCGCGCCGACGTTCGAGTACCGCTTGGCGGCCGAGCCGCACCAGCACGCGGTGGTCGGCCTGTCCCCGGGTGGCCCCGGCGCCGAGCATGATGGCGCGGGCGTACTCCTCGGTCTGCAGCAGGCCGGGAATGATCAACGGCTGAACGTTGACGATGGACCGGGCGGTCTTCTCGTCCTCGATCAGGGCGGCCAGCTGCTTGTCCACGCCGGGCGCGACCCAGTTGGGATCGGCGGCGTCGTGGGCGAGTTGCAGGAGCCGGTCGCGCTCGTCGCCGGTCACCCCGAGGATGCCCAGCACCGTGGCGGTGTCGGTCTCCTTGGGTAGCCGCCGGCCGTTCTCCCAGCGCGAGATGTCCGAATGGGACCGGCCGAGCCGGTCGCCGAGCGTCTCCATCGTCATGCCGGCCCGCTTGCGGGCCTCGCGCAGTTCGGCGCCGAGCGCGCGGGCGCGGGACGCGTTTCCTGAGTTCATTTTGTGCTCACCACGCACAGAATCGTAGGCGAATACGCAGAGTGCGCTCACGAGGGTGTCCACCTGACACATTCGGGTGATGGCCACAGTTGTTAATGTGCCGGCACAAGACAGCGAACCGACACGCGCCGAGAGGGGTGCACCGCGACATGGGCACGGCTGACCTGACCGAACTGGACGCCCTCATCGAGGTAGCGGCCAAGCGCGGTTACCTCTGGCACCAGTTTCGGGTCGACCGGCACGGCCCGGACGTGCTCGCGGGTGCCTACCAGTGGGCGCTCTGTGCCGATGTCGTGGTGCTGGCCGACGAGCGCAACTCGCACGCCTACCGCACGCCGACCGGCCCCACCACCGACGTGTTCGCCCCCACGCGCGTCCACTGGTGGTACGGCCGCAGCGACGACTCGGTCGCACCACCAGCGAAGCCGGGCCAGCTCAGGGTCCTGCCGGGGATCAGCCCGGTGTGGACCCTGCGCGCGCTGCTCACCCTGCCCACCCCCGACGAGCCGGGCGGCCTGCTGCCACCCATGCCGGCACCGAAAGGCACCGGCGTGGCCGGCGACCGGGTACCGGTGCGCATCCGCAGGTGGCTCGGCCGCTGATCGTCCCCGCGTAGTCCCGTCACCACACCGAAGGAGTCATCCCGTGGCCGCCACCCCGTTCGTCCTGGTCAACGCCGAGAACCCGGACCAGGTCTTCGCCTACGGTCTCGACATCGACCTGCCATCCGGCCGGGACGTGATCACGTTCCGCCGGGACGCCGACGGTCGCAGCATGTTCGGCGTGCACCAGTCCGTGGAGACCGCGCACCGCCGGTTCAACATGATCACCCCACTGGACCTGGTCTGGGACGATGCCGGGTCAGCGCCGGGCGGCCGCGCGGCGGCGGAGCGCCGGCAGCGCGAGTGACCCGAGCAGCGCCAGTGCGACCGCGACCCACAGCACGATCGTGATGCCGCCGGAGAACAGGATCGACGGGTCGCCCTCCGACAGCGTGAGCGCCCGGCGCAACTGCTCCTCGGCGATCGGCCCGAGGATCAGCCCGACCACCGCGGGCGCCACCGGGATCCCACCCAGGCGCATCAGCAGGCCGAGCAGTCCGAGCCCGCCCAGGATCAGCAGGTCCACCGCGGTCCCGCCGGCGGCGAACGTGCCCAGCGTGGCGAACACCAGCACCCCGGCGTAGATGCCGTAGGCCGGGATGGTCAGCAACCGCGCCCAGACCTTGGCCAGCGGCAGGTTCAGCAACAGCAGCATCACGTTGCCGATGTACAGGCTCGCGATCAGCGTCCACACCAGTGGCCCGGACTCGCTGAACAGCTGCGGACCCGGCTGCAGGCCGTAGGACTGGAACGCGGTCAGGATCACCGCCGCGGTCGCCGAGGTCGGCAGGCCGATGGTCAGCAGCGGCACCAGCACCCCGGCGGCGGCGGCGTTGTTGGCCGCCTCCGGCCCGGCCACGCCCTCGATCGCGCCGTGGCCGAACTCCTCGGGGTGCTTGGTGAGCCGCTTCTCCGCGGCGTAGCTGAGGAAGGTCGGCACCTCGGCGCCGCCGGCCGGCAGGCTGCCGATGGGGAACCCGAGCGCGGTGCCGCGCAGCCACGCCGGCCACGATCGGCGCAGGTCGGCCTTGGTCAGCACCGCGCGTTCGCGCAGCGGCTGCACCGTGGTGTGCCCGGTGCCGGTCAGTAGATGGCCGAACGCCTCGCTGAGCGCGAACAGCGCGATCACCACGATGACCACGTCCACGCCGTCGAGCAGCGAGTCGATGCCGAAGGTGAGGCGGGGTTGGCCGGTCTGGCTGTCGATGCCGATCAGGCCGATCGTCACCCCGACCAGCAGGCTCGCCACGCCCTTGAGCAGGCTGCGCCCGAGCAGTGCGCTGACCGTCACGAACGCCACCGCCATCAGCGCGACGTACTCCGGCGGGCCGAAGCTGGTGGCGAAGTCGGCGACCACGGGCGCGAGGAAGGTCAACGCGATGGTCCCGATGGTGGCCGCGACGAAGCTGCCGATCGCCGCGGTGGCCAGCGCCGCGGCCGCGCGCCCGGCTCTGGCCATCTTGTTGCCCTCGAGCGTGGTGATCATCGAGGCGCTCTCGCCCGGCGTGTTGAGCAGGATCGCCGTGGTGGAGCCGCCGTACATGCCGCCGTAGTAGATGCCGGCGAACATGATCAGCGCGTTGGCCGGCTCGAGTCGGAAGGTGATCGGCAGCAGCAGCGCCACGGTCAGCGCCGGGCCGACGCCGGGCAGCACGCCGACCGCGGTGCCGATGGTCACGCCGATCAGCGCCCACAGCAGGTGCTCCGGCGACACCGCTGCGGCGAAGCCGTCGAGGAGGAGCCCGAACGAGTCCATGTCAGAACCCCCAGGGCCCGGCCGGCAGGCTCAGGCCGATCAACCGGTCGAACACCAGGAACACGATCGCCGCCAGCGCCCAGCCGTAGGCCACCGTGCGCCACCCGTTCGGCGCGCCGAGCAGCATCGCCGCCGCGACGAACAGCCCGGCCGAGGTGACCACGTAGCCGAGCACCGGCAACAGCAGCGCGAACGCGACCAGGGCGCCGACCATGCCCAGCAGGCGCAGCCCCGCGCGTGGCTGCCACGGCTGCCCGTCGACCGCGCCGGCGAGCTGACCGCGCGCCCGCACCAGCAGCGCCGCGCCGACCAGACCGAGCAGCACCCCGACCGGCAACGGCACGGCCGCCGGCCCGACCGCCTCGGAGGTCTCCGGCAACCGCACCGCGTCCACGATCACCAACACCGCGGCCAGCAGCATCACCCCACCAAAAGCAGCGGAAGCGAGCACCTCCCGCCGTTCCGCCTCCCCGGAATTTTGGGTGTCGGTCGCGTTGGGAGGAGGACCGTCCTGTTGGGTGGCGTACTTGTGGCCGGGTTGCGTCACGTTCCCCTGAGGTGCGGTTGGGGAGGGCTCGGGTTGGTTCGACGCTGGGGTCGGGTCGGTTGGTGTCATGTCCTCACCCCAGTCCGATCTCGTCGAGGACCTGGGAGACCCGTTTCTGTTCGTCGCGGACGAACTTCTCGAACTCCTCGCCGGCCAGGGTCGCGTCGCCCCAGCCGCGTTCGGCAAGGGCCGCGCGCCAGGCGTCGGTCTCGGTCATGTCGACCAGCAGGTCTTCCAGCGCCTGTTCCTGTTCGGCGGTGATGCCGCTCGGGGCGACCACGCCGCGCCAGTTCTCCAGTTCGACGTCCATGCCCGCCTCGTGCATGGTCGGCACGTCGGGCAGTGTGTCGAGCCGTTCGGGGCTGGACACCGCGAGCGCGCGCACCGCACCGGACTCGATCTGCGGCGCGATCTCGGACACCCCGGAGATGGCGATCGTCGACCGGCCGGACAGCAGCGTGCTGAGCATCTCCCCGCCGCCGGAGTGCGCGACATAGCTGACCTGGGCGGGATCGGACCCGGCGGCCTTGGCCATCATCCCGGCGAGAATGTGCTCCGCGCCGCCGGCCGAACCACCGGAGATCGACACCGCCGGCAGGTCCGCGCGCATCGCGGCGCTCACCCCGGCCAGGTCGGTCAGCTCGGAGTCCGCGCGCACCACGACGACCTGGTAGTCGGTGGTCAGCCGGACCAGTGGGGTGGTGTCCTCGAGCGAGTACTGCGATCCGTTGGCCACCACCGCGCCGACCATGATCAACCCGGTGGCCATCAGCTGGACCGGATCACCCTCGTACCGGACGAACTGGCTGAGCCCGATGGTGCCGCCGGCGCCGGATACGTTGGTCACCTCGGTCCGCCCGACCAGTTCCCGCAGCGACTTCTGCATCTCCCGCGAGGTCTGGTCCCAGCCGCCGCCCGGCGAGGCCGGGGCCATGATCCGCAGCTGTCGCTCGCCGAGCACGTCGCGCACGGTCGAGCCGGCATGACTGTCCTCGGGAGCGGTGACCACCACCGCCACGGTGGCCAGCACCGCGACCGCGGCCGGCACCCACCGACGTATCCGTTCCATCGAACATCCTTTGGTCGATGCGCTGTCGACATTTGTATACAGTGGTGGCCGGGGCCAGCACAAGGACGGGAGACCACATGCCTGCCGAGGAAACCGACGTGGTGGTGGTCGGTGGGGGAAATGCCGGGTTCAGCGCCGCGCACGCCGCCGCCGAGCGCGGCCGGCGGGTCGTGCTGCTGGAGAAGGGCACGCCCGACCAGGCCGGCGGCAACACCTACTTCACCGCGGGCGCGTTCCGCGTCGCCCACCACGGGTTCGCCGAGGTCGCCGACCTGCTCGACCACGACGAGCGGCACCCGAGCACGGTCCTGCCGCCCTACCCGCCGGCCGAGTTCGCCGCCGACATGGCGAAGGTGACCGGCGGGCACAACGACGAGGACCTCACCGGCGCGCTGATCGCCGACAGCCAGGACGTGCTGCGCTGGCTGCACGGCAAGGGACTGCGCTTCCGGCTGATGTACGAGCGGCAGGCCTACCCCGACGCGCGCGGCCGGCAGGTGTTCTGGGGCGGGCTGACCATCGGCGGCACCGGCGGCGGCAAGGCGTTGGTCGAGGCGCACACCGCGGCCGCCCGCGCGGCCGGCGTGACCGTCCGCTACGGCGTCGGCGTCACTGACCTGATCGTGGACAACGGCCGGGTGACCGGTGTGCGGTGGCCGGGCGGCGCCGTGCTGGCCGAGTCCGTGGTGCTCGCGGCCGGCGGGTTCGAGGCCAACCCGGACCTGCGGGCCACCCACCTCGGCGAGAGCTGGCGGCGGGCCAGGGTCCGGGGCACTCCGCTGAACACCGGCGACCTGCTGGTCGCCGCGCAGGCACACGGCGCGGCGAGCCACGGCGACTGGCGTACCTGCCACAGCGTGGCCTGGGACGCCTGGTATCCCGACAACGAGGGCAACCGCGCGCTGACCAACCAGCTGACCAGAGGCGGCTACCCGCTGGGCATCGTGGTCAACAGCCGGGGCGAGCGGTTCCTCGACGAGGGCCGCGACTTCCGCAACTACACCTACGCCGAGTACGGCGCCCGCATCCTCGAACAGCCGGGCGGGGTGGCCTTCCAGCTCTTCGACGCCACCACCCGGCCGATGCTGCGCACCGAGGAGTACGACATGCCGGGGGTGTCGGTGGTGGTCGCCGAGACCCTGGACGAGCTGGCCGCCAAGGCGGGCGTCGACCCGGCGGCCCTCGGCGCGACGGTGGCCGCGTTCAACGCCGGGGTCGACCGCTCGGTGCCGCTGGACATCGCGGTCCGGGACGGCCGCGCGTCGACGGCCACGCCGCCGAAGTCCAACTGGGCCATCCCGCTGGACCGCCCGCCGTACTACGCGTTCCCGGTGACCTGCGGGATCACCTTCACCTTCGGCGGCCTGCGCGCCGACCAGCACGGCCGGGTGCTCGACCAGGCCGGCGGCGTGCTGCCCGGCCTGTTCGTCTGCGGCGAGATGCTCGGCGGGCTGTTCAGCGGCAACTACCCCGGCGGCACCGGGCTGACCTCCGGCGCGGTGTTCGGCAGGCGGGCCGGCAGGCTCGCATGACCGACGCGCGGGAGGTCTACCGCAGGCTGCGGGCCGAGATCACCGCCGGCGTGCTGGCCCCGGGCAGCCCACTGCGGGAGACCTCGCTGGCCGCCCGGTTCGGCGTGTCCAGGACCCCGGTCCGGGAGGCGCTGCGCCGCCTGGAACAGGACCGGCTGCTGGTCCCCGGCGAGCGCGGCATGGTGGTCCGCGCGATCGACCCGCACGAGGTCGTGCAGATCTACGACCTGCGAGTGCTGCTGGAGGCCGAGGCCGCCGCCCAGGCCGCCCGCGAGCGCCGGACCGCCGACCTGGCGCGGCTGGCCGGGCTGCTGGACCGGGACCGCGCGCTGGCCGACCCGGACGACGCCACCCGCATGCGCACCAACCTGGAGTTCCACGCCGCGGTCTGGCAGGCGACGCACAACCCGGTGCTGATCGACCTGCTGGAGCGGCTGACCGCCCACCTGGTGCACGCCCCGCACTCCACCCTGTCGGTCGGCGACCGCTGGCGGGTCGCCGTCGAGGAGCACGCGAGCCTGCTCGCCGCGGTGAGTGACCGCGACGAGCAGGCCGCGCGGGCGATCGCCGCCGAGCACCTGACCACCGCGAGGGAGATCCGCCTGCGCCTGCTCCGCGAGGCGGCCGGTGAGTAGTTCAATGAGACTGACTCACCTGGTCAGCGCGAGGATCGCCTGCACCTCCTGGTAGGCCGGCTTGGCGGCGAACGACTCGTCGAGCAGGTTCGCCGCGCCCTCGCCCTCGAAGAAGCCGGGCACCCAGGAGTACTTGTCGGTGAAGCCCCACACGGTGAACGAGCCGCACCGCTTGCTCAGCAGGCAGCCCTGCAGCAGCGCGCTGTAGCCCTGGGCCTGGGCCTGCAGCTTCACCGGGTCGGTCGGCATGAGCATGCGCACGTCGGCCTCGGTCACCGCGGTCGACAGCCCGAGCGCCTCGAACCGGCCGAAGTTGGTGGCGATCTCGCTCGCGGAGTGGAAGCCGAACTGCACGGCGTAGTGTCCCTGCGCGCCGAAGCCGTGCACCGGCACCCGTTCGGCCAGCAGGTCGCGGGCCAGTTCGAGGTAGGCGTCGCTCTTCTGGCTCAGACCCTCGACGTTGTAGTCGTTGAGGAACAGTGCGGCCTTCGGGTCGGCCTGGTGTGCCCAGCGGAACGCGTCGGCGATGTAGCCGGGGCCCAGCTCGCGCAACCACAGGGTGTCCCGCAGCTCGCCGTTGTCGTCGATCACCTCGTTGACCACGTCCCACTGGTAGATCCGGCCGCGGAAGTGGCCGACCTCGTCGAGGATGTGCCGGCGCAGGATGCCGCGCAGCTCGGTCGGGGTGATCTCGCCGGACTCGACGCCCTCGGTGAGCCAGGCCGGCAACTGGTTGTGCCACACCAGGGTGTGGCCGCGCACCCGCTGGCCGGCGCGCCGGGCCGTGGCGACGAGCTCGTCGGCGGCCGCGTAGTCGCGCACGCCGCGCACGGCCTCGACCTCCGACCACTTCATCACGTTCTCCGCGGTGATCGAGGAGAACTCGGTGGCGATCCGGTCGCGGTAGACCGGGTCGTCGGCCTGTGCGGCGTGGTCGACCGCGGTGCCGATCAGCAGGTGCCGGTCGGTGAGCTCGCGCAGCGGCCGGTCGGGGTCGGTCGGGCCGGCGCCGGCCCCCGGCGCGCCGGTGGCGGAGGGGAGGACGGCGAAGAGGGTCGCGGCGGCCAGTGCGGCGGCCAGCGCGGCGGCGACGGGTGACACCTTCATCTGAGGCTCCTCGGCGGCGATGTCGGGAACAACTCTCCGAAAGTTTCGCTACATTTCCGTTAGCGGTAGCCACACGTTAGAGGCCCGAGATGTCCGGGTCAAGCGTCGATTCGGGTGGTTGGTCGAGAGGTGAATCGACTGGCCATCGGCCACAACTTCCGGCCGCGTTCCGGTCAGCAGGACACCGCGAGTCGGGAGGCGCGATAGTCGCGGCTGCGGTCCACCTGGCGCCGGTCGCCCGGCTCAGGCCCGGCGTTCACCAACGCGACCGCCGTCTCCCGGAAACCGGCCCTGTACTGCGGATCCAAGGTTCGTCCCAGGTCTGTCCAATGCCCGTCGGGCACGGTCTGTGGCAGTGAACGGCCGGTGGGGATCGGCGGAAGGAGGAGCCGTGGCTGGATTCACGGTGAACGAGGAGAACGTCCTGGAGATCGGCCGGGCGTTCGAGGCGGAGGCCACGCGACTGGCGGATCGGCTGGACCGGCACAGCGCGCGGCTGCGGACGGTGGCGGCCCTGGGTGACCCGGCCAGCCGCGACTTCGCGCCCGCGCTGAACGCGCGGCTGGTCGAGGGTGACGGTTCCTATGTGAACCGCGCGCTGGCGTATGTCGAACAACTGCGCGGGGTGGCCGAACAGTGCCGGGCCAGCGCGCTGGCCTACGGCTACACCGAGGACGAGGTGGCGTCGGCGATGCGGAGAATCGGAGGACACGATGCCTGAGTCCGGGGAGGTCGGCGCGGGCATCGGTTTCTACCGGTACCAGGGTTTCCCGCTGGAGGAGAAGATCGCCTGGGTGGCGGCCGGCCCGGGGGCCTCGGCGCTCGCCGACGCGCAGTCGGCGCTCGGCGAGCTGGGCAACGACCTGATCGAGAGCGAGCAGGTGTTGCGGGAGCTGGTGAACTCGCTCGGCGGTGAGTGGTCCGGGTCGGCGGGCGCGGCCGCGGGCGCGTCGATGGTGTCGGCGGCGAACTGGTCGGCCGACTCGGCGCCGGTGACCGGCGAGGCCGGCTCGCAGGTGGGCCTGCAGAGCGAGTCGGTGACGCGCACCCGCTACGGCATGCCGGGGTCCGCGCCCCAGGCGGAGTACGGGTTCGGCGACGCGTTCGGGGACGCGATCAACCTGCAGACCGGCAACCTCTTCGACGTGCAGACCGACTTCGACGAGCAGGTCGCCCAGCGCCGCGCCGCCGACGAGGAGGCCAACCGGCTGCTGTACGCGCACGAGGCGACGACCAGGGCCACCCTCGCGGCCATCCCGGCGCTCGCCGAGATCGCCCCGATCACCGTGGACTCGACGCCGCCGCCGACCAGGCCGCTGATGGTCGGGGACCAGAGCACCGACTGGAACACGGTGCCCCCGGTCGGCCAGGACGAGCGGACCGACCGGCGCCAAGAACCCAGGGACGACACGAAAAAGCCGGACCGCGAGCCGGTGGAGCCGGAGCCGGCCGACAAGCCAACGGACAAGCCTGCCGACAAGCCCGCCGACACCGCCACGCCCACCGACAAGCAGGCGGTCGCACCGGAGCAGCGCACGGAACAGGACCAGGGCCGGCAACCGCCGCCGGCGCCGGACCAGCAACTCGGCGACCGGTCGCCGTTGGCGACCTCGCCGACCAACAGCGGTGTGCTCCCGGCGAGCTTGTTGCCGGAACCAGACCGCAGCCACGCCGGGGTGCCCGCCGCGCGCGGCGGGTTCGGCCCGACCGGCGGTGTCGGGGGAGGGCTTGGGGGTGGTCTGCCCGTCGGAGGGTTCGTCGGCGGCATCGGCACTGGTGGGGAACCAGTGGCCGGCGGCCGTGGACCCGGGGCGACGGCGGGTGCGGTGCCAGCAGGGGGAGCACGCGCCAATCCGGCGGGTGCCCGCATGGGGGCTGGCGCCGGTCGGGGCGCCGCCGGTTCGCTGATGGGTCCAGCGGCCGGCGGCGCTCGGGACGGGGAGAGCGAGGACCTCGAGCACACCGACCGGTTCTTCAGCGAGACCGACGAGCTGTTCCGCACCGACGACCTGTTGGTGCTCAACCATTCCGTGCTCGGCGAGGACAGGGATCGGTAGCGATGATGTCAGCACCAAGACCGAACACCGCCCGGCGACAGGTCGTCTCGCTGTCCACTGTGGAGTTCGAGGTGTGTTGGGCGCGGTTGGGTCTCGGTGAGCTGCCGCCGGTGCTCGACCTGCCCAGTTCTGGCTACACGCCGGGGGAGCGGCAGGAGATCGTCGCCGGGGTGCTGGTCGATCTGCGCGGGCGCCAGCTCGCCGACCGGTACGGTCCACTGCCGGAGCTGGCCGGCGTGCTGACCCGGCTGGCCCAGTTCTCCTCGGCGGTGGACGCGCGGATCATCCGTGGGGGCCTGGTGCGGGCGCGGGGCGCGGCCGCGTCCGGCCGGGCCACGATCGCGGTGGCGGACGGTGCCGGCGTGACGATCCGCTCGGTGCCCGAGCACGCGTTGGTCACCGAGATGGTGGCGCTGGCCGGCGAGGCGCCGACCAGCAGGACCGATTCGGTGAGCGTCCGGGCGGCGGCGCTCGACCGCGCCGCGGACCGGTCGACCGACGACGGCTCCGCGT
Source organism: Actinophytocola sediminis (assembly GCF_054779715.1). Taxonomy (NCBI): domain Bacteria; kingdom Bacillati; phylum Actinomycetota; class Actinomycetes; order Pseudonocardiales; family Pseudonocardiaceae; genus Actinophytocola; species Actinophytocola sediminis. The sequence continues at coordinate 147,875 of NZ_BAAGXS010000010.1, read as the reverse complement.
TCGCCGACCGGCTGGTCGCGCTCGGCGAACGCGAGGCCGACGCCCGCGCGGTGGCTCGGCTGTGCGCGGGGGTGGTCGCTCGTGGCCAGTTCGCGGTGCGGACCGCCGGTCGCGCCGAGGCCGGCCGGGTGGTCGGCTACCACGACGCCGCCGCCGGCCGGTTCCTCCAGCTGCGCCGGGACGACTGGGTCACGTTCACCCCCGCGAACGGGGTCCAACTGGAGGTCCAGGTACGCCAACTCCTCGACGAGGCCCGCCGATGAACGACTTCTTCGTTGACCCGGCCGGGATGACCCAGCTGTACAACCAGGTCCGGGGCATCGCGAACGACGCGGGTGCGGCTGAGCAGTACGTGCGCAAGTACGCCGACATCTCCTTCGGCCAGGAGGGGCTGATCTTCGACCTCGTCGGCCCGCACAACCACGCCTACGCCGTCGTGCACGGCGCGATGGCGAAGCTGGAGTTGATCACCCAGCGGACCGGGACCGCGATCAACGCCAGCCAGCTGGCCTACGCCAGGACCGACCAGGCGCAGGCCGCGCGCCTGGACGCGTTGCGCCCGGGGGCACGCGATGCGAAGGCCCTGCGCACGGACCTCGGCACCGCCCGCCCCGGCCAACCGTTCACCGATGTCGCCGACCCGACCCCGCACCTGCGCGACGCCGACTGGGTCGACGGGGGAGTGGCGTTCGAGTTCGACTGGTTCAGCGATGTGCTGAGCCCGTCGGCCTGGATCCGGTGGGGGGTGTACGAAGCGTGCGGAGTTGACCCGTTCGAGTGGATGCTCACGTGGATCAGCGGGGACTGGGCGGCGTACCGGACGTGCGGCACGGCGTGGTCGCATGTGGGGAAGGCCTGTCCCGACTTCGCCGCGAACCTGACCAAGTCGGCGAGTGACACCGAGCGGGTCTGGCGGGGCAACGCGGCCGCCGGGTGTCAGGAGTTGTTGGTGGCGCTCGGCAAGGCGACAGCGGGCTTCCAGGCCACCTGCGACACGCTGAGCAAGAACTACGTCGCGGCCACCGAGGCGGCCAAGCAGCTCTACGAGGCGCTGACCGGGGTCGCCGGCGAGATCGTGGACGCGGCGATCCTGTTCATCGCGGCCACGGCGGCGGGCACCGCGCTGATCGAGACCGTGGTCGGCGCGATCGCCGGGTACGCCGCCGCCGCGTACTACGCCGGGCTGATCGTCGCGCTGGTCGGCGAGGCCTCCGCGCTCTACGGGCGGGCGAAGGCCGTGGTCGCGGCCATCGTCGCGGTCGTGGAGACGGTCAACGCCAACGAGCTCGAGTCGATCGAGGCCCCCGAGGAAGGAACCGACTGACATGCCAGCCGATCCGATCACCGACGGTCTGTTGCGCCACCTCGAACAGCATGGCCAGGACCGCGCGCTCCGTGAGCTGGGTCGTGAGCTCCGCGCCGGCCGGCTGTCGCCGCGCGAGGCGGCCAGAACCTACGCCGAGCCGTTGGCCACGCTGGCCGACCGGGCGATGGCCAACCGACGAACCCTCGACGAGGACGACCTGCGTCGCCACCAGGAGCAGGCGGTCGCCTTCTGGGAGCCGCCCGCGCCGGCGCGTCCTCGGCCACCGGACCCGGACGAGGACGCCTGGGCCGACCGCAGCGTGTTCGACTGACGGGTCAGCCGGTCGGTCCGGGTTGGCAGTGGGGACAGTAGTGCGCCACCCGTTCGCGGGTCCCGCTGCCCTGCGCGCCGGTGACGACCGGCCCGCCGCACCGCAGGCAGCCGGTGCGCGCCCGGCCGTACACCCACAGCTCCCGGCCGCGTCGAGTGTCCCCAGTGGTCACTCGTGCCCGGCGGTCGGCGTTGTCCACCAACAGCTTCCGGCACAACGCCACCGTGGCCGAAGTGTCCACTTCGGACACCGGAGTCCACGGGGAGACGCCGAGCAGAAAGCAGACCTCGGTCTTGAACACGTTCCCGAGACCCGCCATGACCTCCTGGTCGAGCAGCGCGAGACCGAGCTCACGGCCAGGGTCGCGCGTGAGCCTGCGGCCGGCCTCCTCGGCGTGGGCGTCGGACCAGTCGGGATCGAGCAGGTCCGGCCCGAGATGCGCGACCAGCCGACCCTCCTCGGCGGTCCGCACGATGGCGAGTCGCAGCAGCCGCTGCCCGAGCGCGAGCCGGTCGTCGGTCTGGAGCAGGACGCGGGTCCAGTGGTTGACCGGTGCGCGCCTGGCCGGGTCGTGGAACCGCCAGGAGCCGTCGAGGCCGAGGTGGCAGTGCAGGCTCAGCTCGCCGGAGAACCGCAGGAACAGATGCTTGCCGACGGACCGGGCACCCTCGACGGTGCGCCCGGTCAGGTCGGCGGTGGCGAGCCGGGGATGGCGCAGCTCGGCGCGCCGCAGGAGCGCGCCACCCAGCTCCCTGGTCAACGCCAGGGCGGTCTGGTGGACGGTGTCCCCTTCCGGCACCCGGCCAACCTACGCCCGAACGCGGGCCGGCACCGGGACGCGGGTCAGGTCCTTGGCGACCACGACCTGGCCGTCGAAGATCGACGACGCCTCGTCGTAGAACCGGGTCGGGTCGGTGTATCTGGCCGAGAAGTGTGTCAGGACAAGGCATCGGACCCCGCACTCGCGGGCCACCCCGGCCGCCTGCGCCGCGGTGAGATGCCCGTACTCGGCCGCCAGTCCGGCGTCCTGGTCGAGAAAGGTCGACTCGATCACCAGCAGATCCGCCCCGTCGGCCACCGCGTACACCCCGTCGCACAGCCGGGTGTCCATCACGAACCCGAACCGCTGACCCGGCCGGTGCTCGCTCACCTCCGCCAGCCGCACCCGCCGGCCCGCCCGCGTCAGCTCACCGTCGCGCAGCAGCCGACCGACGTCCGGGCCCGCGATGTCCAGGCGTGCCAACTCGTCGGGCAGCATCCGGCGGCCGTCCGGTTCGACCAGGCGGTAGCCGAAGGCCTCGATCCGGTGATCCAGCCGGTGCGCCTCGAGCGTGCCGAACGTGCCGGTGGCCACCGGTCCCGGCGCCGTTATCGGCCGCTCCACCAGGGGGGCCACCTCGTGGAAGGACGCCGCGTACCGCAGCCGGGCGAAGTACTCCGCGCCCGACGCCGGATAGTGCGCGTGCACCGGCCTGGTCACCCGGTCAAGCGACAGCCGCTGCACCACGCCCGGCACGCCGAGGCAGTGATCGCCGTGGAAATGGGTCAGGCAGAGGTGGTCGATGTCGTGCGCGCTCACCCCGGCCAGCACCATCTGCCGCTGCGTGCCCTCACCGGGGTCGAACAGCAACCCGACACCGTCCCAGCGCAGCAGATAGCCGTTCTGGTTGCGGTAACGGGTCGGCGCCTGGCTGGCGGTGCCCAACACGACCAGCTCGCGACTCACCACCGGGGAACCATAGCCGTCACAGCACGAAGTACCGCAGCCAGAGGTACGGCACGGCCAGCGCGATGGTGATCACCGTGACCAGCGCACCCTTGCGGGTGAACTCCCAGAAGGAGATCGGTGTGCCGTGGTGCTTGGCGATGCCCAGCACGACCACGTTGGCGCTGGCCCCGATGGCGGTCATGTTCCCGCCGAAGTCCGCGCCGAGCGCGAGCGCCCACCACAGCGCGTCGGCGTGCACCGGGTTGTCGATGCCGGCCGCCAACTCCGCCACCAGCGGGCTCATCGTCGCCACGAACGGGATGTTGTCGATGATCCCGGACAGCAGCGCGGACACCACGACGATCAGCAGCACCGCGGTGAGCGCGTCGCCGCCGGTGGCCCGTGCGGCGAGGGTGGCCAGCTCGCCGATCACTCCGGTCCTGACCAGCGCGCCGACCATGATGAACAGGCCGGCGAAGAACACCAGGGTCTCCCACTCGACGCTGGCCAGGTACTGCGCCGGTTGCGACCGGGAGATCAGCACCAGCACTCCGGCACCGAGCAGGGCCACCACCGAGGGCTCGACGTGGTGCACCGAGTGGGTGACGAACGCGGCGAACACCGCGAGCAGCACCACCCCGCACTTCACCAGCAGCCCACTGTCCTGAATGGCCGCGCGCTCGTCGAGTTCGAGCACGCTGGCCGCCCGCTGCGGATCGACCGCGAACGAACCGCGGAACACCCACGGCAGCAACAGGGTGAACACCGCCAGCTCGATCAGCACGATCGGCGTCATGTGCACCAGGAAGTCGTTGAACGTCAGGCCGGCGCGGCTGGCGATGATGATGTTCGGCGGGTCGCCGATGAGCGTCGCCGCGCCGCCGATGTTCGACGCGAGCACCTCGGCGATCAGGAACGGCACCGGGCTGATGCCGAGCCGGTCGCAGATCAGCAGCGTGACCGGCGCGACCAACAGCACCGTGGTCACGTTGTCCAGGAACGCCGAGGCGAACGCGGTGATCAGCACCAGCAGGACCATGATCCGCCGGGGCGATCCCCGGCCGCGTTTGGCCGCCCAGATCGCGGTGTACTCGAACACCCCGGTCCGCCGCAGCACCCCGACGATGATCATCATGCCGAGCAGCAGGAAGACGACGTCCCAGTCGATCCCGGTCTCGGTGGAGTAGAACGCCTCCGCCGAGCCGAGCACGCCGACGCCGAGCACGATCCCCGCGCCCGCGAGCGCGATCACCATCTTCGGGATCCGGTCGGTGGCGATCAGGACGTAGGCCACCACGAACACGGTGATCGCGATGCCGGCGCTCATACCATCATCAACATGCCGTAAAGATCGTCGGCGGGCAATCACTGAAAAAGATAAGTGACGCAGGACAATTGACTGTCGAAGCGGTTCGATGCTCTCATCGGAGAGGAGTCCCCGTCACCGCCGATGGAGGTGCCAGCGATGCGCGCTCCGGTACGCCGGCTCACGATCTCGGTCCTGGCCATGGCGCTCGTGTTCGCTCCGGTGCTCGTGCCCGCGCCGCTCGTCGCGCAGGTGCGGGCGCAGGCCGACACGCTGGTGCCGACGCCGCCGATGGGCTTCAACAACTGGAACGCCTTCGGCTGTGACGTCAACGAGGCGCTGATCAGGGAGACGGCCGACATCCTGGTCTCCTCTGGCCTGGCCGACCTCGGCTACGAGTACGTCAACATCGACGACTGCTGGTCGGCCAGGGAACGAGACCAGGACGGGCGCCTGGTGCCCGACCCGGTCAAGTTCCCCAACGGCATCGCCGGCGTCGCCGACTACGTGCACGGCCTTGGCCTCAAACTCGGCATCTACGGCGATGCCGGCACCCGGACCTGCGCCGGCTACCCGGGCAGCCTCGGCACCGAGGAGCTGGACGCGCGTACCTGGGCCGACTGGGGCGTGGACTACCTCAAGTACGACAACTGCCACAACCAGTCCGACGGCTCGCAGGAGGACTTCATCCGCCGCTACACCGCGATGCGCGACGCGCTGGCCGCCACCGGCCGGCCCATCGTGTACGCGATCTGCGAGTGGGGCCAGTCCCGGCCGTGGGAGTGGGCGGCCGAGGTCGGCGACCTGTGGCGCACCACCGGCGACATCAGCGACAACTGGCCGAGCCTGCGCTCGATCATCGCGCGGAACGCGCCGCTGCACCCGCACGCCGGGCCGGGCAACTGGAACGACCCGGACATGATGGAGATCGGCAACGGCGGCATGACCGCCACCGAGTACCGCACCCACTTCAGCATGTGGGCGATGATGGCCGCGCCGCTGCTCATCGGCACCGACCTGCGCACCGCCTCCCAGGAGACGCTCGACATCCTGGGCAACGAGGAGCTCATCGCGATCGACCAGGACCCGCTGGGCGTGCAGGGCGCGGTGGTCGCCGACCGCGACGGGCTGATGGTCCTGGACAAGCCGCTGGCCGGCGGCGAGCGCGCCATCGCGCTGTACAACGCCACCGATTCCCTTGCCACGGTGGACATCCCGGCCGCCGAGACCGGGCTGGCGCGCGCGGCGGGCTACCGGCTGCGGGACGTGTGGACCGGCGAGGTCCGCCAGGCGAGCACCACGATCTCGGCCGCGGTGCCGGCGCACGGCACCGTGGTCTACCGGGTGCGCCCGCTGCGCGACCCGGCCGCCACCGCGCCGCTGGTCACCGTCGGCGCCGCGCTCGGCACGCTGGTCCCCGGCGCCGAGGGCGGCACGCTGACCACCACGGTGACCAACCGGGGCGCCGGCCGCGTCCGCGACCTCGACGTCACCGTCCAGGCACCCGCCGGCTGGACGGTCACCGCCACGACCCCGCCGACGCACCCCCGGCTCGGCACCGACGAGTCGCTCCGGACGTCGTGGACGGTCACCGCGCCCGAGGGCACCGCCGCCGGCCGCCACCCGCTGAGGATCACCTCGGCCTACGACTGGGGTCCCGGCGCCAGACCGGGGTCCAGTACCAGCGAGCTGGTCGCCGCGGTGGTGACCGCGCCGCCGGCGGGCCGGTGGCACCTGAGCACCCTGCTGCCGGTCAGCGCGGCCAACGCGCGCGGCCCGGCGGAGATCGACCTGAGCAACGGCGGGGACGCCGAGGGCGACGGGTCGCTGCCCACGATCGCCGGCGAGGTCTACACCAGGGGCATCGGCACCACCGCGCCCAGCGAGCTCGTCTACTACCTCGGCGGCCGGTGCACCCAGCTGAGCACCGACGTCGGCCTGGATGACGAGACCACCGAGGCCGTGCCGGCGTCGTTCACCGTCTACGCCGACCAGACCGTGGCGGCCACCGTCGACGGCGTGGCGGCCGGCGACCCGGCGACCACGCTGACCGCCGACCTCACCGGCGCCGCGTGGCTGCGGCTGGTCACCACCGGCAGCGGGTCCGCGCCGGACGGCACCACGACCAACGACCACACCGACTGGGCGGCACCGGTGCTGACCTGCGGGTCCAGCACGCCCGACGACCCGGTCCAGCCGGCGGAGCGGACACTGTTCTCGTTCGAGACCGACACCGAGGGCTGGACCATCGCCAACCCCGGCGACGGCGGCACCTGGACCCGCTCGACCGCCTTCCACACCGACGGCGACCACGGTCTGGCGGTCGACACCCCGTTGTCCGGCAACTGGTTCGGCCGCGTGCTGACCGAGCCGCTCGACCTCACCGGCACGTCGGTGGTGCGCTTCGACGTCCGCGCCGGCACCACCGCCGGCACGACCGGGGAGATCGCGCTGCAGATCGGCGAACAGGGCGCGTGGTGCCAGGGCGGGCGCTGGGCCTGGACCAACCCCGGCACGAGCCGCACGATCAGCGAGGCCGTCGAGGAGATCGAATGCCCAGCCGGCGTCTCCCTGGACCTCAGCCAGGTCACCGGCATCTGGGTCTTCCTCAACGGCGCCGACACCCACCACCTCGACAACATCCGAGCCGAGCAGTAAAGCCCTGAATGCCCCATGCGGGACGGTCAACGTCGCCAATGCCTCATTCAGGGCATCAGGGCGCGCTGGACCGGCGGACGGCGCTGGAGAGTTCGATGAGCTGGTCGGCGTCGGCGTCGAGGCTGTCGTCGCGGGGGACGGCGACCGGGATCGCCTGCTGGGGCGCGGTTTCGCCGGCCGCGTGGGCCTGTAGCGCGTCGGTGAGCCTGCGGGCCAGGTGTGCCGGCACGGTCAGGTCGTCGGTGGCCGCGTCCCGGCTGGCGAGATAGGGACTGATCCGCACCAGCCCGTCGCGGCACTCGATCACCCGGCGGTAGTAGCGGCGGTGCACCCCGCGCAGGCTCAGCGCGTCGCGCCACTGGTTCACCGGCGCCCGGTTCAGCGCGTCCTGGGGAAACCGCTCGTTCAGAATCGTCCACAGTGGACGGAGCTGGCCGTAGGCCCTGCGGTGGCGTAACCACACTCTGGCCACGGCCAGCCTGGTCACCACGTTCGGATAGATCACCCCGGCCAGGAACAGCACGATCCCGGCCAACAGCAGGAAGACGCTGGTCATCACGATCGGCGGCGAGGCCGGGCTGCCCAGCCAGCGCCCGACGTTGGACAGCACGAAGATGAGGCTGGCCAACGAGATCGACGCCAGCCCGATCGAGGCGACGCGCAGTCCCGCGCGCAACCGGGGCTCGGCCCCCCTGGCATAGCGGCGGGTCCACACCCCGGCCGCGGTGAACGCGTAGAGCAGGTACCCGTTGGCCGCGATGTAGAACAACGCGATCGCCGGCTCGCCGATCGGGCCGTCGCCAGGGGTAGAGGTCACCATGGCCGCCGGCACCCGCAGCGCGTCCGGGACGGCCACGTTCGCCCAGGTGATCACCGCGAGCGCGCCGAGCAGCCCGGCGGCCTCGGTGGCGGCGCTGCGGCCGGCCCGGTTGCCGTCGAGCGCGGAGAACTTGAAGAAGCAGACCAGGCTGAACCCGCCCACCAGCTGCAACGCGTGCTGCACGTACCGCGCGGTCATCGCGTCCACGCCGAGGAAGCTCGCGCCCTCGCTGGCCGCGATGCCGAACGGGTAGGCGATGGACCAGCCGGCGACCAACCCGGTCACCGCCCACCGCCGGACGTCGCCGGGGGAGCGGGCCACCAGGTACAGCATCCAGGCCAGCGCGCCGAACGAGGCCAGCCCGTGGACGAGGTCGAACCCCGTGTACCTCACAGCCAGCCCAGCCTGTCGGTCAGCGCGGTGCCCATGCGGCGCGCGGCGGCGTCCGACGAGGCCGCGCTCGGGCCGACCGAGTCGAGCACCGACGCCCATTCCAGGATGATCGTGGCCACGGTCTCGGCCTCCCGTTCCTGTTCGGAGTCGTAGGACGTGCGGCCAAGCGCCCGGCGCACGGCCTCTGGCGCCAGGTCGGGGAACTGGCCGGTCACCGAGTCGCCGAGCAGCGCGTCGTCCTCGGCGCCTCGGTGACCGGCCAGGATGTGCCCCAGCTCGTGCAGCACGATGTGCGCCTGGTGGGCCCGGCTGGTCGCCTGCTGGTAGAAGACGTAGTCGGCGGTGTCGGTGGTGATCCAGGCGCCGAACGGTCCCGGCACGGGCATCGGGTGGGCCACCGGCCGGATCGGCTTGCCCCGCTGCGCGCCGACCCGCCGGCACAGCTCGTGCACGTCCAGTGGCGGGCGGATGTCCAGCTCATTGAGTAGTTTTCGGCAGCGTCGACGCAGCTCGCGTTCGCGCACGGCACACCTCCCCGACTCACGCCCTCTGCCCAGGACGCGGCAGAGTTTTCCAGATCACCCGGCAGGCCGGGTGCGCGGCGTCAGCCCTGCGTGCCGGAGTCGCGTTCGACCTGCTCGAGCCGGTGTACCACGTCCAGCAGGTCCATGACCTGTCGGCGGCCCTGGGGGGAGAGCTCGCCGGCCCGCAGCGCCATCAGCCGCGCGTCGTTGGAGTCCATGATCGCGTTCAGCCGCGCCTGCTCGGTCCGCAGCTCCGCGAGCTGCTGGTCGACCCGGTCGGTGACCTCGTCGTCGAAGAAGTACGAGACCGGGACGCCGAAGAACGCGGCGAGTGCCTGCAGGTGCTTGAAGGTCGGGTTGTCCTTGTTGCCCTTGCGCAGCTGCCAGATGTAGCTCTGCGAGATCGTCACGCCGGTCGCCACGATCGCCGAGGCGGCCTGCTCGTTGCTGAACTCCTGGCCACCGCGCGTCGTCGTGCCGGCGAACAGGTGGTTGAGCTTGTCGGCGAGGGTTCGTTCCGCGCCGGACTTCCGCGTAACCATCGCTGGCCTCCCACCGCATCGTGCATACTCTTTACCCAGAGATAGACCCGACCGCGCGCATCCATTTTTGTCAGTTGAAACCGGACAGTCAATGAGTCTACGCTCGACGATGATCCACTTACGGGAGGTCCGCGATGCGGCTTGCTGGCGCGGATGAGGTCGTTTCCGGCCCTCGCTGTGCCACCTGCGGCCAACCGCTCGGCTACAGGAGCACCGACAAGCTGACCGGCATGCTCGACCGCGGGGGGTGGGACCGGGCCGCGGCCGAGGTCCTCGACCAGGTCGGCGCCGGGCCGGCGGTGATGCTGATGATCGACATCGACCGGTTCAAGGAGGTCAACGACACCCACGGGCACCTGGCTGGCGACGCCGTGCTGCGCGCGGTGGCCCTGGTGATCCGGGGCGTGGTGCGCCAGCTGGACGTCGTCGGCCGGTACGGCGGCCACGGCGGCGACGAGTTCCTGGTGCTGCTGCCCGGCACCGACCGCGAGTGCGGCGAACGCCTCGCCCAGACCATCCTCGCCCAGATCAGGGCCGCGGCGGTGCCGGCGCCATCGGCCCGCGACGGGATCACCACGTTCACCGGGCTCACCGCCTCCATCGGCGTCGCGACCAGGGCGACCTGCGCCGACCACGACCTGGTCGGGCTGCTGCACGGCGCGGACGCGGCCCTGTTGCGGGCCAAGGAGTCGGGCCGCAACCAGTTCGTCACGGCCGAGGTCCGGCCAAGCGACGTGCCGCCGATCTGGCGGCTGCGCGGCCAGGGGCTCGGCGGCCGCGGCCAGGTCACCGACCTCACCCACGACTGGAGCGTCGAGGCGGCCGGCGACAGCACGGCCGCCGACTACGAGACCGTGCTCGCCGAGCAGCTGCGCGCGCTGCTGCGGGTGCTGCCCGGCGAACAGGAACTGGACGTGCTCGCCGCGCTGTCCTGCGGGCCGCTGTCCTACCGGGACATCGTCGACCTCGGCGGTCCGGCCGAGGCGGCCGTGCACCGGCTCGAGCTCGCCGGCCTGGTGGTCTGCGACCGCGAGGACACCGGCGCGATGCTGTGCTGCACGTTGAGCGCCACTGCCCGTGAGCTGCTCGATCGGCTCCTGCCCGCGATCCAGTGGGCAGGGAAGATCGACGCCGCGGGCTTGCGGGGGGTGTGAGTGCGTGGCGGTGCGCGGGGGCAAGCGCACCGCTACGCACTCACCGTTCGGCTTGCCGTGTGGATGATGACTTCGGGCGCTCGCGCCGGTTGCCACTGCACCGCTACGCGCTCACCGTTCGGCTTGTCGTGTCGGTGGTGACTTCTGGCGCCCGCGCCGGTTGCCACTGCACCGCTACGCGCTCACCGTTCGGCTTGTCGTGTCGGTGGTGACTTCTGGCGCCCGCGCCGGTTGCCACTGCACCGCTACGCGCTCACCGTTCGGCCTGCCGGTCGACGATGACCTCCGGCGCTCGCGCCGGTAGCCACCGCATCGACCCGCTGCGCTGGATCACCACGATGCGGCTGTCGTCCTCGACCGGACCGATCACGGCGAACCCGGAGTCGGCCGCGACCCCGGCGTAGGCGCGGGCGAGGTCGGGGTGCACCACGCCGGTCACGCCGCCGCCCTGGACCGTGCCGGCACCGTCGACGATCACCACACAGCGGACCGGGTCGCCGCGGTCGTAGGCCCAGCCGTGGAAGATCGGCACCGGTCGGCCGTCGAAGGTCGGCGCCGGGTCCGGCGGCTCGACCGAGTCCACCGCGCCGGCCGCGCGCAGCGGGCGCTTGTTGCCCCGCGCGGGCAGCAGCGGGGTCATCTCGGACAGCGCCAGCGTCGAGCCGAGCTCCGGGCCGTCGCAACCGAGGGTGAAGTCGTCGGTGAACGGATAGTGCCCAAGCGCCCGCAGCCGCGGCGCGAGGTCGCTGGCGAGCGGGTAGGTCCGGTAGGCGTCGCTGAACCCGCCCCGGATGGCGACCGCCTCGAGCCGGTGGAGCTTGTCGGCCGCCCGCTCCTCGACGGCGTAGGGCGCGCCGAGCGCGTAGCCGAGCAGCCCGGCGAGCACGGCCGCGAGGGTGATCTTGTGGCCGCGCTGGTCCAGCCTGCGGTGCGCCACGAAGGCCAGCATCACCACGGCCGGGATCGAGATCAGCACCGACGCGGAGGTGTAGCGGGCGGTGTGCAGGCTGGCCTCTTCGCCGAAGTCGACCCTGGCCACCGCGATCATCCCGCAGTACAGCACGGCGTGGCCGGCCAGCGCCCACCAGAACCACAGCGCGGGCTCCCGCGCGGTCCTGCTGGTGGCGAGCACGGCGTACACGCCGAGGATGAGCGCGCCCGCGATGGCGGCCAACCCGCCGTTGTCGGTGGTCCACAACTTGCCGACGATGGCGAGGAAGTAGTACAGCAGGCTGCCAGGGTCGCTGACCGGGGAGCCGGCCAGCGGCGGCGACGGCCGGTAGCTCAGCCACACCGAGACGATCGCCGCGCCGGCGACCAGCGGCAGCAGCCGCTTCCACCAGGCCTCCCGCCGCAGCACGGCCAGCCCCGCGAGCACCGGCCAGACGGCGAACGCGGTGCCGTAGGTCAGGCTGGCCAGCAGCGCGAGCGCGAAGGCCGGCCACCAGCGACCCCGGCTCGCCAGCACCAGCGCGACCACCACGATCAGGTTGGCGGTCAGCCACGCGGTGCCGCTCATCGCCCTGGTGAAGTTCCACAGCCCGTGCAGGCTGAAGACCAGGGTCGAGGCGGCCACCACCAGGCCGGCACGGACCAGCGGCGGCAGGCCGCGCGGCAGCGCGAGCCCGAGCGCGGCCACGGTGAGCGCGGCCATCGCCACGACGAACACGCCGAGGGTGCGGTTGTCGCCGGCGAACAGTTCGATATTGATCCAGTAGAGCAGCGTCGGCAGGCCGAGCAGGTGCTCGTTGGAGAAGTAGTGCTGCAGGTCGAACGGTTTGAGCGAGCCGTCCGCGTTGGTGATCCTGGTCAGCTGGAACAGGTAGTCGATGTGCTGGAGGCGCCCGGCGCGCAGCACCTCGAACAGCGTCGTGACCGCGGGCACCGCGGCCAGCATGGCGACCAGCCTGGGCAGCCAGCGGCTCACCGCCAGCCGTCTGGCCAGCGTCAACCACGCGGGCGGCCCGGCGGGGACGGTCGCGGGGTCCGGGTCCGGCAGTGGCTCGTTCCGTAATGCCGTCGTCGTCACCCGCGATTTCCTTTTCTGTACAACGAATTCGGCCGAGTGTATCGCGCGGGTAATGCATTGATTTCGGCAGGTCTTCGGTGTGCCATTGTCGGGTAATTCGCTTTGATATCGGGAATCCGGTATGCCCTGGCCGTGGCGGTCGGTCCTAGGGTTGCCGGATGCGTGCTCTCGCCTTCGGTCTGGCCGCGGTGCTCGGCTTCCTGTTGCTCGCGACCGTGATCCGCACGACCGACGTGCTCGTCGGCTCGCCGGCGGCCACCAGGACCGGCACCGCGACGGTGACCTCCTGTGTCGAGCACGGCCCGGTGGGCCGGTGGGGGATCGGCATCGCCACCGAGTGTGTCGCGGACGTGCGCTGGGCGGACGGCGACACCGCGCGGGTGCGCTTCCCGCCCGGCCAGCTCTCCCCGGGTGACCGGGACACCCCCGTCTTCGAGTCCGGCGGCGAACCCGGCCGCAACGACAGCGCGCGCTGGACGCTCGCCGGCCCGGTCGCCGCGGTGGCCATCGGCCTGGTGACCGTCTGGCTCGCCGCGGCCGCCGTCGGCTCGCTCATCCCGCGCCGGGTCCGAGGGCCGAGGCCGGAGTCCGAGCGGTGGCCGGTGACCAAGGCCGAGGTGGCCGCCGCCCCGGTGCCCCGGCGGGTGCGCCGGCTGCGGCTGATCGCCTGGCTGGCCCTGGCCGTCGGCGGGGTGGAGGTGCTCGCCTCGCTGCCCTTGTTCGACGGGCCGCGGCGGGTCGGCGGGTTCGTCTCGCCGTGGCCAGAGCTCGAGTCCGCGTGGCTGGTCGACCCGCCGTCGGGGGTGCTCGCCGGGTTCGGCGCGCTGGTCGCGGTGGTGGTCGGGCTGATCGCGTCGGTCGTGCACCGTGACGTCGCCCGGATCGTCCGGTACGGGCGGCCCTACCTGGACACCAGAAACGGGGTCCGCCCGGCCGGCGCCGGCCGGTGGGTGCCGACGGTCGTAGTGGCGGTGTTGGTCGTGCTGGCGGTGGTGAGCGCGGTGCAGGCGATCCCGGCCGGCGCGCCGGTGGCGGTCTGGCTCGCCGGTGGCCGGGACGTCTACCCGCTGGCGGCGCTGTTGGTCATCGTGGTGACCACCCGGCAGTCCACCAAGGAGATGGCCGAATCAGTACTAACCTTGCGGGAACCAGATACCGGTTAGCCTAGTCTAAGCGCCCATGAATATGGATGTCGGGGCAGGCGAGCGACGGCTCGCCGACTACATGCGGCGAGTGGGCGAGATCCAGCAGCGAGCCGAGGAGACGCAGGCGCAGCTCAAGACCCTGCGCGCGCGGGTCAGCAGTCCTGACCGCGGCGTGTCGGTCGAACTGGCACCCGGCGGCCGGCTGGAACGGCTGACCATCTCGCCGGAGGCGATGCGGCATGGGCCAGAACAGCTCGCCGCGTCCATCACCGAGACCGTGCGGGCCGCGCACGCCGCCGTCGCCGAGCAGATGCAGGAGACGCTGCAGCCGCTGATCGGCGACTCGCCGGCGATGGAGTTCCTCCGCGACCAGATCGACGTCGCCCAACGCGAGGACGACGACGAACAAGCCCCCCAGGACCCGGCCGAACCGGAGCCGCTACTGCGCTCCGAGGCACCCCCACCCAGAGCCCCCCGCCCCACCGACGATGACGACGACGAGGGCCTCGACACGATCTGGGGTAACGACAAATGAGCCACCGCCAACCTGAGCCGCGTGGAACCGGCAGGTACCAACCCGACGTAACGGAAACTTCTCATCCCGGGGAGGCGGAACTGTGAGCGACTTCGCGATGGTGCCCGACGACGTGCTCACCCACGCGGGCAGCGTGGCGGGCTTCGGCACGTCGCTGGCCGCGACGGGGCGGACCGGCGCGGACGTGGACCTCGGGATCGAGACCTACGGGATCATCGGCCAGGCGTTCAGCGTGCACGCCAGGTTGTCGATCTCGGAGATGGGCGGGTCGATCTCCGAGTTGGCCTCGGCGTTGCCGGAGATCGCCGACGCGCTGCGCGACAGCGCGGACTCCACAAAGGACACCGACGACGAGCACGCACGGCTGTTCGAGCAGTTCATGGAGGGCACGTCATGAGTGTCGAGGTCAACGCGGACAACGCGACCGACGGGGCGCGGATCGTCGACACGGTCTGGCAGTGCGCCAAGGACTTCGAGAACCCGAGCGACTGGGTGTTCGACGGCTTCGCGCTCGGGCTGGACGTGCTCGGGTTCGTCGCCAACCCGCTCGGCACCCTGGTCGGCGGCGGCATCGGCTGGCTGATCGAGCACGTCTCGTTCCTCAAGGAACCGCTGGACGACCTGGCCGGCGACCCCGGCGCGATCAACGGCGTCGCGGCCACCTGGGGCGCGGTCGCCCAGGAGTGCGCCACCATCAGCCAGGAGTACGCGACCGCCGCCACCAGCGAGACCACGACCTGGACCGGCGCGTCCGGCGACGCCTACCGGGCGGCGGCCGCGCAGGTCGCCGAGCAGGTCAAGGCACTCGAGGGCGCCGCGTCGGCGGTGTCGACCGGCGTGCGGGCCAGCGGCATCCTGGTCGCCACCGTCCGGGGCATCATCCGCGACATCATCGCCGACGTGGTGGCGGAGTTCCTCATCGCCGCGGTGTCCGCGCTGGCGACGAGCTGGTGCAGCTTCGGCGCCTCGGTGGCCGCGTTCACCGGCTGGGCGGTCGCCCGCGCCGCCGCGACCGCCGGCAAGATCGCCGGCAAGGTCAGCAAGCTGCTGATGAAGCTGGCGCAGGCGATCCGCAAGTTCGACAAGCTGCGCGGCGCGTCCAACGCGCTGGCCAAGGCCTCGGTCCAGATCGGCCGCAAGGCCAAGTCCATGGGCCGGGCCATCGGCCGCCACCGCGGCGCGCTCAACCAGGTCGAGGGCGGGGCCGACCGGGTCAACAACGCCATCCGCGACCGGATCACCCTCGGCAACGACCGGCTCGGCGACGCCGCCGCCAGGGTCGACGACGTCATGGCACCCCGCGGCCGCGACGGCTTCGCCGACACGCTCAAGCCGATCTCGTTGGGCCGCACCGGCGCGGCCGAGGCCTTCAAGGAAGGCGCGAACTGGGACGACAACTACGAGGACGCCCAACAGGAGCTTGCCCAGCAGCAACAGGAGCGGTGACGCCCAGCGGGAGCGTGCTCAGCAGCAGCAACAACAACAGCAACAGCAACGGCGGTGACGCCCAGCGGGAGCGTGCCCAGCAGCAACAGCAGCAGCAACAACAACGGCGGTGACGCCGGGCCGGTGAGCTGGCTTGGCCGGTGTGATGGCTTGGCCGGTGCGATGATGGGGCATGGCTCAATGCGCGCATCTCGACCAGGTCCGCGACGTCTCGCCGAGCACGACCGAGGGCTGCACCGACTGCCTGGCCACCGGCGGGCAGTGGGTGCACCTGCGGGAGTGCCTGACCTGCGGGCACGTCGGCTGCTGTGACTCCTCGCCGTCCCGGCACGCCAGCGCGCACTTCGCGCACACCGACCACGCGGTGATGCGCTCGTTCGAGCGCGGCGAGGACTGGCGGTGGTGCTTCGTCGACCAGACCATCGTGTGAGGTCGCGCTCTAGGCTGGTGGCATGAGCGAGCGGAGACCCCGGTGACCAAGCCGGTACTGCTGACCGTCGACGACGACCAGGGAGTGTCCAGGGCGGTGGCCCGCGATCTGCGCCGCCGCTACGGCGAGGGCCACCGCATCGTTCGGGCGTCCTCGGGCAAGGAGGCGCTGGACGCCCTGCGGGAGTTGAAGCTGCGCGGCGAGCAGGTGGCCGCGATCCTCGCCGACTACCGCATGCCGGAGATGAACGGCATCGAGTTCCTCGAGCAGGCGATGGACCTGTTCCCGCGCGCCCGCCGCGCGCTGCTGACCGCCTACGCGGACACCGACGCGGCCATCCAGGCGATCAACCTGGTCGACGTCGACCACTACCTGCTCAAGCCGTGGGACCCGCCGGAGGAGAAGCTCTACCCGGTGGTCGACGCGCTGATCGAGCTGTGGTGCGGCGACACCGCGGGGCAGGCCGAGGAGATCAAGATCGTCGGGCACCGGTGGTCGGCGCCCACCTTCGCCTCCCGGGACTTCCTGGCCCGCAACGCCGTGCCCTACCGCTACTACAGCATCGACGAGCCGGAGGGCCACCGGCTGCTGACCGCCGCGGCCGCCGACCCGACCGAGATCCCGGTGGTGATCACCCCGGACGGCAGCGCCCTGCTGTCCCCGAGCGACGCCGAGATCGCCGCGGCCGTCGGCCTCACCGTCGACCCGGAGACCGACTTCTACGACCTGGTCGTGGTCGGCGGCGGACCCGCCGGCCTCGGCTCGGCGGTCTACGGGGCCTCCGAGGGCCTGCGCACGCTGCTGGTGGAACGGCAGGCCGCGGGCGGGCAGGCCGGGCAGAGCTCGCGGATCGAGAACTACCTCGGCTTCCCCGACGGCGTGTCCGGCTCCCAGCTGACCGACCGGGCCCGGCGCCAGGCGGTCAAGTTCGGCGCGGAGATGCTCACCGCGCGCGACGTGACCGCCCTTGAGGTGCCCGGCTCGGCGCGGATGGTGCGCTTCGGCGACGGCAGCGTGGTCGCCGCGCACGCGGTCATCCTGGCCACCGGCGTGTCCTACCGCAGCCTGGACGCGCCCGGTGTCGAGGACTTCGTCGGCCGGGGGGTGTTCTACGGCTCGGCGATGACCGAGGCGGCCGAGTGCGCCAACCGCGACGTGTACATCGTCGGCGGCGCGAACTCCGCCGGCCAGGCCGCGGTGTTCTTCGCCAGGCACGCCAGCACGGTCACCCTGGTGGTGCGCGGCCCGTCACTGCGCGCGTCCATGTCGCACTACCTGGTCCAGCAGCTCGAGGCGATCGACAACGTGTTCGTGCGCACCGGCACCACGATCGGCGCGGCCACGGGCACCGACCACCTCGAACAGCTGCGCCTGGACCACACCGACGGCACCGGCGAGGTCACTGGCGAGGTCACTGGCGAGATCGTCGATGCCGACCACCTGTTCATCTTCATCGGCGCCGCGCCGCGCACCGACTGGCTCGACGGCGTCGTCCAGCGCGACCACCGAGGGTTCGTCTGGACCGGCCCCGACCTGCTGGTGGACGGCGCCCGGCCGGTCGGCTGGGCACCGGAGCGTGACCCCTACTACCTGGAGTCCAGCGTGCCGGGCGTGTTCGTGGCCGGCGACGTGCGCGCGCAGTCGGTCAAACGGGTCGCCTCGGCGGTCGGCGAGGGCGCGATGGCGGTCACGCTGGTGCACCGGTACCTGGAGGAGCGGTGACCGACATCGACCCGGCGGCCCTGCGCGAACTGTTCCTGTTCGAGCACCTCGACGACGGCCAGCTGGCCTGGCTCGCGGCCACCGCGGACGTCGTCGCGCACCCGGCGGGCGCCATCGTGGCGGCCGAGGGCGAGCCGGCGGAGTGCTTCTACGTGCTGCTGTCCGGGACGATGCGGCTGACCCGCAGGGTGCGCGCGGACGACGTGGAGGTGGTGCGCTCCGACCAGGCGGGCGTCTACGCCGGGGCGACCCAGTTCTACCTCGGCGACCAGGTCGAACAGCTCTACAACGCGACCGTGCACGCGGTCACCGACTGCGAGCTGCTGGCGCTGCCGGTGGCCGAGTTCGCGGTGAAGTTCCGCGAGTGGTTCCCGATGGCGGTGCACCTGTTGCAGGGCATGTTCGTCGGCATCCGCAACTCCGAGGAGCTGGTCGCCCAGCGGGAACGGCTGCTGGCGCTGGGCAAGATGACCGCCGGGCTGACCCACGAGCTGAACAACCCGGCGGCCGCGGCGGTCCGGGCGACCGAGACGCTGCGCGAGCGGGTCGCCGGCATGCGCCACAAGCTGGCGATGCTCGCCGACGGCCACTTCGACGGCGTCCAGCTCCACCGGCTGACCAAGATCCAGGACAAGTTCGTCGCCAGGATCGCGACCGCGGCGGCGCTGACCCCGATCGAGGTCGCCGATCGGGAGGACGAGCTGGGGGAGTGGCTGGCGGAGCGGGACATCGTCGGCGGCTGGGACCTCGCGCCGGTGTTCGTCACCGCCGGCATCACCGTGTCCGACCTCGACGAGCTGTCCAATGTGGTCGAGGCGGACTTCTTCGAGCCGGCGCTGCGCTGGCTGGCCTACTCGGTGGAGACCGAGAACCTGCTGCTGGAGATCAAGGACAGCACCGGGCGGATCTCCGGGCTGGTCGGTGCCGCCAAGCAGTACACCCAGCTCGACCGCTCCGCGCACCAGACCATCGACCTGCACGACGGCCTGGACGCCACCGTGGTGATGCTGGCCGGCAAGATCCCGGCCGGGGTGCGGGTGGTCAAGGACTACGACCGCACCCTGCCGAAGGTCCCGGCCTACGCCGCCGAGCTCAACCAGGTGTGGACCAACCTCATCGACAACGCCGTGGACGCGGTCGACGGCGACGGCACGGTCACCATCCGCACCTCGGCCGACGGCGACCGGGTGCTGGTGGAGATCATCGACACCGGCCCCGGCGTGCCGGCCGAGCTGCGTCGCCGGGTGTTCGAGCCGTTCTTCACCACCAAGGGCGTCGGCCAGGGCACCGGCCTTGGCCTGGACGTGTCGTGGCGGGTGGTGGTCAACCGGCACGGCGGCGACCTGCGGGTGGTCTCCGAGCCCGGCGACACGCACTTCCAGGTGCGGCTCCCGCGAGAGCCGGTGACCGGCGGCTGACGTGCGGGTGCCCCGGATCTGGGCGATGCTACGGACATGGCGGAGGCGTTGGCGGTCGAGCCGGAGCAGGACCTGGTCGAGGCGGTGGACGCCTACTGGCGGGCGGCGAACTACCTGTCGGTCGGGCAGATCTACCTGCTGGACAACCCGCTGCTCCGCGAGCCGCTGCGGCCGGCGCACCTCAAGCCGAGGCTGCTCGGCCACTGGGGCACCACGCCCGGCCTGAACTTCGTCTACGCCCACCTCAACCGGCTGATCCGCGAGCGCGACCTGGACGTGCTCTACGTGACCGGGCCGGGGCACGGCGGTCCCGGCCTGCTGGCCAACACCTGGCTGGAGGGCAGCTACACCGAGGCCTACCCGGAGGTGCCGCGCGACGAGCGCGGGATGCGGGTGCTGTTCCGGCAGTTCTCCTTTCCCGGTGGGGTGCCCAGCCATGTCGCGCCCGAGGTGCCCGGCTCGATCCACGAGGGTGGCGAGCTCGGGTACTCGCTGGCCCACGCCTTCGGTGCCGCGTTCGACAACCCGGACCTGGTGGTGGCCTGTGTCGTCGGCGACGGTGAGGCCGAGACCGGGCCGCTGGCCGCGAGCTGGCATGCCAACAAGTTCCTCGACCCGGTGCACGACGGCGCGGTGTTGCCGATCCTGCACCTGAACGGCTACAAGATCGCCAACCCGGCGGTGCTCGCCAGGATCCCGCACGACGAGCTGGACTCGTTGCTGCGCGGCTACGGCTACGCGCCCCGCTATGTCACCGGCGCCGATCCCGCGCTGATGCACCGCGACATGGCCGCCACCATGGACGAGGTGTTCACCGAGATCGCGGCCATCCAACGATCCGCGCGTTCTGGCCGAAGTGGACGTCCACAGTGGCCGATGATCGTGCTGCGCTCCCCGAAGGGCTGGACCGGTCCGTCCGAAGTGGACGGACTGCAGGTCGAGGGCACCTGGCGGGCCCACCAGGTGCCGCTGTCGGCCGTGCGGGACAACCCAGAACACCTCGCGCTGCTGGAGCAGTGGCTGCGCTCCTACCGGCCGGCGGAGCTGTTCGACGACGCTGGGCGGCCGGTGCCCGCACTGCTCGACCAGGTGCCATCGGGTGCCCGCCGGATGGGATCCAGCCGGCACGCCAACGGTGGCCTGCTGCTGAAACCGTTGGCACTGCCCGACTTCCGCGACTTCGCGGTCGAGGTCGACCGGCCGGGCGGGTCCTCGTCCGAGCCGACCAGGGTGCTCGGCCAGTTCCTGCGCGAGGTGCTGCGCGGCAGCGCCTCGGCCCGCAACTTCCGGCTGTTCGGCCCGGACGAGACCGCGTCCAACCGGCTGGACGCGGTCTACGCGGCGACCGGCAAGCAGTGGCAGGCCGAAACCCTGCCCGTGGACGAGAACCTGGCAACCGACGGCCGGGTGCTCGAGGTGCTCTCCGAGCACCTGTGCCAGGGCTGGCTGGAGGGCTACCTGCTGACCGGCCGGCACGGGCTGTTCTCCTGCTACGAGGCGTTCATCCACATCGTCGACTCGATGTTCAACCAGCACGCCAAATGGCTTGAGGCCAGCCGGAAACTGGCGTGGCGACGGCCGATCGCGTCGCTGAACTACCTGCTCACCTCGCACGTGTGGCGCCAGGACCACAACGGGTTCTCCCACCAGGACCCGGGATTCATCGACCACGTGATGAACAAGAAGGCCGAGGTGATCCGGGTCTACCTGCCGCCGGACACCAACACGCTGCTCTCGGTCGCCGACCACTGCCTGCGCAGCCGCGACTACGTGAACGTCATGGTCGCCGGCAAGAACGCCGCCCCGGACTGGCTGTCCATGGACCAGGCCGTGCTGCACGCCACCCGCGGCGCGGGCATCTGGGAGTGGGCGGGCAACGAGGACGGCCGGGAGCCGGACGTGGTGCTCGCCTGCGCGGGGGACGCGCCGACCCTGGAGGTCATGGCCGCCACCGCGCTGCTGCGCGACCAGCTGCCGGACCTGCGGGTGCGGGTGGTCAACGTGGTGGACCTGATGCGCCTGCAACCGCACACCGAGCACCCGCACGGCATGACCGATCCCGAGTTCGACGCCCTGTTCACCCGCGACCGCCCGGTGATCTTCGCCTATCACGGCTATCCCTGGCTGATCCACCGGCTGACCTACCGCCGCACCAACCACCACAACATCCACGTCCGCGGCTACCGGGAGGAGGGCACCACGACCACCCCGTTCGACATGCTGGTGTTGAACGACATGGATCGCTTCCGGCTGGTCATCGACGTGCTCGACCGGGTGCCCGGCCTCGGCGCCCGCGCCGCGTTGCCGCGTCAGCGAATGCAGGACATGCGCGCCCGCCACCACCGTTGGACCAGGGACCACGGCGAGGACCTGCCGGAGGTCCGCGACTGGTCCTGGCCGTAGGACAGGAGCCGACCATGCAGATCCTCGTGGTGAACGCCGGGTCCTCCAGCATGAAGGTCCGCCTGCTCGACCAGGCCGACGTGCCGGTCGCGAGCCTGGACCTGGACCGCTGGACCGGCGGCGACGAGACCGAGGAGCTGGCGCGGTTCGTCGCCGGCCTCGACCGGGTGGACGCGGTCGGCCACCGGATCGTCCACGGTGGCACCGAGTTCACCGGCCCCGTGGTGCTCGCCGGCGACGTGCGCGACCGGATCGAGGCGCTGGTCGACCTGGCGCCGCTGCACCAGCCGCGCGGGGTCGCCGGCATCGACGCGATCGCCGCCGTCCTGCCGGACACGCCGGCCGTGGCGTGCTTCGACACCTCCTTCCACCACGACCTGCCGGCCGCGGCCGCCACCTACGCGCTGCCCACCGAGTGGGTTCAGCGGTGGGGCCTGCGCCGCTACGGCTTCCACGGCCTGTCCCACGCCTACGCCGCCGGTCGCGCGGCCGCACTGCTCGGCCGCGTCGACGCGCGGGTGGTGACCTGTCATCTCGGCGCGGGCGCCTCGCTGGCTGCGGTGCGCGCCGGCCGGTCGATGGACACCACGATGGGCTTCACCCCGCTGGAGGGCCTGGTGATGGCCACCCGTCCGGGCAGCGTCGATCCCGGCCTGGTGCTGTGGCTGCTGCGCCACGGCGGGATGAGCGTCGCCTCCCTCGGGGACGCGTTCGAGCACGAGTCCGGCATCGCCGGGCTCACCGGCGGCGACGGCGACCTGCGCGCGCTGCGCCAGGGCGTGGAGACCGGCGACGAGCGGGACCTGCGCGCGTTCGCCGTCTACAGCCACCGGCTGCGCCGCGAGATCGCCGGCATGGCCGCGGCCATGGACGGGCTGGACGCGCTGGTGTTCACCGGTGGGGTGGGCGAGCACCAGCCGTTCGTGCGCACCGCGGCCGCCGCCGGCCTCGGGTTCCTCGGCGTCCGGCTGGACGAGCAGGCCAACCGCGCGGCGACCGGCGAGGACGCCGAGACCGACATCTCGGCCGACGGCGCCGGGGTGCGCACACTCGTGGTCACCGCGCGCGAGGACCGCGAGATCGCCCGCCAGGTTCGTGGGTTGCTCGCCGTGCCGTCGCGTTCGGGTCGTGGGGGCAGGCGGGGCGGTCGGCACTGAGGTGATGGGTGCGCTGGCCGGCAGGTTCGTGGCTGCTCGCCGTGCCGTCGCGCTCGGGTCGCGGGGCCAGGCGGGGCCGCCGACAATGAGGTGATGAGCGCGGTGATGAGCACGCTGACCGGAGGGTCGATCGTCGTCGGGGTGGACGGGTCGGAACGGGGCACGAACGCGATCGTGTGGGCCGCCGAGGAGGCCGCGCGCCACGGCGTCCCGCTGCGTCTGGTGCACGCCTGTGAGGTCCCGGTCGGATATCCCGGCGGTGTCATCGACCCGCAGGTGCTGCGGGTCGCGCTGGAGGAGCAGGGCCGGGCCTGGCTGGCCGAGGCCGCGAGCCTGGCCGCCACCTCGGTGCCCGGGCTGCGGGTCGAGGAGGTCTTCGAGGTCGCGCCGACGGTGCCCCTGCTGGTCAAGGAATCCCGGACGGCCGCGCAGCTGGTGCTGAGCACCCGGGGTCTCGGCGGGTTCACCGGCCTGCTGATCGGCTCGACCTCGGTCGCGCTCGCCGGCCGGGCGCTGTGCCCGGTGGTGGTCGTCCGCGGCCGCACGGCCGAGGACGCGCCGCCGACCGACGGTCCGGTGGTCGTCGGGGTGGACGGCACGCCGGTCGGCGAGGCGGCGATCGCCTACGCGTTCGCGTCCGCCTCGCTGCGCCGGACCGACCTCGTCGCCGTGCACGCCTGGTCCGACCTGTTGCTGGAGGTGGCCTTCGCCGGCCAGGCCGACGCGTTGGACTTCAGCGCGCTGGCCGAACAGGCCACCGAACTGCTCGGCGAACGGCTCGCCGGCTGGCAGGAGAAGTACCCCGATGTCCACGTACACCGCGAGGTTCGGCGCGACCGGACGACGCACGCGTTGCTGGCGGCGGCGCGGGACGCTCAACTCGTGGTCGTCGGCAGCCGGGGCCGTGGGGGTTTCCGCGGTTTGCTGCTCGGTTCCACCAGCCAGCACATGCTGTACCACGCGCCGTGTCCGGTCGCGGTGGTGCGCACCCACGACGACGGCTGAGCCCGCTCTAGCACACGCGGCAACGGGTTTGCGTGCGACACGCCGAGGCTAAAACGCTTGTACCACAGCGAAATCGATGGAACGGTACCGGCTGTCAACTCGTCTGAGTGATCATGCGCGTGGTGCCAGGATCGGAGACCGGCAAACTGGTTTGATCCAGACCATAACGGGGCATCCGGCCGCACCGATCACTCAGTTCGAACTGGGGAGGTATCGATGAGGGAGCAGACCGGTCGGCTCGCGGTCGTGGTGATCGCGGCCATGTTCCTGCTGGCGGGGGTTTTCGGGTTCGCGCAGGGTGCCACGTTCACCACGGGCACGCTCAACCCGGTGGCGCACCTCGCTTTCGGGCTCACCGGCCTCGCGGTCGCACGCAGCGCACGCGGGTCGCGACGGTTCCTCATCGGTGGCGGGGTCTGCTACGTGCTGTGGCACTACGGCGTGGTCACCGTGTTCACCAGCGGTTCGGCCGGCACGCTGAACACCGCCAACGACTGGCTCAACCTCTGGCTCGCCGCGAGCATGATCGCGCTCGCCTGCATCGTGGGTGAGCGGTCGATGGCCGAGCAGCGACCCCGCCAACTCGCCAACGCCAAGGACCCGCTTCCCTGGCGCCGCGAGCGGACGGTCGTCGCGGTACCCAGCGCCCGCCCGCCCCGCCGACGCCCGGCCGCCGGCAACGGCCCCCGTCTCGCCGGCGCCATCGGCCGCTGACCCCGACTCCCACGGCAGCGAAGGGTCCCTTCACCGCGTCCAGCGCAGTGAAGGGACCCTTCGCTGCGTGAACTAGTCCACGACGCTGCGGAGGAAGGCCACGATGGCCTGGATGCCGTCACCGATCCAGCCGAAGATGGCCTGCACGCCGTCACCGAGCTGGGTCGGGTGGGCGACCAGGGTGTACACCAGGACGGCCGCCGCGCCGAGCAGGAGGGCCTTCTTGACGTTCATGGGCACCTCGGTTCGTCGGTCCGGATGTTGGCGTGCGCCATAGAGGATTGTCCCTTATCGGTCGTCTTGAACGTAGGGCATCGTCGCGCTGCGCGCGATGAGGCTCGGCGTAGGGTCGGCATATGACGGAACGTCGAGGACGTAGGGCCAAGCTCGCACAGGTGCTGCGGGTCGAGCAACTCACCCCGCACCTGCGCCGGGTCGTGCTCGGTGGCCCCGGTCTGGCGGAGTTCACCGCCGGGGAGTTCACCGACCACTACATCAAGATGTTGTTCCCGGTGGCGGGCGCGGAGCGGCCGACGATGCGCACCTACACCGTGCGCGCCTGGGACGCCGACAGCGGTGAGCTGACCGTCGACGTCGTGCTGCACGGCGATGTCGGGCTCGCCGGGCCGTGGGCGCTGCGCGCCGCGCCGGGCGACGAGATCGAGTTCATGGGCCCCGGAGGCGAGTACGCGCCGTCGCCCGAGGCCGACTGGCACCTGTTCGCCGGCGACGAAAGCGCGTTGCCGGCCATCGCGGCCAGCCTGGAGCGGCTCCCGACCGGCGCGCGAGCGCACGCCTTCATCGAGGTCGCCGGGCCGGACGAGGAGCTGAAGCTGGAGTCCCCCGGCGAGGTCACCGTCACCTGGCTGCACCGGGGCGACGAGCGGGTCGGGGTCGCGCTGGTGCGGGCGGTCGCCGACTTCGCGTTCCCGGAGGGCTCGGTGCAGGCGTTCGTGCACGGCGAGGCCGGGTTCGTCAAGGAGCTGCGCCGGCTGCTGCTGATCGACCGGGAGGTGCCGCGCGACCGGGTGTCCATCTCCGGCTACTGGCGCGTCGACCACGACGAAGACCGGTGGCAGGCCACCAAGCGCGACTGGAACCGTCAGGTCGAGGAAGAGCAGGACAGCTGACCGCTGTCCGAAATTTCCGGAACGACACTGACTCTTCTGCCCGTTGAGCGTCGGTAATCGGCGCGACGGCGGTCGTAATCGTCCACATCACGGTGCTTGATTTCCGGAAAGTTTCGGAACAAGAATCGAAGGTGACTCGTTTCCTGCCCGAGGAGCCCGTGATGATCCGGAGAACGTTGTTGAGCTGGCTGGGGGTCGTCGCGCTGGTGCTCGCGACCCTCGTCCGGCTGGAGGCACCGGCGTCGGCGGCGTCGCTGGTGGAGGTCACCAACTTCGGCACCAACCCCAGCAACCTGCGGATGCACCTGTACGTGCCGGACAACGTCGCGCCGCAGCCGGCCGTCGTGGTCGCCGTGCACTACTGCACCGGCTCCGGCCCGGCGTTCCACAGCGGCACCGAGTTCGCCCGCCTGGCCGACCAGTACGGCTACGTCGTGATCTACCCGTCGGCCACCCGCAGCGGCCAGTGCTTCGACGTCTACACCCAGGAGGCGTTGCGCCGCGACGGCGGCAGCGACCCGGTCGGCATCCGGTCCATGGTCAGCTACGTCCAGCAGCGGTACAACGCCGACCCGAGCCGGATCTTCGTCACCGGCGCCTCCTCCGGCGGCATGATGACCAACGTGCTGCTCGGCAACTATCCCGACGTGTTCGCCGCCGGCGCGGCCTTCATGGGTGTGCCGTTCGCCTGCTTCGCGACCACCCCGCCGAACACCTGGAACAGCCAATGCGCCAACGGCCAGATCATCCGCACCCCACAGCAGTGGGGCGACCTGGTCCGTTCGGCCTATCCCGGCTACTCCGGTCCACGCCCGAGGATGCAGACCTGGCACGGCACCGAGGACGCCACGCTGCGCTACCCGAACTTCGGTGAGCAGATCAAGCAGTGGACCAACGTGCACGGCGTGAGCCAGACCCCGGCCTTCACCGACAGCCCGCAGTCCGGCTGGACCAGGACCCGCTACGGCGGCACCGGCGCGAACGCCCCGGTCGAGGCGATCAGCCTGCAGGGAGTCGGGCACAACCTGCCCCAGGGCGGCCAGGCCGCGCGGGTCATCGAGTTCTTCGGCATCACCTCCGGCCCGCCGCCGACCGATCCGCCGCCGACCGGTGGCTGCCGGGTGTCCTACGCGGTGAGCCCGTGGAACACCGGCCTCACCGCCGCGATCACGGTCACCAACACCGGGACCGACGTGATCAACGGCTGGTCGCTGGACTTCACCCTGCCCAGCGGGCAGACCATCACCTCGGGTTGGGGCGCCACCTACACGCCGAGCAGCGGTCCGCTCACCGCGCGTCCACTCAGCTACAACACCACGATCAACCCGAGCACGTCGGTCGGCTTTGGCTTCCAGGCCAACCACACCGGAAACACCGGGGAACCGACCTCGTTCTCGCTCAACGGAAACGGGTGTGTGGTGAGCTGAGCGGCGCGCCGAAGAACCCGCCCGGATAGTCGATCAAGCATCGGGTCGCTACGGTTGCGCTATGGGCGGGCGGGTCTGGTCGTGGTTTCTCGAGTTCGCGCCGGTACGCGAGGCGGTGCGCCGACAGGTGCGGGCCGCGGTCGACCAGGTGATGGACGACACCGAGCACGCTCTGGCCCGGCAGCGGGAGCGACACCAGGCCGCGCTCGGTGACGGTGCGGGGCAGGTGACCGAACTGCGGGCCAGGGTCGACGACCTGATGACGACCAACGCCGAGCTGCTGACCACCACCGCCACGCTGCGCACCGAGCTGACCGAGGCCGCCGAGGCCACCGAACGTGAGACGGCCGCGCGCGAGGAGTTCGCCCACCGGCTCGTGCGGGAGCAGGAGGCCGCCGCCGTGGCGCAGTGGCACGGCGCGACCACCGACGTGTTCTGCTGCCAGTCCTGTTGGGCGTTCTGGTTCCTGAGCACCACACCGGACCGGACGAGCTGTGTGGTGCGCGGCCCGTTCGGCCGGCACGACGCCGCCTGCGCGGTGTGCGCCGACCCGCTGGTGGTGCTGCCGGCGGCCAAGAGCGTGGTGTACCGCAAGGGAGCCGAGGACCGGGTCTGCCGGCCGGTCGAGGACGACGGGGTGCGTTCGGAGATCGCGTTGGCCGGCGCCGAGCTGGACGCGATCGCCGACGGCCTGACCCGGTTGCCGAAGGTGCCGAGCCGGACGACCGCGTGGGTGGCCACCGGGCTGACCGGGATGCCGGAGCTGCCGGCCAAGGTACTCGGCGAGATCGCCGCCAGGACCACGATGGCCGTGCCGTTGGACGGCATCGTCGCCGGGATCCGGGCGTTCATCGAGGTCCGCGCGCCCCGCCAGCCGTCCTGACCCTCACGCCACCGGCGGGATCAGCTCGAAGACCTGACCCTCGACGCGCTCGTCGCACGGGAGCTGGACGATCGGCGTCCACTCCGTCGTCGAGGCGTCGGTCGCGGTCAGGCACAGGTCGCTGTGCACCAGCCGCAGCCGGAATCCGGGCGCTGGCACGCCGACCGGCTCCACCAGGAACTCCTCGGCCGCACCGGTGTCGCACCAGTCGTCGTAGGCGCCGGCGCCGGAATCCCGCTTGCCCTTGGGAATGCCGAGGCACCCGCCCTTGAACTCGGGATGGTGGGAGGCGATGCGGTAGGCACCCTGGCCCCACGGTCGCAGCGAGTAGACCGGAACGGTGTTGGCACAGTCGCTCTGGAAGACCTGCCCGCTGTCCTCGCCTTCCCGCTCGGACAGGCACAGCGCGGAGTGCGTCAGCCGGAAGTCGTAGGTGCCGGGCGGGGGGAGCGGCGGCGGGCTCCCCGGAACGGCCGGCTCGCCGACCGAGTTGACAGCCGTGCTGGCGGAGGTGGTGGTGCCGGGGTCGGTGCTCGCGTCCTCCGGGCGGAACACCTGGGTGGCGACCAGCACGCCCATCATCACCATGATGATCGCCGCGATGGAGACGAGCACCCCGGTTCTGGACCGCGACGCTTTCGGTCCAGGGCTGACGTTGTCGGCGATGCCGGCGTCCGGCGACCGGCTCGGTGCCGGTTCCGCCGGCGGCGGTTCTGCCGGCTGAGGTTTGGCTGGCTGAGGTTCGGCTGGCTCGGCAGGTTGGGCTTGGGCGGCCTGGGTTTCGGGGAGGTGGGATTCGGTGGCTGGCGGGGCTGGGTTGGGTTCGCCTGCCAGCAGGAGGCGGAACACCTCCTGGACCCGCGCGCCCGGGTCGACGCCGAGCTCGTCGGCCAGCCGCCGGCGCAGCTGGTGGTAGTGGTCGAGCGCGGCGGCGGAGCGGCCGGCGCGGTGCAGCGCGCGCATGAGCTGGCCGGCGATCCGTTCGTCCAGCGGGTGTTCCTCGGCCAGGGCGCGTAGATCGGGCAGTACCGCGGTGTGGTGGTCGTGGCGCAGCGCGAGCTCGTGGTGTTCGAGCCTGGCTTCCAGCCGGTCGTGTTCCAGCGAGTCGCGGACGGTGGCCAGCCACGGCGTGCTCGCCCCGGCGAAGGCCTCCCCACGCCACAGCCCGAGCGCCTCACCGAGCAGGGTCCGGCCGCGCCGCTCGTCCTCGTCGGCGCGTGCCCGCTCGACCATGGTGCGGAAGCGGTGCAGGTCGATCGTGGCCGGGTCGACCTCGAGAAGGTAGCCGCCGTCCTTGCGCTGGATGTCGGCCGCACCGGCCAACGCGGCCCGCAGGTGGTGGATGTAGCCGTAGAGGGCGTTGCGCGCGCGGGGCGGGGCCTGCTCGCCCCACACCCGGTCGACCAGCTGGCCGGTGGGTACCAGGCGGTTGGCGTTCACCAGCAGTACCGCGAGCACCGATCGCTGGCGGGCATGACCGAGATCGACGGCCCCGGCATCGACGATGACCTCGACTTCGCCAAGAAGGTTGAACTCCGCCGGCACTGGTCAATCCTACAAACCCGGCGTCACCGCGCGATCAGCACCGGTCGCGTGGTGGGAGCCCGGCGGGATCGGTGACCCGGTCGCGGTAGGTGGCTTCGGTGAACTCGACGAACCGGGCCACGTCCGCGACGGTCGAGGCCACCCCGAAGGAGACCCGGACCGCGCCGGCCGATGGCAGCCCGAGCAGGTCGAGGTACTCGTCGAAGGTGTTCGTCCCGGGAGTCGACGCGCCGAGCGCGCGCAGCCGGTCCTGGTCGAGGCCGAAGGCGCCCTCGCCGACGCCCGGGTTGCAGAAACACCCGGTGCGCAACGAGATCCCGGCGGTCGAGGTCTCGGTGGCGACCAGCCGCTCGTCCACGATCCGGCCGGCGCGGTCGAGCAGGTTGAACGCGATGGTGCCGCCGCGGGCGTCGGTGTCCGGCGGCCCGTACACCACGACCATCGGGCTGCCGTCGCTGTGGCGCAACGAGATCAGCCGCTCCAGCAGCCAGCCGGTCAGCCACCGCGCCCTGGTGCCGATCAGCTCGACGCCGATCCCCGCCAGCCAGTCGAGTCCGAAGTGGACGTCCGGAATGGACAGAAAGTTCAGCGTGCCGTCCTCGAACGCCGACTCGTCGGGTGCCATGGCGTGCCACGGCAGGCCGACGGTGACCGCCGTGATCGTGCCGCCGGAGAACCACGGGCGGGTGAGCTTGGCCAGCGCGGCCCGCCGCGCCACCAGACAGCCGACGCCGGTCGGGTACCCGAACAGCTTGTACCAGCTCACGATCACGAAGTCCGGGTGCGTCAGCGCCAGGTCAAGCCGCGCGGTCGGCAGGTAGGCCGCGGCGTCGAGCAGCACGTCGTAGCCGAGCCCGCTGGCCAGCTCGATCCAGTCGAGCGGATGGCGCACGCCGCTGAAGTTGCTCTGCGCCGGATAGGCGAACAACCCGCGCCGGCCGCCGGTCAGCTCGGCGACCAGTACGTCCTGGTCGACCCGCAGTTGGGGCGCCGCGGCCGGCACGTAGTCGGTCGCCGCGCCGGCGCGGCGGGCGAACTCACGCAACCCGTTGACCGAGTTGTGGTTGTCGAAGGTCAGCACCAGGCGCGTCTCACCGGAGAACGGATACGCCTCGCCGACGAGCCGGGCGGCGCCGGTCGCGTTGGCGGTGAACACCGCGACGTACTCCGCCGGGTCCGCGTTGAGGTGGGCGAGCACCCTGGCCCTGGTGTGCTCGACCAGCCTGGTGGCCGCGGCACTCGTCGGGTTGACCGAGTGCGGGTTGCCGAACAGCGTGCCGGCCAACCGATCCCGGTGCGCGCGCAGCTGCGACCTGGCGGCCAGCCCGGCGCCGGTGTAGTCCAGGTACACGTGCCCCTGCTCGTCGAGATACCCGTACTCGGTGCGGCGCAACTCATCGAGGCGGCCGGTACTGGCGTAGTCCTCGTCCAGTGTCCTCACCTCAACCCGCGAGGGTGCGATCCCGGTCGAATCCTCCTCTCCTGTCGCCGGAGCAGAAAGTCCCCAGCGGGGTTATCACTCGGCAGGGCTATAACTCGGCGGCGGGCACCGGGCGGCCGAGGTAGAAGCCCTGGGCCTGGTCGCAACCGAGGTCGCGCAGGATGTTGAGCTGGTGCTCGTGCTCGACGCCCTCCCCGATCACCGTGAGGTCCACGGCGTGGGCCATCGCGATGATGCTGGTGACGATCGCCTCCGCGTCCTTGGACTGGCCAAGGCCGGCGACGAACGTGCGGTCGATCTTGAGGGTGTCCAGCGGCAGGGTCATCAGCTGGGCGAGCGAGGAGTACCCGGTGCCGAAGTCGTCGATCGCCAGCCGGGCGCCGAAGTCGCGCACCGCGGCCAGGGTGCGGGCGGCGGTGGCCGGGTCGCGCATCAGCGCGCTCTCGGTGATCTCCAGGCACAGCGCGCTCGGCGGCAGGCCGGAGGCCAGCGTCACCTCCTGCACGGCGGGCACCAGCGTGGGGTCGTCGAGCTGGCGGGCGGAGAGGTTCACCGTGAGCTGGAGGTCGGGATGCCGTTCCCGCAGCACGAGAATCTCCTCGGTCGCGGTGCGCAGCATGTGGCTGCCGATGATGTTGATCAGGTCGCTGTCCTCGGCCAGCGGGATGAACTCGGCGGGGGAGATGAGCCCGTAGCGCGGATGGTTCCACCGCAGCAGCGCCTCGACCAGCGCGGTCTTCCCGGTCCGCAGATCGACGATCGGCTGGTAGGCCAACCAGAGCTGGCCCTTGCGGGGTGCTCCGCGCAGGTCCTGCTCCAGCTGCAGCCTGCGCTGGGTGCGCTCCCGAAGGTCGACGTCGAAGAACGCGTACCGCCCCCGGCCCCTGGTCTTCGCCTCGTACATCGCGAGGTCGGCGTCCCGGAGCAGGTCCTCACCCTCGCGGGTGTCGCCCGGTTCGGCGATCACGATGCCGACACTCGCGTCGATGTGCAGGTTGCGGCCGTCCACCGCGACCGGCCGGTTCAGCTCGGTGCGGATGTGCTCGGCCAGGCCGGTGGCCGCGGCGGGACCGTCGATGCCGTGGGTGATCACCACGAACTCGTCGCCGCCGAGCCGGCCGACGATGTCGTCCTCGCGCGTGGTGCCGCGCAGCCGGGCGCCGAGGGTCTGCAGCACCTTGTCGCCGACACCGTGGCCGAGCGAGTCGTTGATGACCTTGAACTTGTCCAGGTCGATGAACAGCACGGCGGTCATCCCGGCGTGGCCGGCGCGGGTGGCGCGGCTGAGCCGGGCGATGGCGACCGTCCGGTTGAACAACCCGGTGAGCGCGTCGTGGGTCGCCTCGTACTCCCGCCGGCCGTCGATCATCCGCCGCTCGGTGATGTCGGTCATCGACACCACCACGTCCACCGGCGGCTCGTCGTCGGGGTTGAGCGCCCGGCAGCTGACCGACAGCCACACCCGGCTGCCGTCCGGGCGGGCGACGCAGACGATCTGGCCGTTGCGGGGCCGCCCGGTGCGCCGGGTGTGCACCGTGGGGTAGCGCGCCGGTGGCAGCCGCGCGCCGGTCTCGTCGTACATCTCGGCCAGTGAGGAGGGCTGGCCGAGTGCCTGCTGCTCGGTGATGGCGAGGATGCGCTCCGCGGCCGGGTTCACCGAGTCGACCCGGCCGGTCGCGCCGATGACGATCACGCCCTCCTCGATGGCCGCGACCACCGAGGTGAAGTGCTGCTCGGCGCGCCGGCGGGCGGTCTCGTCGGCGCAGATCAGCACGTAGCCGCCGTCCATCCGGGCCACCGAGACCCGGACCGCGAGCATGCCGCCGTCGCAGCCGCGGTGCACGGCCTGGACCACCCCGCCCGCCTCGAGGATCGCGGCCGGGTCCAGCGGCGCGCCGACCAGCTGGCGGATCGGCTGCCCGATCGCGTCGATGGCGCGGTGCCCGTAGACGACCTCGGCGCTGGGGTTCCAGCTGGTCACCACGCCGTCCTCGGTGGTGGCCACCAGGGCGTCGCTGACGTGCGCGACCAGCGCGGCCTGGTAGCGCAGCGCGGCCTCGGCGGCCTTCTGGGCCGACACGTCACGCATGATCACCTGGTAGGCGGGCTTGCCCTCCCAGGTGACGCGGACCGCGACCGACTCGACGGGGATCGTGCCGCCGTCGACCCGCAGCAGCACGGTGTCCTGGGCCTCGCTGGTCGCCCCCGGCTCATCCAGCTCGGCGATGCGCTCCAGCAGGTCGGTCAGCGAGTCCGGGTGCACGAACTCGAGGATGGGTCGACCCACGATCTCGTCGACCGACGCCGCCCTGGCGAACCGCACGGTCGCCGGGTTGGCGTATACCACCCGGCCGGCCTGGTGCACCACGATCGCGTCCGGGGTCAGGTCGACCAGCAGCCGGTACCGGTCGGTCAGATCGTGCAACGCCTGCCGCTGTTGGTGGCTGCTGCTCACGTCGGTCGCGATGCCGAACAGGTTGCGGTGTTCGGAAAGTGTGGAAATTCGGGCCCGGAACTTGATCCGCCGGACGGTGCCGTCCTGGGCGGTACAGGACTGCTCAAGCTCGAATCCCTGCCATTCCGGGGCGGTTCTGGAGGCGGTGATCAACGGGTTCACCAGTTCGGTCAACTGGCGGCGAACAAGCGTGTCCTCCGCGCCCGGCAGACCGATCATCGCGTCCAGCCCCGGCATCCAGGAGATCGCTCCCGACGTGAGATCCAACGTCCAGGCGACGGCCGACTCGGCCGAAAGGCCCAGTTCCGTTACCAGCGCATGGTCGACTCCGGTGCCGCCCATCAGCCCGCTCATCTCCTGGCCACCAGGCCCCATGTGCTTTCCCGATTCCTTGTGTGTGACCAATGTGGATTGGCCCCGTCACGTTCGAACCCTCCCACCCTAGTAGCGCGGTTATCATTAGGGGGTCGGCGCCGGTCAGGTCGCCGTTCCCGTCGTGGTCCCCGGTGGTGGTCACATTGTGTGTACCGGTCCTCGGAATTTGGGGAGGACAGTGAATGATTGCCCAGCAGATCGGCATCTGTGGAGTCGGTGCCGTCAGCGGATACGGTTGGGGTCGCGCGGCCCTGTGGGACGGGTTGGTGTCCGGCAAACCCGCCGCACGGGCGACCGCCGGTCTCGGCCAGGGCGCGGACGACCTGGTGTGGGCGGCCAGAGTGCCCGACGGCGGTGACCAGGAGGACGGCCAGACCAGGTTCGCCAGGGCCATGCGCGCCGCCGCGCGCGAGGCCATCACCGACGCCGGCGCGCGCGGCTGGCGGCCGGGCAGGCGGGTGGGCCTGCTGCACGCGGTGGTGCTCGGCGAGGTCGAGCTGTGGCGGGAGTTCTACACCACCCACGACGGCACGCTGCCGGTGCACGAGTTCCTGGCGCTGATGCCGTCCACGCCGATGACCATGCTCATGCGCGAGTACGACTTCCACGGCCCGGCGATGACCGTCTCGGCGATGTGCGCGTCGGGTAACGCCGGCCTGATCACCGCCAAGTCCTGGTTGGACGCCGGCGTGGTCGACGACGTGGTGTTCGTGGCGACCGATCTGTCGCTCACTCCGGAGAACGTGGCGCACTTCGTCCGCCTCGGCGTCGCGGTGGTCGACGAGGAGCCGTTGGTGGCGTGCCGGCCGTTCCAGGAGGGTAGCCGGGGCTTCGTGGTCGGCGAGGCGTCGGTGTCGTTCGTGCTGTCCGCGCGCGCCGAACGGCCCTACGCGCTGACCCTCGGCGGGGCGATGTCCCACGACGCCCATCACGTGACCTCCATCGACCCGGCGCTCACCCACATCCTCGGCTGTGTCCAGGACGCGCTGGCGACCGCGGGGGTCGCGGCGTCGGACGTGCGGTACTTCAACGCGCACGGGCCGGGCACCGAGCAGTGCGACCGGGCCGAGACCGCCGTGCTGGCGCAGATCTTCCCGGACGACATCGGTGTTTTCTCGGTCAAGCCGTTGACCGGTCACTGCCAGAGCGCGGCGTCGGCGATCGAGATCGCGGTGAGTGCGCTGGGATATGACCGGGGGGTGATTCCCGCGCCGCCGACGATCGCCGCCGGACATCCCAACCTGCTCGACGGTCCGACGCCGATCACCGGTGGGATCACGGTCAAGTCCTCGATCGGGATGGGCGGGCACAACTCCGCGGTGGTGCTCGCGCCGCCGGCCTGAGCCCGGTGGCGCGTACCGCTTGCGCCGGATAGGTCTAGACCAAATACTGGGTCTGCACACCTTTGTCCCCTGCCCCGGAAGGTGACCCATGAGACCGATCCGTCCATTCGCCCTGTTCGCTGTGCTGTGCACGCTCGCGGCCATGGTGGTGACCGCGGCGCCCGCCGCCGCGACCGTACTGCCCAACGGTTTTCGCAGTGTCGGCTACCTGCCGTCCTGGTCGGGCAGCGTCAACGCCGTGCAGTACGGCAAGCTCACCCACATCAACTACGCGTTCGCGTTGCCGAATGCCAACGGCACCCTGCAGGCGATCCCGATCCGGGCAAGCTCTCGTCGCTGGTGAGCCTCGGGCACGCCAACGGGGTCAAGGTCCTGCTGGCCGTCGGCGGCTGGAACGACGGCAACGACTCGGCCTTCGAGGCGCTCGCGGCCAACGCCGGCAGTCGCACCACGTTCGTCAACAGCCTGGTCGGTGTGGTCAACCAGTACAACCTCGATGGCGTGGACATCGACTGGGAGTACCCGCATCCCGGCGCGTCGGCCACCAACTTCACCGCGCTGATGCAGCAGTTGAGCGGCGCCATGCACGGCGCGGGCAAACTGCTGACCGCGGCGGTGGTCTCCGGTGGTGGCACGGCGAGCGGTGTGCAGCCCGCGGTGTTCGGCTACGTCGACTTCCTCAACATCATGGCCTACGACGGTGGTAGTCCGCACGCCAACTACGACTGGTCGATCGAGTCGGCGAACCTCTGGAAGTCCCGAGGGTTGCCGGCGAACAAGACCGTGCTCGGGGTGCCGTTCTACAGTCGCCCCAACTACTACACCTATGCCCAGCTGGTGGCGATGGACCCGGCCAACGCCAACCGGGACTGTGTCAGCGTCGGTGGGGCCCAGCAGTGCTACAACGGTCTGCCGACCATCCGGCGCAAGACCGAGTGGGCGATGGCCAACGCGGGCGGCATCATGAACTGGGAGCTGTCGCAGGACACCACCGGCGCGACGTCGTTGGTGAGCGCGATCTACGAGGTGGCGACCGGCGGTGGCCAGCCGCCGGGTGAGTCCGGGCAGATCACCGGTATCGCGGGCAAGTGCGTCGACGTGGCCGGCGCCAGTTCGGCCGACGGCACCGCCGTGCAACTGTGGACCTGCAACGGCACCAACGCCCAGAGCTGGACGGTCGGTTCGGACGGCACGGTGCGCGCGCTGGGCAAGTGTCTGGACGCGGCCAGCGCGGGCACCGCGAACGGCACCCTGATCCAGCTGTGGACCTGCAACGGCACCGGCGCCCAGACCTGGCAGGCGCAGACCAACGGCACGCTGCGCAACCCGGTGTCCGGCCGCTGCCTGGACGCCACCGACCAGAGCTCGGCCGACGGCACCCGGCTACAGCTGTGGGACTGCTTCGCCGGCAGCAACCAGGTCTGGCACCTCCCCTGACCCGGACGCAGCGAAGGGTCCCTTCACTGCGCTGGGCGCAGCGAAGGAGCCCTTCGCTGCACCGGTGCTTCGCGCCCAGCCTCCGGTCGGTTGCCCGTTACTGGACACCGCTTTCCGGCGTGTCCCCGCCGTCGAGGATGTCGCCGCGTTCCTCGCGGTGTTGGGAGTCGTGGGCGAGGAGAGGGACCGTGTCCTCGACCTCGCCCGCCACGCGGCCGAGCCGAACTGGCTCACCGTGGGCATGCTGGGCATTCCCCAGCAACTCGCGGGCGCGTGGGAATGCGAACGCGCGGCGTCGGCGATCGTTGAATGGACGCCGATGATCATCCCCGGCCTGCTGCAGACCTCGGAGTACGCCCGCGCCACCGCGGTGGCGAGCGGCCTGTCCGAAGGCGATGTCGAGTCGCGGGTGATGGTCCGCAACGGCCGGCGTGAGGTCATCACGCGTCGCAACGCCCCGGTGCTGTTCGAGGCGCTGATCTGTGAGGTCGCCCTGCGGGAGGTGATCGGCGGCACGGAGGTGCTGGCCGAGCAACTCCGTTGGCTGGGCGACATGGCGGAAGAACATCACCGTGCGCGTGGTGCCGCTGCGCGTCGGCTGGCATCCCGGGTTCGCCGGGCCGTTCGTGTTGTACGACTTCCCGGACGCGCCGCCGGTCGTCCACTTCGAGCACTACAGCTCGGGAGCGTTCGTGCCGAACGCCGACGACGTGCAGGCATACCGAGGGGCCGTGGATCGGCTCCGCGAGATCGCGATCAGCCCGGCGGCCTCGACGAGGCGCATCGCGGAGATTGCCACGGAAATGGAGGGCGCGACATGAACGCCACCCGCTGGCACAGGAGATACCAGCGACGGACCGTTCGACTGGGCGATCAGGTCCGTGGTGTTCTGCGTGAGGTGGCCGGGTAGGGTTTTCGCCCGATTGCTGCCGTCGCTCGGGATCGCGGTCGGGCGGGTGACGCTGTGGTGATGGATTGGATACGCCCTGCATGCAACCGTGAGGGCTTGACTCTTCGCGGGATCGTGGGGGGTGTTCATGGTTGCGCCGGCGATGGCGAGGAGACCGGTCCAGGCCACTGCCAAGAGTCCGGTGCCTGCGCCCGTGCGCCGTCCGGTGGCCGCGTCGAGGAACGTGCCGATAGGTGGGGCCGGTAATGCCGCCACGGCCAGAGCACTGAGCAGGTCGACAACACCAACGGCGACAGCGGGGACGTGGGCCGCCAACGCGCAGGACGGTCAGGGCAACGCGTCGGTTGCCGCGCTGTTCGGCCAGCCCGCCCCCGCAACGCAGTCCGGCGGCGGGCAACCTCGGAAACAGTCGGGCTTCTGGGACAAGGCCCGCAACATGCTGGGGCCGGCGAAGTCGTTCATGGCGGACAAGGCATGGGCGTTGCTGGGCCGCCACGCGCCGGAACTGGTGCCGATCCTGCGGCATGGCCTCGGATCGTGGCTGCAGGATCGGCTGGCCAACGCGTTGCACTGGTTGCTCGGGGTGCT
Source organism: Actinophytocola sediminis (assembly GCF_054779715.1). Lineage (NCBI taxonomy): Bacteria > Bacillati > Actinomycetota > Actinomycetes > Pseudonocardiales > Pseudonocardiaceae > Actinophytocola > Actinophytocola sediminis. Next base: position 109,595 of record NZ_BAAGXS010000010.1, on the reverse strand, counting down.
CACCGCGCCGGTCAGGGCCGTCACCGGCGTCGCGGACTCGCTCAACAAGCAGTTCGGCCGGCTGGTCGGGTGGATGCGGACCGGCGTGCCTAAGCTCGTCAGCACCGCGTGCAAGAAGATCTCCGACGGCTCAGAAGACGTCGTCAAGGTTGTCGAGGGCATCGAGGCGGCCGAGGACAGGGGGATCGCCAAGCTCAAGGGCCTGACGTCCTCGGCGGGTGGCTTTCTTGGCGGTCTGTGGGAGGACCTCGGCGCACCGGTGGCAACGGTGCTCGGAAATGCTGGTTCGGCGGCGTGGCAGAAGATCCAGCAGGTTGCGCAGTGGCTGTGGGACAGGACCCAGCCGATCCGCGACCTCGGCTCGACGGCGTGGACCTGGCTCAGGAACACCATCGGCATCGGCGAGGGTCCCGAGGGCCGCAACGGCATCATCCAGTGGGTCCAGGCCCGCGCACAGGGGGTGTGGGACTGGCTCAGGTCCAAGCTCGCCACGATTCCCACCCCGCTGAAGGTGGCGGGCGGGGCGTTGCTCGCGCTGTCTCCTGCCGGCCCGGTCCTCGCGGCCGGTGCGGCGGCCTACGGCGTGGTCAAGGGCGCGCGGTGGCTGTGGGACAACCTGAGCGACCCGAACACACTCGTCCGGCTACGCCACACCCTCGTTGACGAGGTTCTGCCGGACTTACGTGCCGGCGTTGGCGCGGTCAAGGACGCGCTCACCTCCGGGGTCACCTGGCTGACCAGCACCCTGACCGAGATCGGCACGGGCCTGCGTGACCTCGCCGGTGCGCTCACCGCCCCGATCCTGGCATCCCTGTCGGATCTGGTGACCTGGCTACGCCAACGACACGACGAGTTGGTCCGCTGGGTCGAGGAGCACGCCCGCCCGCTGGTGGACCTGGTCGCCCGCGCCCTGAACCGCCTGCGGTGGCTGGCCGGACAACTGTTGAGCGTGCTGAAGAAGGTCATCACGGTCGTGGGCAACCCGTTCGGCATCGGCGCGATCGTCACGGGCGCCGTCTGGCTGTCCCTGCCCGCGTGCATGCGCAGCGCGATCCTGAAGTTCCTGCTGCGCCTGGTGCAGGGCGCGTTGCGGTTGATGCCCGCCCCGGCGCTTGGCCCACTCGGAGCCGTCCTCCGGGAAGCCATGATCGGCTTTGTCGACCGTGCGCTGGAAGAACAGAGCCTGGTTCAACTGGAACTGATGGCGAATCGATTCTCCAGGCTGGCCACCAGGGGCAGTTTTGATTTCAGCGTCGGCTATGGGCGCGGCCTCCTCCTCGGGCTCTGGGACGGGATCAGCGGCCCGTTCCGCATGCTGTGGGACATCGGCAAAATGATCAAGAACGCCATGGCCTGGGTACGCGACCTGACCCTGACCGCACTCACCGAGCGAGGTCGAGCCCTGGTCAGAGAGATGAAGTCGGCTTGGAACGAGATCGCCAACGAGATCTGGCCGGCCGTCGAAGCGTTCCTCAAGGGCCCGATGGATCCAGGCAAGATCATCAGGCTGATCAGCGGAATCATCGGCGAGATCGCCGCGGCCGCTCGCGGCGCTGGCTCGGACGTGTTCGACCAGATGACGAAATACCTGAAGCAGTCCGACCGGACGCTCGGCGAATCCGTTGGCAGAATCACGGGCAGCGTCATCTTCGAGGTAGCGCTGATCGTGCTGACCGAAGGTGCCTACGCGGCCAAGACCGCCGTTCACAAAGCGGCCAACCTGTTCGCCAGGGCGATGACCAGGGTCGGCGAGCTACTCAGGACACTGGACGGCCTGCTCCCCAAAGCCAAGAAGGTGCTGGATGCGGCCGCCGACATCGCCGGCAAGAAGAACAGGGCGGCTCAGCGCGTCACCATCGCCTGTAAGAGGCTACTGGACAAACTGCTGGAGTTACTACGCCTGAAGGACCGGGACCCTGACAAGAAGAAGCCCGACCACGAAGCTCCGGACGGGGGCTGGGAAGAAGACCTCGACCTTCGACGAGTGCGGGCAACGTTCAAGACGGATGACGGCGAGACGCACAGCCTCACATTCCACGGCTCCGGCCGCTCCGCCGACCTGATGGTTCGAAGTGACCCGAAAAAGGTAAAAAAACTTGTCTCCCTCAAACATGATACGGAGATCGACAAAGACGTATACGACGCCAGTGTGAAGGTCCGCGACCTGATCGACAAGATCGAGGTGCGTATCAATGAGCACTTCCGAGGGAAAAAGAAGGGCAAATCAAAGGTTCGGAAGATGGGATTCAAGCAAAAGATCAAACGACGCAAAGAGCTGAATAAACTGTACGATGATCTGAAGGAAATTGTCCAGAGTCTCGGCGCGAGTCTGCGAGTTGTCATGGGAATTCCGCGTACCAAGAGGGTGATTTGGAAGAGGCCGACCAGTCATAAATTCGGTAGGTACATGCGGGCACGCATGCTGACAAGAAGACACCGTATCGGAAGTGAGCCAAAGAGGCCCAGTGAATCTAAGACATGGCGAGACACCCTCAGGAGGAGGGCTCATGGTGGCGGCGGTCCCGGTTTCTACTATGTGCAGGGGCATCTGTTAAGTGAAAGCCTAGGCGGTCCAGGAAATTCGCGGAATCTTGCGCCAATAACCGATTATGTCAACACGCGTGATCATGAGCCTGAGGTGGAGAAGCCAATCAAGACAATGGTTCACTATGAGGCCAAAGGTGTAGAATATGAGGTGGTGGCGATCTACGATCGTACGCCGCCCTCTGCGGCTGTCATGAATAACTACCGCCAACGTTGGCAAGGTAGAAGCCCTGAAGAACAGGTGCTACTCATGGCGATTTTCGAAGCCGAGGCCCATATTCCCAGTAGGCTGGAATGCACGTATCAGGTAGTCTGGGACAACGGCGTATACGGCAAAGGCGTCAAAAAGAGCCATGTCGTGCAGAACACAATTGATCAGAACCCGGATAACTACCGGATTCGACCCTGACTGGCATGACCCCCACCCAGTCCTGCCTGCCGTCGCGATGACCATCGTCCCCGGCCAGTCTGCCTGCGGCCTCGGTACGCTGTGACAGGTGTCGGTCTCCCGTCCAAGTCGGGATTCCAGACCCTCCCGGTCGGGACGGGGCGTGCCGGACTCTGGGACGATGAGACGCCTTTCCATCGCCGCCGCGCTGCTCGCGGCCCTGTTCGTCGCCCCGGCCACCGCGTCAGCCACCGCGTCGGCGACCCCGTCCGCCTCCGCCGGCTGTGGCAGCACCGCCGCCGCATGGGTCGACACGTTCACCGGCACCGAGACCTACACCTACAACAGCGGAACCTACGCCCGGGACACGGTCATCGAGATCACCGAGGAGCCGGTGGTCAGCGTCACCGACCCCCACGACAACGGGAACCCCTACGCCAACTGGTATCCCGACGAGTCGCCGGACCTGGTGGACGGCACCCCCTCCTGGACGGTCAACTTCTCCGAGTACTTCCCGTACAAGGGCACCTACAACGAGGACCGCGACTACACCATCACCCAGGTCACCTGCTCCGGCGGCCAGGTGACCGCGTTCAGCGGCACCTTCCTCAAGACCATGACCTGGAACGGCACCAGCACGCAGGTCGAGTCGTTCGCGGTCAGCCGGTAGACCGTCACGACCGGAACGCCTGGAGCTCCGCGACGCGCACAGTCTGGGCCACCGCCGGGTTTCCGGTCGTGCAGTCGCTGGTCGAGCGCGGATCGTCGTGCTGGTCGCCGGCATAGGCCGGGCCGCCGGTGCACTGGTTGGTGAGCACCCGGATCATCAGGTGGGTCGCCAGGGTCGGCGGGATCCGGAACGACCGCATGGTCAGGTCCGGCGCCGTCGGCCTCGGCACGTCGGCAGGGAACGCGTCGGCCGGGCTGGTGTACACCCGCCGGTAGCTCGCCGCGTCGGCGCAGTCCGCGCCGCGGCTGGTGTCACACGCGAGCAGCTCGAACCGGCGCAGCGCGGTGAACCGGTTCTGCCCGCCGGGATCGGGATCGCCGGTGATCGCCGGGCGGAGCAACGCGCTCACCTGGACCCGGCCGACCAGTTGGGGGCTTGAGCCGGCCAGGTCGACCTGGACGCTGCGGCCGGCGACCGGGGTGCCGACCGAGGCCCAGTTGGTCGCCTCGGTGTCGTCGATGAGTCGGTCGAGGTTCACGCCGTCCCCGTCGGCCACCGCGCCCCGGCTGGCGGAGGCGACGTTGGCGGTCAGCGGTGGGGCCACCGTGGCGCGCTCGCCGGGCTTGACCGTGCGCTGGAAACGGGTGCTGCCGAATCCCTCGGCGGCGACCACGAAACCGTAGCGTCCGGGGGCCAGTTCGACGGTGTCGGGAAGCGGTGTCGCCGGGTCGGTGTCGGCGACCGGGACCGAACGGGCCTCGTAGTCACCGACGTACAACCGTGCCGGCGCACCGGTTCCCGTGGGCGCGAACCGGATGGTCGCGTTGCGCGCGGTCGGGGAGGCGAAGCTCGGGGTCGGGTCCGCGTCGGCCGGTCCGTCGCTGGCCGCGTCCCGGCCGAGACCGTGCTGGGCGAACACGTTCCACAGCAAGGAGACGTCCGCCCCGCCGAAGCGCACCTCGTTGGCCGCCAACGTCGCGTCCCGCAGGTCGACGTAGCTCACCGCGCCGCCGGCGGTCAGCAGCAGCGCGTCGAACGCCTGCTGCACCCACCGCCGGTTGCCGGGACAGCGTTCCACCGGCCGGACACCGTCGGCGCAGGCGCGCTGCACGCGCGGCGAACCGAGGCCGTACCGGTCGATCATCGCCTGGCGGAGGTCGAAACTGGTCGCACTCCAGATCTCGCCGTCGGCGTGTACCTGTTGGCCGACCAGGTCGTAGCCGATGTTGCTGTAGTTGAGCGGACTGCGGCTCATGTCGTAGTTGCGGATGCCCGCCCGCGCGTCGCCGGTGACATAGCCGCCGGTGACGTACGGGGTGTCCCCGCGCGGGCGGAAACCGTACTCGTACAGGTACTCCATGGCGAACAGGTCCGAGTGCGACTCGTTCATCGCGCCCGCCTGCGGTCCGGACCAGCCCTGGTCCGGACCGGCGATCAGCCGGCCGCTGATGGCGTGGGAGTACTCGTGCCCGATCACCGACATGTCGTAGTCGCCGTCGACGCACGGCGGGTAGAAACCGCCGGGAGCCGGTTGCCACAGGTACATGTTGGTGGTCGGCGCCACCCCGTCCGGCGGGGTGATCTGGTTGGCGTTGTTGCGGGACGGGAAGTCCGGGGGTGCGCCGCCCGCGCGACCGCCCGCCTGCGCGTTGCCGCGCTCGGCGTCGCCGCCGAGCCCGCCCGCGTCGCCGTTGGCCGCCTGCATGTTCCAGGTCTCCTCGGTGAACCCGAGGTGGTAGGACCAGTCGTGCATCCGGTTGTGCATGGCGAACAGGTTCACCAGCGCGGCGTCGATGTCGTTCTGTTCCTCGCTGGCGAACACCGCGGGGTCGCACCGCTGGGTGAACCACTGGTTGGTCCACGGGTGGGTGTAGTCGCGGGTGGGGCTGGGTGCCGAGGTCCTGGTGCCGACCGTGCCACTGGCCAGGTCGTCCCACTTCTCGGTCGCCCTGGCGGAGTTGCCGGCCGAGGTCTGGCTCGGCGCGCCGGTCACGGGGTCGAGGTCCCACGCGGCGCCGCGGTCGGCGGTGGCCACCGCGCGCTCGCAGCCCCGGGTGTCGACCTGGCACCAGCGCACCCGGGTGTCCCGCGAGGAGTAGTCGGCCGGTGGGTTCGCCGGGAAGACGTCCCACTCGGGGTTGTCCTGGTCGTGATCGGCCTGGTGATCCACGATGTCCTCGCGCAGCAACACCTCGCCGGTTCGCGCGTCCACGTAGGTGGTGTAGCCGGTCGGCTCGACCTCGTCCCGACCGATGACCACGACCTGGTAGGCCGACCTCGGTGCGGCGCCGGGCATCGGCACCGCGCCGAGGCGCACTCGCGGGGTGGCCAGCGCGGTGGCCGGCAGGCCGGCGTCCTCGGCGGCCGTGGCGAGCGCGGCGGCTGGGGTGAGCGTCGCGGGTGCGGGTGCGGTCTGGTCGGGGCTCAGGGTGGAGCTGAGGTACACCACGGCGCCGTCGCGGATGCCGAAGGTGACCAGCCCGTCCACGATCGCGGGCAGCTCACCGAACCGTTGGCGCAGCATGACATACGAGCCTTGGCCCATCGGCCGGCTCACCAGCGTCTCCATCGTGTCGACGCTCGCCGCGGCCAGGCCGAACGCCTCCCGGTTGTCGGTCAGGAACGTGCGGGCGAGCGCCACCGGGTCGGCGTCCCGGCGCTGCGTGGTCGCGTGCGGGCGCAGCGTTCCCGGTGTGCCGTAGCGGTTCCAGCGCACGGTGGCGCTGGTCTGGCCGGCGAGGGTGCGCTGCCTGGCCGACGGCGGCGCCGTGCCGCGGTTGTCGACATCACCGTCCACGGTCACGTCGCCCTGTAGGACAGTTGGTCGCTGCTCGGCGGGCGCGCTCCAGGCAGGGCCGGCGGCCAGGGATCCGGTCGCCAGCGCCACTGTCGCGGCCAGCGTGGTGGCTCTTCGGAGAATGGGCATCGCACGTGCCTCCCTGTTCCGCTTTCGCCGCGTGGCAAGGAACATAGCCCGCCGCCGGCGCGAAATCGGCGGTCGGCGGTCATCACCAGTTGCCAGGTGCGGCCAGCGAACAGTCCACTGAGGACTAACGAGTCACCCGTCCAATCGCTGTCCAGTCCTCGTCCAGTCCCGCGACATAACTTGTGCTCTCCAGCAGGGAGGAACCCCATGACAACCAGAATCAGAAAGCTCATCGCCGCGGCGGCGGCCACCGTGTGCGCCGCCGGGGCCGTCCTGGTCTCCACGGCGGGCAACACCGCCGCCCAGCCGGCCACCCAGGAAGTGTTCGCGATCACCGGTGACGGCGGGCTGATGGCCGCCTTCTACATCAACCGGCCACAGATCCTCAACTGGGTCCGGGCCGTCACCGGGCTCAGCGGCGACGCGGCGTTGGTCGCGATCGACGTCCGGGTACAGGACGGTCTGCTCTACGGCCTGGGTGACCAGGGCGGCATCTACGCGATCAGGACCCCGCCGCAGGTCGACGACGTCAAGCTCACCAAGGTCTCGCAGCTCCAGGTCCCGTTGTACGGCACGGAGTTCGACATCGACTTCAACCCCGCCGCCGACCGGCTGCGGGTGATCAGCGACAACGGCCAGAACCTGCGCCACAACCTGCACGACCACAGCACCGTCGAGGACGGCACGCTGACCGTGCCGCCGAGCCTGGCGGCGGCCAGGGGAGTCACCGCGGCCGCCTACACCAACAACGACCTTGACCCCGGCACCGCGACGACGCTGCTCGACATCTCCACGGTCCTGGACCAGGTGCTGATCCAGTCGCCGCCCAACGAGGGCAAGCTGGTCGCGACCGGTGCGCTCGGGGTCAACGCCGGGCTGGACGCCGGCTTCGACATCTACAGTGACCTCTCCGGCGGCAAGACCGTGTCCGTCGCTGGCTACGCGGCGCTGGTCCCCGTCAGCGGTCCGGCCACGTTCTACTCCGTCAACCTGTTCACCGGCGCGGTGGCCCCGGTGGGTGCGTTCCCGCTGAACATCACCGACATCGCCGTCGCGCTCGACACGAACCCGTAACTCCACAGGAAACGCGATGAGCCCGTCCCCCTCGGGGGCGGGCTCATCGCGGATGTGTGAGAGTGCAGCTGTGCCGACCGCCGAGGAGATCCGCAGCGACACGCCGGGCTCGTTCCCCTGGAGCGTGCTGCACGAGCGCCATCCCGCACTGATCGAGAAGGTGCGCGCCGGCCTGCCCTACCCGCCCGCCATCCGCGGCGCCCTCGACGACCTCGCCGAGGAGCTCACCGGCCCCATCCGCCCGCTGCCCGCCGGCGTCCACGACCACGACCGCTGGGCGGACTGGGGTCGGGGACACATCGGCGAGAGCTGGTACGACGTGCCGTTCCTGTGGGCGGAGAGCTTCTTCTACCGCAAGCTGCTGGCCGCGGTCGACTACTTCACGCCCGGCCCGTGGCGCGGGGTCGATCCGTTCGAGCCGTTCAAGTCCGCCGAACTGGCGACCGGGGAGCTGGCTGCCGACCTGGTCGCGCTGGACGACCTCGGCGCGCTGCCGGCCGCCGGCCAGGACGCTGCCATGCTGACCGCCTCCCTGTGGGGCAACCGCGCCGACCTGGGGTTCCAGGTGTCGGCGCGGCTCGGGCAGGTCGACGGCGGCGCGGGCACCATGGTCGTTGACCAGAGCGCGCGGCTGTGGGCGCTGCTGGCCGATACCGGCCCTGGCACGGTGTGCGTGGTGGCCGACAACGCGGCCAGGGAGCTCGTGCCCGACCTCGTACTGGCCGACCACCTGCTCGCCACCGGGCGGGCGGCCACGGTGCTCCTGCACGTCAAGCCCTGTCCCTACTACGTCTCCGACGCGCTGACCGCCGACGTGGTCGCCGCCCTGCGGACCCTTGCCGGCGCGTCCGGGCGGGCCGCGGCGACCGGCCGCCGGCTCTGGCAGGCGATGGTCGACGGGGTGCTCGTGGTGCGCGCGCACCCGTTCTCCTGCGCGCCGTGGGCCTACGACCGGATGCCGGTCGACCTCGCCGCCGACTTCGCCTCGGCATCGGTGACGATCATGAAGGGCGACCTGAACTACCGGCGGCTGGTCGGCGACCGGGCCTGGCCGGCGGCCACCCCGTTCGCGGCGGTCACCGAGTACTTCCCCGGTTCGGTGGCCGCGGTGCGCACGCTCAAGTCCGACGTCGTGGTCGGCGTGCCCGACGCGGAGCGCGCCCGCCTGGACGCCACCGGTGAGCCGTGGCGGACCGGCGGCACGCACGCGCTGGTCCAGGTGCGGTGACCATCGGTAATTTCACCAGTCTCACCCCGCGTCACTGGTAGCTCACCGGTCGCGTCCGCGACAATTCTCGAGCGGCGTCGCACCCCATTTCCGCTATCGGACACGAGGGAGCAGACCCATGCGATTGCGCGGTGCGATTCTCACCATCCTGGCCACGGTCGGTGCGCTGACCGGTGCCGGCACGGTGGCCGCGGAGCCACCGTCGGCCCTCGGCGGATCCGGCCCGTACGACGCCGGCTACGAGACCACCATCCGGTTGTACAACCACACCATCTACCGCCCCAACACGCTCCCGGCCGGCATCCGGCTGCCGATCGTCGCGTGGGGCAACGGGGCCTGCCGCGCGGACGGCACCTGGTTCCAGAACATCCTGACCGAGTGGGCATCGCACGGTTTCCTGGTGATCGCCAACGGCCGGCCGGGCGGCAGCGGGTCGACCGACGCCGACATGCTCATCGACGCCGTCGACTGGGCGATCGCGGAGAACTCGCGCGTGGGCAGCAAGTACCGGGACAAGATCGACACCAGCAAGGTCGCGGTGATGGGCCAGTCCTGCGGCGGCATCGAGACCTACGAGGTGGCCGAGGACCCGAGGATCACCACCACGGTCCTGTGGAACAGCGGCCTGCTCCGGGACTCGCAGAACTACCTGCTCGGCCGCCTGCACGCGCCGGTCGCCTACTTCGTCGGCGGGCCGAGCGACATCGCCTACCCCAACGCGATGGACGACTGGGACCGGCTGCCCGCCGGGTTGCCGGCGTTCATGGGCAACCTGGACGTCGGCCACTTCGGCACCTACGACCAGCCCAACGGCGGCGAGTTCGGCCGCGTCGGCGGTCACTGGCTGAAATGGCAACTCAAGGGCGACCAGACCAGCCGAGCCCAGTTCGTCGGCCCCACCTGCGCCCTGTGCACCACCGACTGGGACGTACAACAGAAGAACCTGACCTGACCCCGGTCGCTGCTCAACCGCAGCGAAGGGTCCCTTGACTGCGCTGGACGCAGCGAAGGGACCCTTCGCTGCATTGCAGCAGGCGGGGGCGGGTCAGCATCGCGCGGTGGTGATCTGGCTGGCGTCGGTGACCTCGGCCGCCAGGCGGGCGAAGGCCACCGCGACGTGGTCGTGCCGGTGCGGGGCGACGACCTGCACACCGACCGGCAGCCCGTCCTCGGTCAGCCCCGCCGGCAGCACGACCGACGGCAGGCCGAGCACACTGATCAGCCCACACCAGCCGATCGTGCTCATGTGCGGGCGCCGCCGGCCGTCGACCAGCACCGACCGGGTGCCGATGTCACCGTCCTGGTCGTGCGGGAACGCCGGCATCGCGGTGACCGGGCACAGCAGCACGTCGTGGTCGGCGAACCACCGCCGGAACGCCGCCCTGGCCACGGCCCGGTCCTCCGCGCGGGCCAGCCAGCCGCGGTGGGTCGCGGTCGCCGGCGGCACCCCGTCGGCCGGCAGGTTGTAGGCCACCGCCGCCAGGACCATGTCCAGGTGCAGCTGCCACAGGTCGGTGAAGGCGACCGGCGGGGCGGTGTGCTCGACCCGGACCCCGGACGAGGTGAGCGTGTCCACCAGGCGCCCCAGCACCCCGGCGGTCTGCGTGCCCACCGGGCAGGCCGGGTCGTCCAGCCAGGCGGCGACCCGGAACTCCGGCAGCGTCCTCGACGCGGGGCGCGGGAGGTCGGTCAGCACGTCCAGCACCAGCGCCAGGTCCTCGGCGCGGCGGCTGATCGGGCCGAGCACGTTGCCGTCCGGTGGCACCGCGCCGCCGCCGACGTGGTCGATGTAGCCCTCGCCGGGCACCACCCCGACCGACGGCTTCAGCCCGTACACCCCGCAGAAGTGCGCCGGGATCCGGATCGAGCCGGCGATGTCGGACGCGAGGTCGAGCCCGGACAGCCCGGCGGCCACGGCCGAGGCGCTCCCGCCGGAGGACCCGCCCGGCGTGCGGCCGGGATCCCACGGGTTGGCGGTGGTGCCGAAGACCTCGTTGTAGGTCTGGATGTCGCCACACCAGGTCGGCAGGTTCGTCTTGCCGAGCACGATCGCGCCGGCCGCGCGCAGCCGCGCGACGGCGGGCGCGTCCTCGGCCGGCACATGCCCGGCCAGCTCCGGGGAGCCGCCGGTGGTGCGCAGGCCCCCGGTGGCGATCGCGTCCTTCACGGTGATCGGCACGCCGTGCAGCGGTCCGCGCGCCGCCCCGCGCGCGGTCGCCTCGTCGGCCGCCGCCGCCTCGGCCATGGCCCGCTCGGTGTCCAGCGTGACCACGGCGTTCAGCGCGGAGACGGCGATCCGGTCGAGGTAGTGGTCGAGCAGCTCACGGCTGGACACGGACCGGGTCGCCACGGCCCGTGCCAGCTCGCGAGCGCCCGCCGACGCGATCTCGGTCAATTACCCTTGGCCTTCTCCCAGTTGCCGAGCTGACCGCTGTTGTCGATCAGCGGGCCCGCCGACTCGAAGCCGCCGGTCTTGGACGGGGTGGCGCCGGTGTAGGTGTACATGCCGCCCGCCTCGAACGGGTAGGCGTCCTCGAGCCCGTTCACCTTGCCGACCACGCCGTCGACCATCAGCGGGTAGGTCGACTCGAAGGAGTGCGCGGCGATGTTGATGTTCGCCTTGGTCAGGCCGCCCTTCATGGTGGACGCGTCCTGCAGTGCCTGCACGATGTACCAGGCCCAGAACCAGCCGTTCGCGATCTGGGCGTTGTTCGGGTCGAGGCCCGCGGCGGTCACGGTGTCGGTGTACAGCTTGGCGAACTCGGTGTTCGGGTTGTCCGGGTCGTTGGGCGCGTAGTAGTAGCGCACGACGTTGGTGCCGTTGCCGGTCAGTCCCTGCTCGCCGAGCGGGGCGTAGGTCGTCTGGATCTGCGCGCACGGCTGGGCGGCGACCACCACCGGGTCCCAGGAGCTCTTCTCGATGGCGCCGATGGTCTGCGTGCAGAACGTGCCGGCCTCGGCGATCACCACCACGTCGGCCTTGGACGCGGCCGCGCTGGTGACCTCGTTGTCCACGTTGGGCGCGGTCACGTCGTTGGTCTGCTCGTCGATGATCTCGATGCCGTCGGTCTGCGCGACCGCCCGCTTGAAGCCGTTGATGTAGGCCTGGCCCAGCGCGTTGCCGATGGAGATGGTCGCGACCTTGGCGCCCTGCGGGAACTTCTCCTTGATCCAGCTCGCCCAGATGCCGCTCTCGTTGTAGTAGTCCAGGCCGAACCCGGTCGTCCACGGGTGGTTGGTCGGGTCGCCGAACTCGTTGTCCGACGCGGCGACCATGTAGTGGCCGATGCAGTTCTTGTCGGTGTAGTCGACCAGGTTCAGGTTGTTGGGCGAGCCGAGGACCGCGAAGCTCGCCGCGTAGTCACCGGACTGCACCGCCTCCTCGACGTTCTTGCGCGTCTGGTCCGGTTGGTACTGGTCGTCCTTGACGTCGATGGAGACCTTGCGGCCCTGGATGCCGCCGTTCTTGTTCACGTGGTCGAAGTAGGTCTTGATACCACCGCTGATCGCGCCGTACGCGGCCAGCGCGCCGGAGTGCGGCATGCTGGTGAACAGCTTGATCTCATCCGCCGTGATGCCCGTGTTGTTGTCCCATGTGGACGGACAGTCGCTCAGGTCGAGCTCGAAGCCGCCCGGTCCGGTGTAGACACACCCTTCGGACTGGCCCCACTTCGCGGCCTCCGGGTTCGGCGTCGGCACACTGCCGTCCGACGGCGGGGAGCCGGACTCCTTGGGGGTGGTCTCCGACGGGCCGCACTTCTGTTCGTCGGCGGCCTGTTTGGCTTCCTCGTGCGAGCAGGCGACCGCCGTCGACGCCGTGGCCAGTGCGATGGCCAGGGTGACGAGGCGTCGTTGCCAGGTGGAACGGGACATGGTTCAGCTCTCTCTCACAGCCGGTTGGTCGGTCTGGGCGCGGGCGGTGAACCGGTACCGCTCCCAGTCGCGTGGTGGGCGGGGGACGATCTCGACGATCCGGCGGCGCAGCCGCTTGAGTCCGTCGATCACCCCGCCGGGCAACAGGAACACGAACGCGATGAGCAGGGCGCCGGACAGGATGCCGACGATCTGGCCGCCGTCCGGTCGCCCGCCGAGCAGGTCGAGCGACTCGGCCCAGTCGGCGATGTAGGTACGCAGGATGACGAACACGATGGCGCCCGGGATCGCGCCGGCGATCGACGCGCTGCCGCCGGCGATCAGCGCCACCAGCAGGAAGATGGACAGGTACAGGTCAAAGCGCGTGTCCGAGACCGCTGGCAGCTGGATGACCAGCAGCGAGCCGGCCACCCCGGCGAACGCGGCGCTGACCGCGAAGGCGAAGATCTTGATCCGCGCGACCGGGATGCCCGAGGCCGCGGCCGACAGTGGCGCGTCCCGCACGGCGTGCATGGCACGGCCGACCCGGCTGCGCACGATGTTGTGCGCGATCAGGAACATCAGCGCGGCCACCGCGAGGATCGCGTAGTAGTGGTCGGTCGGCGGACCGGTCGGAGTGTAGGGATTGACGAAGAACCAGTCCGGCGCGGTCATCTCCTCGTTGGCGAACTTGCCGTTCGGGCCTCCTGTGAAGCTGGGGAACTTGTTGACCAGCACCGGGAACAGCGCCGCGACGGCGATGGTGACCGTCGCCAGGTACAGCCCTCGGATGCGCAGCGCCGGGATACCGACGATGGCGCCCGCGAGCAGGCAGACCAGCACGCTGACCGGGATCGTGGCCAGGTAGGGCCAGTCGTGGTCGGCCACCAGGATGATCGTGGTGTAGCCGCCGAGACCGACGAACGCGCTGTGGCCGATGGAGATCTGTCCACAGTGGCCGACCAGCAGGCCGAGGCCGAGGATCGCCACGCTGTAGCAGACGATCTGGGTGATCGTCTCGATCTGGGCGACCGACGAGATCGTCAGCGGGAGCACGATCAGGAACGCGGCGCCGAGCAACCCGGCGCCCCAACGCAGCCGGCGATGGGCGCCGCTGGCTTCGGTAACGATGAACGCGGCCATCACACACGATCCTGGGTACGGCGGCCGAGCAGGCCGGATGGTTTGAACTGCAACACGGCGATGATCACCAGGAACGCGCAGCCGAGCGCGAACTCCCCGCCGAGCCACGGGAGGTAGCCGGTGAGCAGGGCGATCGCCAACCCGGTCACCACTCCGCCGACCAGCGCGCCCGCGATGCTGTCCAGGCCGCCGAGGGTGGCCGCGGCGAACGCGTAGATGAGGATCTTGTCCATGAACGTCGGGTCGAGGTAGGTCGTCGGCGCGGCCAGGCAGCCGGCGAGCGTGCCGACCGCGGCGGCGATGACCCAGCTGCTCTGCACTGTTCGTCCGATGTGGATACCCAGCAGCCGCGAGGAGGCCACACTGCTTGCCACACAGCGGAACGCGAGACCGAGGCGGCTGCGGGACAGCGTCAGGTGCAGCGCCACGACCACCGCGATGGCGACCAGCGCGGTGCCGATGTTGGTGTAGTACAGCCGGGCGCCGCCGATCGCGAGGTAGTCCCCGGAGTCGGTCGGGAACAGGGTCGGGAACCCGCGCGGGTCAAAGCCCCACAGCAACGCGGCGAGCGCGTTGAGCGCGAGGTAGAGGGCGAGGGTGACGATGATGATCGGCAGGTGGTTGCTCGGGTCGAACGGGCGGATCAGCACCCGCTCGATGCCGGCGGCGGCGACCGAGGAGACCACCATGCCGATCAGGATCGCCACGATCAGCGGCATCGCCCACTTGTCCACCGCGGTGAAGGCGAGGAACGTGCCGAACATCGCCATCGCGCCCTGCGCGAAGTTGATCACGCCGGTGGCCTTGAACACCAGCACCAGCGCGAGCGCGACCATGCCGTAGAGCACGCCGTTGGTCGCGCCGTCGAACACGCGCTGGAGATAGAGCGTGAGACCGCCGTCGATGATCGCGTAGACGGAGAAGACCGCCAGCAGCGCGCTGACGACACCGAGGCTCTTGGCGGCCGACCGGCGGCGCCGCGCGGCGAGCACGTCGCCGCCTCGGGGTCGCCGGCCGGTCGGACTGTCCGGCCTGCCCGTGGTGGTGATCGCCACTTGGCACCCTCCTTTGGGTGTGGGACGGGGGGGTTAGTAGCCGAGGTAGGCTCGGCGCACGGACTCGTCGTCGCGCAGCCGGTCGGCCTCGCCGGTGACGGCGACCGCGCCCGCCTCCAGCACGTAGCCGCGCGACGCCATGCCCAGCGCGAGGGCGGCGTTCTGTTCGACGACGACCATGGCGACCGCGCGTTCCTCCCCGACCATGGCCAGCACGTCGAACAGCTGCCGCACGACGATCGGCGCGAGACCGAGCGACGGCTCGTCGAGCAGCAACAGCCTGGGATTGCTCATCAACGCCCTGGCGATGGCCAGCATCTGCTGCTCGCCGCCGCTGAGGCTGCCGGCCAGCGTCGAGCGCCGCTTGGCCAGCGCGGGGAAGACCTCGTACCAGTAGCGGACATCGGCCTCGATGTCCTTGTCGCGTCGGATGTAGCCGCCGGCGCGGATGTTGTCCTCGACGCTGAGGTCGACCAGCGTGCCGCGACCCTGCGGGACCATCGACACGCCCCGGCGCACGATGTCGTAGGTGTTGGCGCCGATCGGGGCGCCGGCGAACAGGATGGTGCCCTCGGTGCGCACGAGTTGGCAGATGGACCGCAGCAGGGTGGTCTTGCCGGCGCCGTTCGCGCCGAGCACCACGACCACCTCGCCGTCGGCCACGGTCAGGTCGACGCCGTGCAGGCACTCGACATCGCCGTAGAACGCGTGCACGTCCCGGAGTTCGAGCAACGTGTCGGTCATACCGGCGCTCCGAGGTAGGCCTCGACGAGCTCGGGGGAGTCCCGCAGCTCGGCGGGCGTGCCGGCGACCAGGTTGGCGCCGAGGTCCAGCGCGACCACGTAGTCGGAGATCCCCATGACGAACTGCATGTGGTGTTCCACCAGCAGCAGGGACATGTCGTGGTCGTCGCGCAGCTTGGTCAGCATGTCGCCCAGTTCCCGGACATCGCCGTGGGTCAGGCCGCTTGCCGGCTCGTCGAGCAGCAGCAGGCGTGGCTCGGCGACCAGTGCGCGGGCCAGCTCGACCCGCTTGAGCGTGCCGAAGGGCAGCCCGGTGCACTCCCGGTGCGCGACGTCGGTGATGTCGAAGTAGTCGAGCATCGCGTAGGCGCGGGCGCGCACCTCGCGGTCCTCGACGCGGGCCGGGCGGCCGAGCACCGAGGACGCGAAGCCGACCCTGCCCTTGGCGTACCGGCCGACCATCACGTTCTCCAGCACGGTCATTCCCTGCCAGAGCGCGAGGTTCTGGAAGGTGCGGGCGATCCCGAGCCCACTCAGCTGGGCGGCCTCCAGCGCGAGCAGGTCGTGCTCGGCGAATCCGATCCGGCCGGCGGCCGGGTGGACCAGCCTGCTGATCGCGTTGAACGCGGTGGTCTTCCCAGCGCCGTTCGGTCCGATGAGGGCACAGATCTGTCCTTCCCGGACACCGAACGAGACCCCGTCCAGCGCGGTCACCCCACCGAACCGGACCACCAGACCCTCGACATGCAGTAAGTCGGTACTCATATGACCCCCTCCGTGCGCAGGGTGGCCAGCTCGTGCTGGTCGACGTTGGCCAGGGTGGTGAGTACAGCCTCGGTGTCGGCGCCGAGCTCCGGTCCGATGTGGTCGATCTCGCCCGGGGTGCGGGAGAACTTCGGCACCACGCCGTTCATCGGCAGCTCCGTGCCGCCCGTGGTCTGCCGCCACAGGATCATGTCCCTGGCGGCGAAGTGCTTGTCGGTGAGGATCGAGGCCGCCGTGTTGATCATGCCGACCGGGACTCCGTGCTGTTGCAGGAGATCGACCAGGTCCGTGCTCGCGCGCGTCCTGGTCCAGTCGCCGATCAGGGTGTCCAGCTCGACCATCGCCGCACCGCGTGCCTCGTGGGTGGCGTACCTGGTGTCGGTCGCCAGCTCCGGGTGGCCCATGGCCTCGGTGAGCCTGCCGAACACCGAGTCCGCGTTCGCCGCGATGACCACCTCGGCGTCGTCCGCCGTCGGGTACACATTGGACGGTGCGACGCCGGGGAGCACGCTGCCACTGCGGGTCCGGATCACGCCGCCGACGTGGAAGTCCGCGAGCATGGACTCCATCAGCGCGAACACCGCCTCGTAGATGGCGACGTCGACCTCCTGGCCACGGCCGCTGGTGCCCCGCTCGGTCAGCGCGGCGAGCGTGCCGATCACGGCGAACAGCGCGGCGAGGGAGTCGCCGAGGCTGATCCCCGATCGTGCCGGGGTGTCGTTGGGTGAGCCGGTGGTGTGCCGGATGCCGCCGACCGCCTCGGCCACGCTGCCGAACCCGGCGTGCCCGGCGCTGGGGCCGCTCTGGCCGAAGCCGGACACGTGCACCACCACCACGCCGGGGTTGACCGCGCGCAGCCGCTCGTAGTCCAACCCCCAGCGGTCCATGGTGCCCGGGCGGAAGTTCTCCAGCACCACGTCGCAGTTCTCGACGAGCCGACGCAACAGTCCCTGGCCGGGCTCGCCACGCAGGTCGACGGTCACCGACTTCTTGTTGCGCGCGATGGCCGGCCACCACAGTGACTCGCCGTCCTTGGTGATTCCCCAGCGGCGCATGGGATCGCCGGTGTTCGGCGGCTCGATCTTGATGACTTCGGCGCCGTAGTCGGCAAGTAACTGGCCGGCGAAGGGACCGGCGATGAAGCTGCCAAGCTCCAGGACTCTGACTCCGCTCAGGGGACCCAACGATGCGCCACCTCTCGACTCGACTGAGGGCATATTGCACACAATCCGAGCTTCGAAACAAGAGTCTCCTGCGGACTTGTTCGCCAGAGAGGCAAAATTGTATGCTAAATCGTGCTTACAGCGTCGTACGTCGTTACCTGGGCACGCGCGGTCACCGCCCGCGTACCCTCTACGTCCGACCAGTTGGCACGTCTCGGACAGGGGGATTTCATGGGTGAGCAGGACGAGGTCGTGAGTGCCTACGGCGGCGGCCCGATGCCGGCGACCGGTATGGGCGGCCCGATGCTCGCCTACACGTCGGTCCGCTCGTGGATCGTGGAAGGCCGGCTGCGGCCGGGGGAGCGGTTGATCGAGGCCAGGATCGCCGCCGAGCTCAGTCTGTCCAGGACACCGGTCCGCGAGGCGGTGCGCATGCTCGCCGCCGACGGACTCGTGGTGTCCGAACGCAACCGGGGCGCGGTGGTGCGCACCCTCGGCCGCCAGGACATTCTCGACCTCTATGAGCTGCGTGCACGGCTGGAGTCCTACGCCTGCGAGCTGGCGGCGGTGCGGGCGAGTCCGGAGGACATGACCGCGATCGACGACGGCATCCGGGACTTCGGCCGCGCGATCCGCCGCCGGGACATCGACCACATCGAACGGACCAGGCTGATCGGCGAGGCCAACCGCCGGGTGCACTCGGCGATCATCGTCGCCAGCCGGCACCACCGACTGGCCCACCTGCTCAGCAGCGCGGTCGACGCACCGCTGGTGTTCGAGGCGTTGCGCGAGTTCACCAACCGGGAGCTGGAGCGGTCCAACCTGTTCCACCAGCTGATCCGGGACACCATCGCCAAGAACGAGCCGACCAGGGCGGGTCAGCTGATGCACGAGCACATCATGCTCGGCCGTGACCAGATCCTCAGAGACCTGGACGCTCGCGAGTAACCGGAGGAAACATGTTGCGACAGCGTGACTACAGCCGGATACGGATCGAAGTGGACGGTGGCGTCGGCACGCTGACGCTCGACCGGCCAGACCACGGCAACGCCGTGGACGACGCGATGCACTCCGAGCTGACCACGCTGTTCGCCGACGCCCGGCGCGACGAGCGGGTCCGCGTGGTCGTGCTGACCGGTGCCGGCACGACGTTCTGCCGGGGTGGGGACAGCAGTCCAACCAGGACGTTCACCACGCGCACCGGACTGACGCCGATCGAGGAGGCCCGGCTGATCGTGGAGTCCCTGCTGGACCTGGACAAGCCGGTGATCGCCTCGGTGAACGGCGACGCGCTCGGCCTCGGCGCGATCCTCGCGACCCTGGCCGACGTGGCGTTCGTCGCCCGCTCGGCGCGCATCGGCGACCGGCACGTTGCCGGCGGGGTGACCGCCGGCAACGGCAGTGCCGCGCTGTGGCCGGTCATCGTCGGGCTCAACCGGGCGAAGTTCCTGGTGCTCAACGGCGAACTGCTCACCGCCGGCCAGGCGGTCGAGGTCGGCCTTGCCCACGAGGTGGTCGACGACGGCGCGGACCTGGCGGCGGCCACCGAGTTGGCCGCCCGCTGGGCCGCCCTGCCGAGGTTCGCGGTGCGCAGCACGAAGTCGGTACTCAACCTCCACCTGAAGGCGGCCGCGAGCCGCGCGCTCGGCTACGGCCTCGCACTGGAGGAACAGGCGATGGCCGGCCCGGAGTTCGCCGAGATACTCGCGAACCGCCGGGCGCAAACGACATGAAGGGAGACAGCATGCTCGACTTCACCGGAGAGGTGGCGATCGTCACCGGCGCCGGCAACGGCCTCGGCCGCCGCTACGCGCTCGACCTCGCGCGCCGAGGGGCCAGGGTGGTGGTCAACGACATCGGCGTCGGCGTGGACGGCACCGACAACGGGGACTCCCCGGCCGAACGGGTGGTCGAGGAGATCCGCGCGGCGGGTGGTGAGGCGATCGCCGCGCCGGCGTCGGTCGCCGAGCCAGCGGGCGGTCAGTCCATCGTGGACCGGGCGGTCGACGAGTACGGCCGGCTGGACATCCTGGTGAACAACGCGGGCATCGCGCGCACCAACCATTTCGCCGAGGTGGAATACCCCGATGTGCTCGCCTCGCTACAGGTGCACCTGCTGGGGGCGTTCCACCTGCTGCTGCCGGCCTGGCGCCACCTCGGCGCGCACGGGGGCGGTGCGGTGGTCAACACGACCTCGGCGGTCGGGGTGTTCGGTCAGCAGCGCTCCAGCGTCTACGCCGCCGGCAAGATGGGCATCGTCGGCCTCACCAGGGTGCTGGCACTGGAAGGCGCGGAACACGGCGTCCGAGTGAACGCGATCGCACCGGTGGCCAGCTCCCGGATGGCCGCCGACGTGTACGGCAGGCTCAACCCCAAGCTGGACCCGGGTTTCGTGTCCGCGGTGGTGCTCGCGCTGGCCCACCGGTCGAGCACGGTCAGCGGCGAGGTCGTCTCCGCGGGCGGCGGCCGGATCTCCCGGCTGCTCCTGGCCGCCACCGAGGGCCAGTTCACCCCCGACCTCGACGACACCACCGCCGCGGCGGCCCTGACCGAGGTGTGCGCCGACGAACGAGTCGCCGCCGTACCGAGCTGCGCGATGGACGAGATCGACCTGATCCGAGCCAGCTACCCAGATCTGGCCGACTTCCGCATGCTCCCCCGCTAGCCGCGCGGGCCGCCCCGCCCCACCGGCCGCGATGCCCAGAATGAGGCATTGGGGACGTTCAACGTCCTGAATGGGGCATTCAGGGCAGTTGGCCAGGACCGGTGGGCGGAGCGGTCAGCTCGCGTCGATCACGCACAGCAGGTCGCGGACCTCGATCACGTCGCCGGTGTCGCCCTGTAGTTCGCGGACCACTCCGGTGTGCGGGGCGGTGATCACCTGCCTGGCCTTCTCCGCCTCGATCTCCACCAGGTCGGCGCCTTCGGCGACCTGCTCTCCGTCCTCGACGTACCAGTCGATGATCTCCGCGTCGCTCATGCCCATCGACAGCTGCGGCAGCCGAACCTCGTGTCGCACCAACATGTCCTTTCCAGAGTTGTCAGCCGGCCAGCGCGCGGCGCACGGCGGCGATCACCTTGTCCTTGGTGGGATAGATCTGCTTCTCCAGCGCGGGGCTGAACGGCACGTGGATGTCGTCGGTGGTCACCCGGGTGATCGGGCCGCGTAGCGCGTCGAAGCAGTCCTCGACGACCCTGGCGGCGATCTCGCTCGCGGCGCTGCAGGTGCGGTTGGCCGGGTCGACGACCACCAGCCGGCCGGTCCGGCTGACCGAGTCGAGGATCGTCGGCCAGTCCATCGGCACCAGCGTGCGCGGGTCGATGACCTCGGCGCTGATGCCGTCTGCGGCCAGTTCCTCGGCCGCGGCCATGGCGAGGAAGCTGCCAAGGCCGATGCCGACCACGGTCACGTCGGTTCCGGTGCGGCGGATGGCCGCGGAACCCAGTGGCACCAGGTGGTTCTCGGCGGTGGGGATCGGCCCTCGGCCCTTGCGGCCCCAGAGGTTGGCGTCCTCGAAGCACAGTACCGGGTTGTCGTCCCGGATGGCGGATTTGAGCAGCCCCAACAGATCTGGAGCCGTCGACGGCAGGATGATCTTCAGACCGGGCATGTTCATGAACATCGGGTAGGGCCGGTCGGCGTGGTGGCCGGCGGTGCCGCCGTGGTAGTACAGCGCGGCGCGGACGACTACCGGCAGGGTGGCCTGGCCGCCGAACATGTACCGCGCCTTGGCCAACTGGGAGACGAACTGGTCCATCGCGCCGAACACGAAGCTCGCCACGGTCAGGTCGATGATCGGCCGCAGCCCGGCCATCGCCGCCCCGGCGGCCACGCCGATGGAGCCGGCCTCGGCCAGCGGGAGATCACGCACCCTGGACGGGCCGAAGGTCTCCAACGCGCCGGCGGCCGCGCCGAAGACGTTGGCCCGCAGGTCCTGGCCCATCAGGATCACCCGCTCGTCGCGGGTCATCTCCTCGGTCTGCGCCTGGTTGATCGCCTGCAGAAACCCGAGTTGCTTGACCCTGGTCTTCGCCGTCGTCATGCCTGCTCCTCCGGGGTCGGGGCGTAGAGGTCGGCGTAGGCCGCCTCCGGTGGGGGGAACGGGGACTGGCGGGCGAACTCGACCGCTTCGTCTACTTCGGACTTCACGGAGTCGTACAGGGCCACCAGCTCGTCCTCGGTGGCCACCCCCCAGCCGACGAGCTGGTCGTGGAACAGCGTCACCGGGTCGACGGTGTCGAACCAGGTGTCCACAACGGACTGATCGCGGTACGGCCTGGACACCACGAGCCCGTAGGCGTGTTCGTGGAAGCGGTAGGTCTTGGCCTCCACCAGGCTCGGGCCGTCGCCGGCGCGTGCCCGGCGCACGGCATCGCGCGTGGCCCGGTACACCGCGAGCACGTCCTGGCCGTCGACCACGGTGCCCGGCATCGAGTAACCGGCCGCCCGGATCGCGATGTCGGGCACCGACAACGACTCCTCGGCCGTCACGCTCACCGCGTAGCCGTTGTTCTCGCAGAAGTAGATGACCGGCAGCTTCCAGATGCTCGCCATGTTCATCGACTCGTGCAGCACGCCCTCGCTGGCCGCGCCGTCGCCGAAGAAGCACAGCGCCACCTGGTCACTGCCCCGCACCTGGGCCGCGAGCCCGGCGCCGGTGGCCACCGGGATCGCCGAGCCGACGATGCCGGACTCGCCCAGGCTGCCGACAGAGAAGTCGGCCAGGTGCATGCTGCCGCCCTTGCCGCCACACACCCCGCCCGCCTTGCCGAGCAGCTCGGCCATCAGCGCGTCGAGCCGGGCGCCCTTGGCGATCGGGTGCCCGTGTGAGCGGTGGTTGCCGGTCATGTAGTCGGTGGTCTCGGTGGCCACACAGGCCCCGACCACCGCGGCTTCCTGGCCGATCGACAGGTGCACCATCGCCGGCAGCTCGCCGGCGTGGAACAGCGCGATCGTGGCCTCCTCGAACAGCCGCACGCGCTGCATCCGGCGCATCATCTCGACGGCGAGCGCCCGCCCACCATCCCCGACGAACTCGGGTGGCCTGGTGTCCTGTTCGGCGCTGACGGTCATCTCCACAACCCCTGTCGTCGTCGACGTTCACCCGACAGCCACAGACTGTCGCGTCGTCAATCTAGGTTCCGACCAGGGCTGATGGCAATAGTCAGCGTAAACGTTGACGCAGGAAGCGGCTCCGGCTACCGTCTTCGTCAACACAAGCGATGACGCGAGGAGCCGCGCGATGGCTGGCAGGTTGCATGACGCGCTCGACGCCGTGGCCCACGGCGAGTTCGTCGTCGTGGTGGACGCGGCGGACCGGGAGAACGAGGCCGACCTCGTCCTGGCCGCCACGCACATGACGCCGCAGAAGATGGCCTTCCTCCTGCGGCACTGCTCGGGGATCGTCTGCGTGCCGATGACCAACGACCGCGCCGACGCGCTCGAGCTGCCGTTGATGGTCACCGACAACACCGAGCGGCACGCCACGGCGTTCACCGTCAGCGTGGACGCGCTGGACCGCACCACCACCGGCGTGTCCGCCGGCGACCGGGCGACCACCGCCCGCCGGCTGGCCGACCAGGACGCCGGCCCGGCCGACTTCTCCCGCCCCGGTCACATGTTCCCGCTGCGCGCCCACCCCGACGGCGTGCTCGGCCGCACCGGACACACCGAGGCCGCCGTCGACCTCGCCCGGCTCGCCGGCATCGAGCCGGTGATGGTGATCTGCGAGCTGACCCGCCCGGACGGCGCCATGGTCCGCGGCGAGGACATCGTGGAGTTCGCCAGGCGCTTCGACCTGCACGTCGTGGACATCAAGGACATCGTCGAGGCCCGCCACCGCGAGCGCGCGGTGCCGAGCATCCCGCTGCCCACCGCCTACGGCGAGTTCGTCGCCGAGCTGGTCCACACCGGACAGGACGCGGAGGAGCACCTGGTGCTCTCCCTTGGCGACCTGTCCGCCGACGAGCCGGTGCTCGTGCGCGTGCACTCCGAGTGCGCGACCGGTGACCTGTTCGCCTCCCTGCGTTGCGACTGCGGCGAGCAGCTGCGCGCCGCCCTGGCGACCATCGCGGCGGCCGGACGCGGCGTGCTGGTCTACGAACGCGGCCACGAGGGCCGGGGTATCGGCCTGGCGGACAAGTTCCGTGCCTACGCGCTGCAGGACCGGGGCGCGGACACCGTCGACGCCAACCTGCGCCTCGGCCATCCGGCCGACGCGCGCGACTTCGGCCCGGCGGCCGGCGTGCTCACCAGGATGGGGCTGCGCGAGGTCGTCCTGCTCACCAACAACCCGGACAAGGTGGCCGCGTTGCGCGCGGCCGGTCTGTCGGTGACCGTGCGACCGCTGCGCACCGTCCCCGCGCCGGAGAACGTGCACTACCTCCACACCAAGCAGGTCCGGCTCGGCCACGACCTCGCCCTGGACGGCGAGTCGTTGTGCTCGACCGGAACCACAGCCGGAAGGGAGCCGTGGTGACCGCGATGCAGGAACGAGAGGTGACCCCGGACCGGTTGCGGCAGGTGATGCGACACGTGCCAACCGGCGTGGCCGTGGTCGCGGCCGCGACCCCCAGCGGGCCGGTCGGCCTGGCCGTCGGCTCGTTCGTCTCGGTGTCGCTCACCCCACCGCTGGTCGGGTTCTTCGTCGCGCACGCGTCCACGACGTGGCCGGAGATCGAGCCACACGGCCGGTTCTCGGTCAACGTCCTCGGCGAGGACGGCGAGGCGACCTGCCGCGCGTTCGCGGTCTCCGGCGGCGACAAGTTCGCCGGGGTCGGGTGGCATCCGTCGCCGACGGGGTCACCGGTGCTGGACAACGCGCTCGCGTGGTTCGACTGCACCACCAACAGCATCACCGACGCGGGCGACCACCGCTTCGTGCTCGCCGACGTACACGATCTGTCCGCCGGGTCCGCCGGGGGACCGCTGGTCTTCTGTCACGGCACCTACCAACGGCTTGGTGGCGCCCGATCAGCCAGCCGATCACTCGATGTCAAGGGAAGGGTCTGAGGCTCGATGCGAGTCGGATACACCACCATCTTCCAGGGCGGCGGGGACGCCGCCGACGACCAGCGCGTCTACGACGACGAGCTGCGACTGTGCGACCTCGCCGAGCCGCTCGGCTTCGAGATGCTCTGGGGCGTCGAGCACCACTTCACGTCGTACACGATGTGCCCCGACCCGGTGCAGTTCCTGTCCTATATGGCCGGTCGGACGAAGAACATCCTGCTCGGCTCCGGCGCGGTGATCCTGCCGTGGCACGACCCGGTGCGGGTCGCCGAGCAGGTCACCATGCTCGACCTGATGAGCGGCGGGCGGTTCATCTTCGGTATGGGCCGGGGCCTTGGCCGGATCGAGTTCGAGGGCCTGCGCATCCCGATGGACGAGTCGCGGGCGCGGTTCGTGGAGTCGGCCGAGATCGTGTTGCGCGCGTTGGAGACCGGCGTGCTCGAGGCGGACGGGAAGTACTACCAGATCCCGCGCAGGGACCTGCGTCCCAAGCCGACGAAGTCGTTCCACAACCGGCTCTACGCGGCCGCGGTGTCGCCGGAGTCGGTGCGGATCATGGCCGACGTCGGCGCCGGCATCCTGATCAATCCCCAGAAGGACTGGGAGGAGGTCTCCGCGGACATGCGCAACTACCGCCAGCAGTTCCGCGAGCTGAAGGGCGTTGAGGCGCCGGCGCCGATGGTCACCGGCTGGGTGTGCTGCGACGAGGACCCGATCAAGGCCAAGGACATGGCCCAGGAGTACATCGGCGCCTACTACGAGTCGGTGATGACCCACTACGAGCTCGGCGGCCGGCACTTCGCGAACACCCAGGGCTACGAGTACTACCGCAAGCTGGCCTCCTACATCCAGAACAAGGGCTCCGGCAAGGTGGTCGACAACTTCATCGAGCTGCAGATCTACGGCACGCCGGACGAGTGCTACGAGCGCATCGTCGACATCAGGTCCAAAGTGGGCAATGACGGGTTCAACGCGGTCTGCTCGTTCTCCGGGATGACCAACGACATGGCCGAGCGCAACATGCGACTGTTCGCGGACAAGGTCATGCCCCGGATCAAGAAGCTGCCCCCGGTCGACTTCACCGAGCTGGAATCGGCGGGAGCGCAGTCGTGACCGCCGGGCAGCGCGTCGTCGCGAGTGGACTCCGGTTCCCCGAGGGGCCGAGCTACCTCGGTGACGGCGCGGTGGCGGTGGTCGAGATGAAGGGCGAGTCGGTCAGCCGGGTCGGTCCGGACGGGACGGTCACCGTGGTCGGCGACTGCGGTGGCGGGCCCAACGGCAGCGCGCTCGGGGCGCACGGCGAGCTGTACGTTGCCAACAACGGCGGCCTGTCCGCCGAGGGCACCGGCTACTGGCACGCGCCCCGGCAGTTCGACGGGTGTGTGCAGCGCGTCGATCCGGACGGCACGGTCACCACGGTTGGCGGCGTGCTGCCCGGCCAGACACCGCACCGGCCGAACGACCTGTGCTTCGGTCCGGACGGGACGCTCTACGTCACCGACAGCGCCAACTGGGAGGACCTGCGCAACATCAACCCCGGCCGAATCGTGGCCATCGGCGCCGACGGCGCCCAACTCGGCCACGTCGAGGTGCCCGCGATGCCCAACGGGGTCGTGTTCGGACCGGACGGCAGGCTCTACCTCACCCAGTCGCTGACCAGGAAGGTGCTCGCCTTCGAGGTCTCCGGCGGCGACTTCGGTCCGCCGGAACAGGTGTGCAAGCTGCCATCGGGCATGCCGGACGGGTTGTGCTTCGACGGCGCCGGGACGCTCTACGTCTGTGGCAGCGTCGGCGACGTCATCCACCTGTACGCCGGCGGGGAGCTCACGGAGTCGATCGAGACCGGCCAGGGAACCCAGCCGACCAACTGCTGTGTCGGCGACGACGGCAGCCTGTATGTCACTTTCGGACTCACCGGACAGCTGGTCGCGTTCGACCTCGGCGCCACCCCGTCCTACGTCCACACCGGATCAATCGCGGGAGCCGCCTCGTGAAGCTAGCCCTCATGTACGAACTGCCGGTGCCCCGCCCGTGGGGCCCGGACAGCGCCTACAACGCCTTCGAGAACACCCTCCAGGAGATCGAGCTGGCCGACCGGCTCGGGTTCCACAGCGTGTGGACCGTCGAGCACCACTTCCTCGACGAGTACTCGTTCTCCTCGGCTCCCGGCGTGTTGTACGGCGCGATCGCGGCCCGTACGCAGAACATCCGGATCGGTCACGGGGTGCGGCTGCTGCCGTTCCCGTACAACCACCCGGTGCGCGCCGCCGAGGCGGCGGCCACTGTGGACATTCTGTCCAAGGGCAGGCTGGAGTTCGGCACCGGTCGCTCCGGCACCCGCATCGAGATGGAGGGCTTCGGCATCAGCCCGGCGGACACCCGGCCGATGTGGGAGGAGGCGCTCGAGGTCATCGTCGGCAGCTGGACCGAGGAGGAGTTCAGCTGGGACGGCGAGTACTTCAAGCTGCCGCCGCGCGGGGTGGTGCCCAAGCCGATGCAGCAGCCGCACCCGCCGCTGTGGGGGGCGACCTCGAGTGCCGACAGCCACGAGATCGTCGGGCGCAAGGGGATGGGCCTGCTGTCGTTCTCGGTCGCGATCCCGCCCGAGGCGTTGACCAAGCGGCTCAGCCGTTACCGGGAGGGCATGGAACAGGTACAGCCGGTCGGCAAGTTCATCAACAACCGGGTGGCGACCTTCGCCCAGGCGCACTGCGCGGAGACCACCGCGGAGGCGCACGAGGACGCCCGCGAGCCGTTCCCGTGGTACATCCAGAACTCGCTCAAGTCGGTGGCCGGGCTCGGCGCCTGGAAAGAGGGCTCGAACCTCGGCAGCTACGAGTACGCCCGCAAGCTGCTCGGCGGCATGGAGCTGACCGATCTCACGTTCGACTACCTGGTCAACAACGAGACCGTCCTGTGTGGAGACCCGGACCACTTCGTGTCCATGTGCCGACGCTACGAAGCGGTTGGCGTCGACGTCTTGCTCCTGCTCGTGCAGTCGTACAACATCCCGCACGAGAAGGTGATGCGCTCCATCGAACTCATCGGCACCGAGGTACTGCCGAAGCTGTCCTGATCGTCGGCTCGACTCCGGAGTGGACATGGTCGTCCAGCAGAACTCGCGCAT
The DNA here is from genome assembly GCF_054779715.1 of Actinophytocola sediminis. Taxonomy (NCBI): domain Bacteria; kingdom Bacillati; phylum Actinomycetota; class Actinomycetes; order Pseudonocardiales; family Pseudonocardiaceae; genus Actinophytocola; species Actinophytocola sediminis. The sequence goes on along the minus strand of NZ_BAAGXS010000010.1, from coordinate 81,905 downwards.
GGCGGACTGGATCCGCATCAACGCCAGCACGGTGCCCACCAGGGCCTGCTTCGTCACTGAATCTGAGACATACACGTTCCGTGAGGTCAACAGCCGGGTCAACCGGCTCGCCTCGGCGCTGCGGCGGATGGGGGTGGCCAAGGGCGACCGGGTCGCGCTGTTCGCCACCGACTCGCCGCAGTACGTCGAGACCCTGCTGGCCTGCATGAAGCTCGGCGCGATCTATGTGCCGCTGAACTTCCGGCTCGCACCGCCGGAGCTGGCCATGCTGCTGGCCACCGCCGAGGCGAAGGTGCTGTTCTTCTCCGACCGGTACACCGAGATGGTGCGCGGGGTCGACGTGCCGTGTCTCAAGGTGACGGTGAGCTACGACTCCGCGTCCGGCGACGAGTCCTACGAGCGGCTGGTCGCCGACGGGGACGACGTGGAGATCGACACCCCGGTCGCCGACGACGAGCTGGTCTGCCTCGCCTTCACCAGCGGCACCACCGCGCTGCCCAAGGGCGTGCTGCACTCCCAGCGCATGGCCAAACACATGGTCATGCAGTGCATCGTCGAGCGGCGGATGACCAACATCTCCTTCCACTACTCGGCCGCGCCGCTGTTCCACGTCGGCGGCATGCTGTACACGCTGTCGGGTGTCGCACGTGGACACACCTCGCTCGTGCTGCCGGCGTTCGACCCGGCGACCGTCGCGCACTGGATGGCCAACCGGGGCCTGGACGGCGTGTTCCTGGTGCCGACCATGATCGACACCCTGCTGCACGAGCCGGCCGTGCGCGACGGCGACTTCTCCCAGCTCGGCTCGATCGGCTACGGCGCGGCCCCGATGTCGCCGGCGTTGCTGCGGCGGGCGATGGACCGGTTCCACTGCGACTTCCTGAACATGTTCGGCGCCGGCACCGAGGCCGGGCTGCAGACCGTGCTCACCCCCGAGGACCACCGGCGCGCGCTGGCCGGCCAGGAGCACCTGCTCGGCTCGATCGGCAAGGCCGGCATGGGGGTCGACCTGCGGCTGTGCGACCCCGACGACACCACCGGGCTGACCGACGTGCCAGACGGCGAGGTCGGCGAGATCGTCACCCGGTCCGACGCGGTCATGTCCGGCTACCTCGACCAGCCGGCCGAGACGGCGAAGGTGCTGGTCGACGGCTGGTTCCGCGGCGGGGACATGGCGTGGCGGGACAAGGACGGCTACCTGTACCTCAGCGGCCGGAAGAAGGACATGATCATCCGTGGTGGGGAGAACATCTACCCGGTGGAGATCGAGGACGTGCTCGGCCGGTTCCCCGGCGTGCGCGAGGTCGCCGTGGTCGGCGTCCCGGACGAGCACTGGGGCGAGGTGGTCCGCGCGCATGTCATCCTCGAGGACGGTGCCGGGCTCGACGAGGACGCGGTGCGCGCCTACTGCCGGTCCCAGCTCGCCGGCTACAAGGTGCCGGCCCAGTTCTCCGTGGATCGTGACTTTCCCCGCAACGCCAGTGGGAAGGTCCTCAAACGCGAACTCCGTGCGGTCTAGGGTGGCGGAGAGAGCAGGTGTCCCCGGCGATGCGGGGCGCCGTCGAGGACGAGGGAGTTCGATCCGCAGTGGCCGCGCCACGTCAACGCCGTACGCCGACCAGGTCGGGGTCCACGACCGGGGCCCCGCCGGCGAGCGACATCGCCCGGCGGCGGATGGAGCGCAGACAGGCCAGTGGCCGCCGGTCGGACGCGCGCTGGGCGGAGGTGCTCGCCGGGGCGGGCCGGGTGTTCACCCGGCTGGGCTACGGCCAGTCGACGCTGGAGGACGTCGCCGCCGAGGTCGGCATCAGCCGGGCGACCCTCTACTACTACGTCGGCACCAAGGAGGAGCTGCTCGTCGGGCTGCTGCACGACCCGATCGAGACGATGCGCACCCGGCTGGAGGAGGTCGCCGCCCAACCGGAGCCGGCGCCCCAGCGGCTGGCCTCGGCGCTGCGCGAGTACGTGCGCACCATGGCCGAGCTGCCGGAGCTGTTCATCTTCCTCAGCGAGAACGTCCACCAGGTGATGACCGGCCCGGAGGCCGACCACATCCGGGACAACGCCGACCGCTACGGCCGCACGCTCACCTCGGTCATCCAGAGCGGCGCGCGGGCGGGGGAGTTCCGCACGGACATCGACCCGCAGACGGCCGTGCTCGGCATCATCGGCATGTTCAACTGGATGCACCGCTGGTACAACCCGAAGGGCGACCGCAGCCTGGCCGACTTCGGCGAGGCCTTCATCGAGATGTCCTTGACCGCACTGGCTGTACCGCCTCCCCGGGCTTAGCAGTTCCCGTCGCGTTGAGTTGGTTTCCTCCGGTTGGGCACGTGTCGGTGGCTGGGTTGCGTTCCGTTCCCCCTGGGTGCGGGTGGCAGCCACTCGGCTCGTGCCGGCGGTGGCGTTGTGGGTGACGGAGGGCGTCGCCTGGTCGCGTTCGTGACGGGTGGTGGGCGGGGGATCGGGGCCGCCACCGCGCGCCGGCTGGCCAGGGAGGGGGTCCGGGTCGTGGTCGCCGACCGGGACGGCGAGGCCGCGCGGGTGGTCGCCGCGGAGGTCGACGGGCTCGCGGTCGAGGTCGACGTGGCCGACACCGCCGCGGTCGAGGCCGCGGTCGACCGGGCCGTGGAGTGGGGCGGCGGGCTGCACCTGGCCTACAACAACGCCGGGGTCACCGGGACTCGCGCCGGGCTGGCCGACTATCCCGACGACGTGTTCTGGCGGGTGCAGCGGGTCAACGTCGGCGGGGTGCTCGCGGGGATGCGGGCCCAGCTGCGGCACATGCTCGCCGCCGGCGGCGGGTCGATCGTCAACGCCGCGTCCGGCGCGGCCTTCGGCGGGGTCGCGCACTCGGCGGCCTACGTCGCCAGCAAGCACGCCATCGTCGGCCTGACCAGGACCGCCGCCGTCGAGTACGCGGCGCGTGGGGTCCGGGTGAACGCGGTCGCGCCCGGCCTGGTGCGCACCGGGCTGGTGGGCGAGATCGACCAATCGGCGTTCGCCGCCGCGCACCCCGTCGGGCGCCCGGCCGAACCGGAGGAGGTGGCCGAGGCCGTGTGGTGGTTGTTGGCCGGCGGCTCGTCGTTCGTCACCGGGACCGTGCTCCCGGTCGACGGCGGGCTGACCGCGCAGGTACCCGGACTGGTGGTGACCACGTGACCGTCGCGCCCCGGCCGACCGACGAGGAGTGCAGGGTGCTGCCCGCCGGCGCGCTGGCGGGGCGGACCGCGCTGGTGACCGGGGCGGGCTCGGGCATCGGCCGCGCGGTGTGCCTGCGGCTGCTGGAGCTGGGCGCGACGGTCGTCGGCGTCGGCAGGCGGGCCGAGCGGCTGGCCGAGACCGCCGAGCTTGCCGGCACCGACCGGTTCCGGCACACGGCGCTCAACATCAGGGACCGGGAGGCCGCGGCCGCGTTCGTCGCCGGACTCGGCGCGTTGGACCTGCTGGTGAACAACGCGGGCGGTCAGTTCGTCGCCCCGGCCGAGGAGATCTCCCGGCGCGGCTTCGACGCCGTGGTCGACCTCAACCTCACCGCGCAGGCGGCGTTGGTGGCCGCCGCGTACCCGGGGTTGGCCGCGCGGGGCGGGCGGGTGGTGACGCTGTCGCTGTCCGCGCCCGAGCGGGGCATCGCCGGCATCGCGCACTCGGCCGCCGCCCGCGCGGGGATGGCGGCGCTGACCTCGGCGTTGGCGCGGCAGTGGCGGGCGGACGGGATCCGGCTGTTCTGTCTCGCGCCGGGCACCGTGCTCACCGCCGGGGTCGGTGACGAGCTGCCGGCCGACGTGCTGGCGCGGATCGTGGCCACGACCCCGCTCGGCCGGGACACCACGCTCGCCGAGGTGGCCGAGTGGGTGGCCGCGCTCGGGAGCGGCGTCGCCGACGAGGTGAGCGGCACACTGTTCGAAGTGGACGGTGGGGCCGGGCTGGTCTCGGCCGCGTCCCTGATGGGCTAGGAGGGTGGGAGCATGATCGAGATCGTCGAGGTGTCGCCGCGGGACGGGCTGCAGAACGAGGACCGCACACTGTCCACAGCGGACAAACTGGAGCTGGTCGCGCGCGCCGCGCGGACCGGCGTGCGCCGCATCGAGGTGACCTCGTTCGTCCGGCCGGACCGGGTGCCACAGCTGGCCGACGCCGCCGAGGTGGTCGCCGCCCTCGCCGACAACGGAGTCGGCTACAGCGCGCTGGTGCTCAACGCGCGTGGCTACCAGCGGGCGGTGGCCGCCGGGATCCGTGAGGTGACCACGCTGGTGCTCGCCAGCGACACGTTCAGCCAACGCAACCAGGGCATGTCGACCGCCGAGGCGATCGCGGCGGTGCGCGACATCCGGGCGCGCGGGCGGGCCGACGGGGTGACGGTCGCGGTGACCATCGGCGCGTCGTTCGGCTGCCCGTTCGAGGGCGAGGTGCCCGACGAGCGGTTCCGCGCGGTCGCCGCCCAGGTGGCCGACCTGGACGCCGACGAGGTGTGTCTGGCCGACACGATCGGTGTCGCGGTGCCGTCGGACATCGAGCGGCGCTTCGGGGTGCTGGCGGAACTGGCGCCCGAGGTGCCGACGCGGGTGCACCTGCACGACACCCGCAACACCGGGGTGGCCAACGCGGTGGCCGCGGTGCGCAGCGGGGTGCGGGCGCTGGACGCGAGCCTCGGCGGGATCGGCGGGTGCCCGTTCGCGCCGGGGGCCTCGGGCAACGTGGCGACCGAGGACGTGGTGTACACGTTGCACCGCATGGGTTTTGACACCGGGCTGGACCTGGACGAGACCATCGAGCACGCGCGCTGGGTGACCGATCGGCTCGGCGTGCCGCTGTCCGGGCGGCTGGGCCGGGTCGGCGGTTTCCCTGGATGACCGTGCACGCGCTGCTCATCCCGAACGTCGGCTGGCCGGAACTCCGCGCGCGGGCACGACGGCTGGAGGATCTCGGCGTGGCGACCGTGTGGGTCGACGACCACGTGCTCAACCCGGCGCATCCGGAGCAGGCGTGGTTGGACGCGTGGAGTGTGCTGCCCGCGCTGGCCGGGGCGACCTCGCGGGTGCGACTGGGTCCGTTGGTGGCCAACGGGATTCTCCGGTCGCCCGCGGTGTTGGCGCGGCACGCGCTGTCGGTGGACCACATCTCCGGTGGCCGGCTTGAGCTGGGTCTCGGTTCCGGGTACGCGGCCGGGGACCACGCGGCGGCCGGGGTGGCGCCCGGCGCGCGGGCGGCCAGGTTCGCCGACCTGGTGTCCACTGTGGATGGTGCGCTGCGCGGGCGGGCCGTGGTCGACGGGTTTCCCGCGCTGGCGCCAGTTGAGCGACGGGTACCGCTGACGATCGCCGCGCACGGCCGGGCGGCGTTGCGGGTGGCCGCGGCCTACGCGGACCGGTGGGTGTCCTACGGCGGGTTCGGGCTCAGCGCCGAGGAGCATCTCGCGTTGACCCGCAGGCGGATCGCCGTGCTGGACGAGGAATGCGCCGCGGCCGGGCGGGTGGTGCGCCGGATGCTGCTCGCCGGTGGTCCCGCGGTCACCGCCGAGCCGCTCTGGCGATCCGTCGGCGCGGTTGAGGACTTCGTCGGGCGCTACCGGGAGGCCGGGATCGACGAGTTCACCTTCTACTACCCGCCCGGTCCGATGTGGACGGATCCGGCCGCGGACCGGGTGTTCACGGATTACCTGACCTGCCACGGTGTTCCCCGGCCTGGGTAAGTGCCCTGAATGCCTCATTCGGGACGGTGAACGTCGCCAATGCCTCATTCAGGGCATCGCGGCCGGGGGGTGCTCCAGGGCGGTCCACAGTGCTTCGGGGGTGGGCGCGGTGAGTAGGTCGAGGTTGCGGCGTACCTCGGCCGGCGACCGCATGCCCGTCACCACCCGGCGCACCGCCCGGTGTCGCAACGGAAACCGCAGTGCCGCCTGGGGGAGGGACACCCCGTGCTCCCGGCACACCGCCGCCATCGCCCGCACTCGGTCCAGCACCTGCGCCGGAACCGGCCGGTAGAGGTAGCTTGCCGACGGGTCCGGCTCGTCGGCGGCCAGCAGCCCGGAGTCGAACGGCGCCGCGGCCAGTACCCCAACGCCGGCCGCCAAACACTCGTCGAGCAGCCCGCCGGCGTCCCGGCGCGTGAGGCTCCACCCGTTGGCGATCATCACCACGTCCACGACCCCGAGGTCCACCAGCCGGCGCGCGGTCGGCACCGACGTGGTGCCCACCCCGACCGACCGCACCGTGCCGGCCGCCTGCAGCTCACGCAGCACCGGAAACGTCTCCGCCAGGGCGAGCTCGAGCTGGTCGTCCGGGTCGTGGACCAGCACCTCGTCCAGGTAGTCGGTGCCGAGCCGGGCCAGGCTCGCCGCCACCCCCTGCCGCACGGCCGCCGAGGTGAAGTCGAACAGCGGCTCCCGGCGCGCGCCGGGCTGGGCGGCATACGGGTCGGCGATCGCCATCCGCAGCCGGCCGACCTTGCTGGTCACCGAGACCGTCGCCCTCGGCCAGCCCCGCAACCCCTCACCGAGCAGCCGTTCGCCCGCGCCGTCGCCGTAGCTGGGGGCGGTGTCGAAATGCCGCACGCCACCGGCCAACGCCGCCGCGACCGCCGCCAGCGACTCCTCCCGGCCGGCATCGCCCCGCCCACCGATCGGACCACAGCCGAACGCCAGCGTGTTCATGTGAGCTGCCGCAGCTCGTGGTCGTAGGCGCTGGCCTGGTCCACTGTGGACCGGGCGGCGACCCGTAGCGAGCGCACCAGCAGTGCGGTCGCCGGGTCGGCCAGGCGCGCCGCCGCCTCCGTCGGGTCGCCGACGTGTGCCAGGCCGCTGGCCCGCAACGCCCGCGCGTCGAGCGACTCGGCGAACAGCAGCCCGCGCGCCGGCACCGCGCCGACCGCCCTCGGCAGCGACCAGGTCAACCCGAGCCCCAGCACGGCACTCGGCGACACCGACACCGTCACGTCATCGGCGACGAACCCCAAGGTCACCTCGGCCAGCAGCGCGAGGCCACCGGCGTCACAACGTCCACTCAGGACCGCGACGGTAGGTGTGCGCAGCGCGGCCAACCGGCGGAGGAACCCGCCGTCGACCTCGCGCACCCCGGCCGCCTCGAGCAACACCACGCCCTCGGCCGCGCGCAGCTCGGTCGCCGCCGCCTGCCAGTCCCGCGTGGACAGTCGAACAACGTTCATGGCGAACCCTCCTACCGGCCGGCGAACCGCGGTGCCCGCTTGTCCAGCAGCGCCGTGATCCCCTCGACGTGGTCGTCGCTGGTGAGCATCAGCAACAGCTGCTGGCGCTCGAACTCCAACGCCGCGCTCAGCGGCGACTCCTCCGACCGGCGCAGCGCCGCGCGTGCGGCCCGCACCGCGAGCGGACCGTTCGCGGCGATCTCCCCGGCCACCGCCGCCGCGGCGGCCACCACCCGCTCGGCCGGCACGATCCGGTGCACCAGACCGAGATCACGCGCCTCGAACGCGTCGACGGTCCGCCCGGTGAGCACCACCCCGGCCCCGGTATACCGCCCGGCCGCCCGCGCCCACCGCTGCGTGCCGCCCGCGCCGGGCACCAGCCCCAGCCTCACCTCCGGCTGGCCGAACACCGCGGTGTCGGCCGCCACCACCAGGTCCGCGCACAGCGCCAACTCGCACCCGCCGCCGAGCGCGAAGCCGGCGACCGCGGCGACCAGGACGGTCTCGACCGCGCCGATCCGCCGCCAGCTCACGCCTCTGGCCGACGCGGCGTACTCGACCGGCGAGATCGCCAGCAACTGCCGGACATCGGCGCCGGCGGCGAACAGCGTCGGCCCGCCGGTCAGCACGATCGCCCGCACGTCCGGCTCGGCGTCCAGGCGCTCCAGGGTGTCGGCGAGCTCGACGAGCAGGTCGGTGGACAGCGCGTTGCGGTTGGCCGGCGAGTCCAGCGTGACGATCGCGACGGCGGGATCAACGCGGCTGGTGGTGACCTTTCCCATGCGTGGCATCCCCTTGACTTCATTGGTCCCCTGTGTACGGTTGTCAGCATCTACGTCGACGTTGATTTTGGCAACCCGACAGAGGAGTCGCGGCCATGACGGTGCTGTGGGAACCGGCGCTGGACCCTGAGGCGGCGCACTGGCGCGAGTTGGCGCGCACGGTGGCCGCCGAACGGTTCGCGCCTCTTGCCGAGGAGTTGGACCGCGAGCAGCGCTACCCGGACGAGCACATCGCCACATTCGTGGAGATCGGGCTCGCCGGCATGCTCGTGCCCGCCGAGTACGGCGGGTCCGGGCTGTCGATGACCGCCATCTGCTCGGTGGTCGAGGAGGTCTCCGCCGCGTGCGCGTCGACCGGCGCGATCCTCGCCGCGCACGCACTGGGCGCGGTGCCGGTGCGCCTGGCCGGCACCGACGAACAGAAGCGCGCGGTGCTCGGCCCGCTACGGTCCGGTGAGGCGATCAGCTTCGCGCTCACCGAGGTGGGTGCCGGCAGCGACGCCGCGGCGATCCGCGCGGTCGCCGAGCCCGACGGCGACGGCTATCGGCTCTCCGGCGAGAAGATCTACATCGGCAACGGGGGCATCGCCACCCGCTACATCGTGTTCGCCAAGACCGATCCGGCCGCCGGCGCCCGGGGCATCACGGCGTTCATCGTGCCCGCCGACGCGCCGGGCGCGGTCGTCGACCGGATCGAGGACAAGATGGGCATCCGGGGCACCCGCACGAGCAACCTCAAGCTCGACAACGTGCGGGTCGAGGCGGACGCGGTGCTCGGCCAGGTCAACCGCGGCCTCAAGCTCGCGCTGCGCACGCTGGACCTCGGTCGGGTCACGGTCGCCGCGCAGGGCCTGGGCATCGCCTACGCGGCCTACCGGCTGGCCGCGGCCGAGGCGAGCAGGCGGGTCACCTTCGGCAAACCGGTCATCGAGAACCAGGGCATCGGGTTCCGGCTCGCGGACCTGGTCGTCGAGCTGTCCGCGGCCCGCATGCTGACCTACGAGGCGGCCGCGGCCTACGACGCCGGCCGCCCGGTGTCCATGCCCGGCGCGATGGCCAAGCTGTACACCAGCGAGGTGGCCCACCGCGCGGTCGATCTCGCGGTCCAGGTCTTCGGCGGGGACGGATACTGCAAGCCGTGCCCCGCCGAACGGCTCTACCGCGACCAACGGGTACTGGAGATCTACGAGGGCTCGTCGGAGATCCAGCGCCTGGTACTGGCCAGGGCCGTCGCCACCGAGGTCGAACAGGGGTGAGTGCGCGGGTTCAGGTTGTTGTCGAGGTCGGTGGGGACGGGTGGCTCACGGCCACCGCCACCGGCGGGGTCGCCCGTGGTCTCGGTGACGCGTTCGTCGCCGCCAGGGACGCGGTGCTGCGCCTGGCGCCCGGGGACGGGGTGCTGCTGCGGTGCACCACAGTGGACGCCCCGGCGCTCACCGGCGCGGTGACCTCACTGTGCCGGAGCCTGGCCAGGGAGGCGGCCGCGCGCGGTGTCCGGGTGAACGCCGTACTCGCCGGTCCGGAGTCCGATGTGGACTCGCTGGTCGCCTTTCTCGGTGGCCCGGCCGGCACCATGTGTACCGGCGCCGTGCTCGAGGCGGTCTGAAGTGGACACGCTGCACAACTGCGAGACCTGGTCGCCGGCCCGGCTGCGCGACCACCAGCTCACCCTGCTGCGCACCCAGCTCACCCGGGTGTACGCGTCGAGCCGGTACTACCGGCGGCAGTGGGACGAACTGGGCTGGCATCCCGCCCAACTGCGCGACCTCGCCGACCTCGCCGCCCTGCCGATCACCGAGAAGGCCGACTACCAGCGCTCGATTGACGAGCACCCGCCCTACGGCGACTTCCTCGCCGTACCAAGGGAAGACGTCGCCCGGGTGCACTTCTCCTCCGGTACCACCGGCAGTCCGACCCCGGTCGCCTGGACCGGCGCCGACCTCGACCGCTGGGCCGACCTCTACGCCCGCGCCGCCTACAGCCAGGGCGTGCGGCGCGGCGATGTCTACCAGTGCCTGTTCTCCTACGCCTGGTTCGTCGGCGGGCTCGGTGGCACGCTCGGCTACACCCGCCTCGGCGCGACGGTCATCCCCGGCGGCTCCGGCGACACCGAACGCCAACTCGACACGATCTTCCGCTACGGGACCACAGCGGTCGGCGGCACCCCGTCGTTCCTGCTGCACCTCGCCGCACGCGCCGACTCGCTTGGCAGACCCCTCGCCGAGTCGGGCGTGCGGCACGTGATGGTCGGCGGCGAGCCGGGCGGCGGGGTCGCGGCCACCCGCGCGCTGATCGAACGCGCGTGGGGCGCCCGCTGCCACGACGGTTACGGCTGTCTGGAGTTCCAGCCGATCGCCTGGGAGTGCGCCGCGCAGGCGGGTGGCCACCTGACGGAGGACTTCGTGTACGCCGAGGTCCTCGACCGGACCACCCGAAAGCCGGTGCCCGACGGCGAACCCGGTGTCCTGGTGCTGACCCATGTGGACAAACAGGCGTGCCCGCTGGTGCGGTGGTGGACCGGGGACGTCGTGGTTCGCGACCGCGGCACGTGTGCCTGCGGCCGCACGCACGCGCGGCTCGCCGGCGGCGTGCTCGGCCGGGCCGACGACATGCTCGTCGTGCGGGGCGTGAACGTCTTCCCGTCGGCGGTGGAGAACGTGGTGCGCCGCACGGTCGCGGACCTCACGGAGTTCCGCGTGGTCATCGACCCGGCGCTGGCCGACCCGGCCACCGGCTACCCGACCGCGTTGCGACTCCAGATCGAGTCCACTGTGGACGGCGTGGCTGGCAGGGTGGCCGCCGCGCTGCGGGCCGACCTGTCGGTCCGCGCGGTGGTCGACATCGTCGAGCCGGGGACCCTGCCCCGGACGACCCACAAGGCGCGGCGGGTTGTCCGCGCGAACGAGCCGGAGGTATCCCCGCGTGTCCCGTGACGTCCTGCTGCTCGGCTCCGTCCGTACGCCCAACGGGCGCTACGGCGGCGCGCTGCGCGAGACCCCCGTCGTCGAGCTGGCCACCCTGGCGGCCAGGGAAGCCGTTGCCCGGGCAGGGATCGGCCAGGAGCTGGTCGAGGAGATCGTGCTGGCCAACTGCCGGCAGGCCGGCAACGGGCCCAACCCCGGTCGGCAGGTGGCGCTGCGCGCGGGCTTCCCGGAGCGGGCCCCGGCCCAGACGGTCAACATGGCCTGCGCCTCCGGGCTCAAGGCGATCCAGCTGGCCTGGCAGTCGATCGCCACCGGCGAGGCGGACATCGTGGTGGCGGTGGCCGCCGAGTCGATGAGCACGATGCCCTATCTGGCCTCGGGTGCCCTGCGCTGGGGTGGCGTGCGCCGGGGTGACATCACGCTGGCCGACGGCTGGCGCGACGGCGGCACCGATCCGGTGTGCGGACTGAACATGGGCCAGACCGCGGAGAACATCGCCGAGCGCTACGGCATCGCGCGCGCGGATCAGGACGCGTGGTCGCTGCGCTGCCACCAGCGGGTCGCCGCCGCCTGGGAACACGGGTACTTCGCGAGCCAGGTGGTCGACGTGCCGCTGGCCGACGGCGATCTGCTCGACCGGGACGAGGGTTTCCGCACCGACACCACCGCCGAACGGCTCGCCAGGCTCAAGCCATCCTTTGTGGAGGGTGGGACGGTGACCGCGGGCAACGCCAGCCAGATGGCCGACGGCGCGGCCGCGGTCGTGCTGGCCAGCGCCGACGCGGTGGCCGCGCACGGGCTGGCTGCCCAGGGCAGGCTGCGCTCGTTCAGCGCGGTCGGGGTCGACCCGACGGTGATGGGGGTCGGGCCGACCTTCGCCGTGCCGAAGGCGTTGGCGCGCGCCGGGGTGTCGGCAGCCGACCTCGACCTGGTGGAGATCAACGAGGCGTTCGCCGCGCAGATCGTGCAGAACGTGCGGGAGCTGAAGCTGGACGAGGACCGGGTCAACGTCAACGGCGGCGGCATCGCGCTCGGCCATCCCACCGGGCAGAGCGGGTGCCGGCTGGTCGTCTCGCTGCTGCACGAGCTGGCCCGGCGGGACGGCGGTCTCGGCGTGGCGAGCCTGTGTGTCGGCGGCGGGCAGGGGGTCGCCGCGGTGATCGAGCGGGTGGCGTGATGAATGAGCTGTCGACGCTGCGGGTCGTGGTGGCCGGGCTGGGACCGATGGGCCGCGGCATCGCCAGGGTGTTCGCCGCCGCCGGCGCCTCGGTGTCCATTGTGGACGTCGATCGGGAGGCGACCGCGCGTGGGTACCACACCCTGATGGCGGAAGCCGATCCGCCGGTGACGGTGTCGACCGCGGCGAGCGTCGGGGACGCGGTCCGCGACGCCGACCTGTTCATCGAGGCCGTGGTGGAGCGGTTCGAGGCGAAGCGGGCGCTGCTGGCCGAGGTCCGCGCGGCCGGCAACGACCGGCTGGTGGTCGCCTCCAACACCTCCTCGCTGAGCATCGGCGAGCTCGGCGTGGCCTACGGCGACCCGGCGCGGGTGGTCGGGCTGCACTTCTTCAACCCACCGACCAGGATGCGGCTGGTGGAGATCATCCGGGGCGCGCGCACCGCCCCCGAGGTCCTCGCCTCGGTACGGGCCTGGGTCGACGGGCTTGGCAAGACCGCCGTGCTGTGCGCGGACTCCCCGAACTTCATCGTCAACCGGGTCTGCCGGCCGCTGTACTACGAGTCGCAGCTGCTGGTGACCCAGGGCATGACGCCCGAGGTGGTCGACGCGGCGGTGAAGGCCGCGCTCGGCCACCGGATGGGACCGCTGGAACTACTCGACTTCACCGGCCTGCACACCCATCTCGGCTCGTCGGAGACCGCGCTGCGGGAGTTCGGCGACCCGCGCTACCGGCCGATCCCGCTGACCCGCCAACTGGTGCGCGCCGGCACCACCGGCCGCGCCGCCGGTCGCGGCTACTACGACTACGCCGCCGGCAAACCACGGGCGGCGCAGGCGGCCGCGGTCCGTACCCCACAGTCCACAGCGGACACCGAGGTGCACGTGTACCGGGCGGTCGGGTGCACCCCCGAGGACGTCGCCGCCGTACGCGCGCTGGCCGCCGAGCACCGGGTGGTCGTCGACTCCTCGGCCGGCGGCTGGGTGGACCACCTGCCGCCCGGTGTGGGCTGGCTGCGGCTGCACCGCCTGGGAGAGCACACCTTCGCCGAGGTGGTAGCCGACGAGGTCGCCGGGATCGAGGGCGCCTACGACGCCGTCGACGCGCTCGGCGTCGCCTCCGTGCCGGTGCTCGCGCTGCCCGGCCTGGTGGTGGACCGGTTGGCGCACACCATGGTCAACGAGGCACTGACCCTGGTCGAGGAGGGCACCGCGGCCGCGGCGGACGTGGATCTCGCGCTGCGGCTGGGGATGAACCACCCGGTCGGCCCGCTGGCCTACCTCGACCGCACCGGACCGGATGAGGTGCTCGCCGGGCTGCGCGCACTGCTCGACGGTTTCGGCGACCCGAGGTACCGGCCGGCACAACTGTTGGTGCGCCAGGCGGCTGGCAGCCGCCGTGGGTGACCTGCCGAGCGCCGTCGCGTCCGTGCGCAGTGGCGACACCGTGTGGTTGGGCAACTTCGGCGCGCAGCTGTTCGCGGTCGGCGAGGAGCTCGTCCGGTCGGGCGTGCGCGACCTGCACGTGGTGGTCGCCTCCGGTGGCCTGCTGCTCGACCGGCTGATCGGTGCCGGGATCGTGGCCGAGGTGACCTTCGCGCACTGCTGGAGCGCGGTCGGCCCGGCGCCTGCCTGGCGGTTCCGCCGGGCCTGGCAGGAGGGGGCCGCCATCCGCTGGCACGAACTGCCGATGGGCGTGCTGGCCGCCGCGCTCGGGGCCGCCGCGCACGGCGTGCCGTTCGCGCCGGTCACCGTGCACCAGGACACCGGGTTCCTCGCCGACGGCTGGTCGGCCGGCATGCTGGCCACTGTGGACACACCGTTCGGCGCGGCCACCGTGGTCCGGGCGCTGCCGGTGGACGTCGCGTTCGTGCACGCCGCACTCGCCGGCGCCGACGGCGACTGCTCCTTCGGCGAGCCGTCCGGGGAGGCGCTGGCCGCGGCCGGGGCCGCGCGCCGGGTCGTCGTGGTGGCCGAGCGGATCGGGTCACCGGCCGAGGTCCGGGCGAGCGGGGTCGACCTGCTCGGCCTGCTCGTGGACACGGTGGTCGAGCTGCCGGGCGCGGTCGCGCCGGACGGCGTGCCCGGCCACTATCCGCGCGACGTCGCCGCCTATGTGTCCGCTGTGGACGCCGGGAGGTCGCGGTGAACGCCGACGTGCTCGACTTCCTGGTCCGCGCCGCCCGCGAGTTCCGCCGCACCGGCTGGGTGTTCACCGGCTTCCACTGGCCGGTGCTCGCCGGCGAGGTCGCCGCCCGTCTCGACGGCGCCACCCCGTCGTTCCGACAGCTGTTCGAGGCCGGGTTCGCCACCGAGGGCCCGGCCGACGAGCTGCCGACCTCGACCACCGACTTCGCCGCGTTCGGCTCGGCGATCACCTGGCGGGGCACCACCGGCGACGTCCTCGGCGCCCTGGTGCGCCGCGCGGACCTGGTGGTGCTCGACGCGGCGAACGTCGACCTCGATGGCCGGCTCAACTCCACCGCGATCGGCGACTACCGCGCGCCGAAGGTCCGGCTACCCGGGGGCGGTGGCGCGCCGGACGCGGCCGCCGGGGCGGGGGAGCTGCTGGTGCTCTACGGCGGCGCCGATCCCGGCCGCATCGTCGCGCACGTCGAGCACGTCACCGCCGCGCCGTCGGCCACCACCCGGGTCCGGCTGCTCACCAGATGGGGCACCGTCCGATTAGGACCGGCGCCGCAACTGCTGACCGCCGCGCGCGACGAGGCGGTGCTCACCGACCGGCTGCGCGCCCTTGGCGCCGGCACCACCGGCGCGCTGTTGGCGAAGGCGCCGACCGACGAGGAGCTGTCGGTGGCCGCCGCCGTCCTCACCGAGGCGGCGCAACGGGGATACCTGGTGGCACAGGAGGCCATACGTGGTTGACGAACTGGACGAGCTGCGCCGCGCGGTCCGCGAACTGGTGGCGTCCTGGGACTTCACGCCCAGCTGCGACTCCTGGATGCGCGGGCCCGATCCGGCGTTCACCCGAGAACTGGCCAAACGTGGCCTGATCGGCATCACCTGGCCAAAGCCGCTGGGTGGTGGCCGGTCCAACCTGGCGCGGCTGGTGGTCACCGAGGAACTGCTGCGCGCGGGCGCACCCGTTGGCGCGCACTGGATCGCCGACCGGCAGATCGGCCCGGCCATCCTGCGCAACGGTTCGCCCGAGCTGCGGGCCGACATCCTGCCCGGCATCGCCGCCGGCGAGGTGACGTTCTGCCTAGGCATGAGCGAGACCGAGGCCGGCTCGGACCTCGCGTCCGTGCGCACCAGGGCGGTCCGCGACGGTGACGGCTGGCGGGTCACGGGTAGCAAGATCTGGACCACCGGCGCACACCACGCCACGCACGCCTATGTGTTGGCGCGCACCGAGGACGCCGCCGACAAACACGCCGGCCTGTCCGAGTTCGTGCTCGAGATGAGCGCGCCGGGGGTGTCCGTGCGGCCGATCGAGGACCTCGGCGGGGAGCACCACTTCAACGAGGTGGTGTTCGACGGGGTCTTCGTGCCGGGCAACCGGATCATCGGCGCCGAGGGCGCCGGCTGGCAGCAGGTGACCGAGCAGCTGTCCTTCGAGCGCGGCGGATTGGAACGGGTGTTGTCGACCTATCCGGTGCTCGCCGGTCTGGTCGACCGCCCGCTCGACACCGACGGCCGGGTGGCGGTCGGCACGCTGGCGGCGCGGCTGCTCACCTTGCGCGAGTTGGGATGCCGGGTCGCCGCGTCGATGGACGCCGGCCGGGCCCCGGCGGGCGAGGCGGCGGTGCTGAAGTACCTCGGCACCACCTTCGAACGCGACGTCGTGGACGTGGCGCGCACGGTGACCGAGGAGGTCCCCGCGTTGCGGGGCACGGGATTCGCCGGCCTGCTCGCCCAGGCCCAGCTGGCGGCGCCCGGGTTCGCCATCCGCGGCGGCACCGACGAGATGCTGCTGACCGTGGTCTCCCGCCAGGCCCCGCCGCCGGAGATCGACGAGATCGGCCGGATGGCCGACGACGTGTTCGCCTCGGCCACCGACCCATGGGCCACCGCGGTCGACCTCGGCTGGACGGCCGTCGGCGTCGCCGAGGAGGACGGCGGCTCCGGCGGGACGTTCGCCGACCTCGCCGGGCTGGTGCGCGCCGCCGGCCGGCACGCGCACGCGCTGCCGCTCGCCGAGGTGGCGCTGGCCCGCACGCTGTTCGCCGAGCCGGCGGTGGCCGCCGTCGCCGCGGACCTGACGGTGATCGACGGCCGGGTCCGCGCCAGTGCGGACGTCGGCTGGCCGGAGCTGACCGGCGCGGCCGTGCTGATCGGCCGGGACGTCGCCGCCCGCGTTGACCTGTCGACGGTCACCGGCCGGCCGTGGCGCGGGCTGGCCGGCCAGCCCCGCACCAGGATCGAGCTGGCCGGCCCGGCCGAGGTGGTGCCGTTGCCGGCGGACGCCGAGCTGGCGGCCCGGCTGACCGTGCTGCGGGTGCACACCGCGCTGGGCGCGGTGGAGGGCGTGTGCCGGCTGACCCGCGAGCACGTGACCACAAGGGTGCAGTTCGGCCGCCCGCTGGCCCGCCTGCAGGCGGTGGCGCACCGGCTGGCGGAGATGGAGTGCGCGCGGGTGCTGCTCGAGGTCGCCGCGGCCGCCGCGGTGGGCCTGGACCCGGCGCGGGTGGCGGCCGCCGCTGTCCTGCTCGAGTCGGTGGCCACCACGGTCGCGCGGCTGGCCCACCAACTGCACGGCGCGATGGGCATCACCCGGGAGAGCCCGCTGCACCGGTACACCACGCTGCTGTGGTCCACCCGCGACGAGAACGGGCCGGCGCGGCGCTGGGCCCGGCAGCTGCACGACCTCACCTGCGCAGACGCGGACGCCCTGTGGCGGGCCGTCACCACCGGAGGCGGTCAGCCATGAGACACCTGCTGTCAACCTCAGGATCGAGGTCATGCCGAGGGCTTCTCAACCGCGCCTCAGGGGAACGTGACGCAGACCAGCCACAAGTACGTGCCCAGACAGTGCCCGCTGTCGCCAACGCGACCAACACAGTGAAACGCGGGGAGGCGGAACTGTCATGAGCCTGTTCGCCGACCACGCGGTGATCATCACTGGCGCGGGCCGTGGTCTTGGTGCGGCCTATGCCGTCGACCTGGCGGCCAACGGCGCGTCGGTGGTGGTCAACGACATCGACCGGGACGAGGCGGCGGCGGTGGTCGCGCGGATCACCGCCGCCGGCGGGGCCGGGTTGGTCAGCGGGCACGACGTGACCGACCCGGACGAGGTCGACGCGCTCGTATCGTCCTGTGTGGACACTTTCGGCCGGCTGGACGGTCTGGTCAACAACGCCGGGCTGTACCACGAGTCCGCGCCCTGGGAGGAGAACGCGGCCGCGATCCGGCGGGCGGTCTCGGTGAACGTGCTCGGCGCGCTGTACTGCCAGGCGGCCGCG
The DNA here is from genome assembly GCF_054779715.1 of Actinophytocola sediminis. Lineage (NCBI taxonomy): Bacteria > Bacillati > Actinomycetota > Actinomycetes > Pseudonocardiales > Pseudonocardiaceae > Actinophytocola > Actinophytocola sediminis. The sequence continues at coordinate 64,436 of NZ_BAAGXS010000010.1, read as the reverse complement.
AGCGCGGTGATGCTGGCCGGCGGTGGCGGGGCGATCGTGAACGCCTCCTCCGGCGGCATGTTCGGCTTCCCCCGGGTGTCCACCTACGCCGCGACCAAGGGCGCGTTGGCCGCCATGACCTACAGTTCCGCACTCGACCTGGAGGCCGCCGGCATCCGGGTCAACGCCATCTCGCCGATGGCGCTGACCAGGATGACCGCGAACGCGCTCGGCCGCGACCATCAACCGTCCACACAGGACACGCCGCCGCTCGCCGGGATCGAGGACAAGCCGCCGGCGGCTATCGCGCCACTGGTGACCTTCCTGCTGAGCGACCTGGCCGCCGGGATCACCGGCCAGTTCTTCCGCTTCGACGGCCGGCGCATCTCAGTGGTGACCACCTCGGCGTTCGCCGACCACCCGCACGTCACTGCCGAACACTGGGACCCGACGACCATCGCCACCGCGGTCGACGGCCCGCTCGCCCAGCACCTGCAGCCCTACGGCGTCGAACGCCGCACCCCACCCCGCATCCGCTGATCCGGTGACCCCCTAACGGGTGACGGCCGCCGTTTGTCCGGGGGTCGGGCGGGTAGCCGCTGCGGTGAAGGGTGAGGGGGTCATCGTCATGGCCTGGTTCAGGGCGACGTTGACACGGCTGACGGTTGCGGAGATCGTCCACTTCACGTTGGCGGTGGCAAGTCCAGAGACCGAGGTCGACCATCTGCTCGTCGTACTGGTGGTCTTCTTCGTGGCTGGCCCGCCTCCCCGGGATTAAAAGTGTCCGTTGAGTTGGTTGGTGGCCGGCGGTTCGGTGGTTGTCGGTGGCTGGGTTGCGTTCCGTTCCCCTTGGGTGCGGTTGGCGGCCACGCACTTACTGGTCGGTGAGCGTGATGACCGCCTTGATGTCCTCGGGGCCTGCATGGAACGCGTCGGTGAAGCGGTCCAGTGGGACCCGCCGGGTGAGCAGTTGGGCCAGCCAGTCGAGGTCGGCCTTGGCCAGCGCGTCCGCGGCCATGCGGTAGTGGTCGAGGTTGGCGTTGACCGACCCGACGATGACGTCGTTCTCCAGCACGACGTCCCGGTTGAGCGCGCCCGCGTCGACGTCGATCCGGTAGCCGGCGGTGGACACCCCGGTCAGGCAGGTGACGCCGTAGGGCGCGGTGTGCGCCATCGCGTCGAAGACCACCTGCCCGGACCCGGTCGCCTCGATCACCACGTCCGGCCGCAGCCGCGCGGCCACCTTCGCGGCCGGCTCGTGGTGGTAGGTCGCGCCCAGCGCCTCGACCAGGCGTGGCTTCACACCGTCGCGCACCCGGTCAAGGACGTGCACCTCGAGCCCCCGCTGCACGCCGAGCAGCGCCGCGAGCAGGCCGATCGGCCCCGCCCCGGTCACCAGCGCCCGCGTCGGCTCGAACCAGGCGCGCTCACCGGCAAGAAACACCTGGTCCCACGCCTTGGCCACGATGCTCGTCGGCTCCATCAGCACCCCGGTCTCACCGAGGCGCTGGTCCAGGACCACGGCGTAGGCCGCCGGCACACACCACAGCTGGCTGCCGAACCCGTCGAGCTCCTTGATCCCACACTCGGTGTAGCGGCCGTTGCGGCACATGTCGAACTGGCCGCGGGCACACGCGCCGCAGGGCACCGGGTCCGGCCGGCGCACCACGCCCGCCACCAGGTCACCCTCGGCGATGTGGCTGGTGGCCGGCGCCCGGCGGACCCGCCCGAGGGACTCGTGCCCGATCACCAGCCGGTCCTGGCCCGGCGGCGCCCAGCCGTACTCGCCGTCGGCGATCTCCCGGTCGGTGCCGCACACGCCGAGCGTGAGCCCTTCGACCAGCAGTTCGTCGGGTGCCGGGTCCGGGTCGGGTAGTTCGGTGACCGTCAGGGAGCCGGCGCGGCCGGGCTCGATCGTCAACGCACGCATGACCGCCGGTTACCCGCTCGCGCGGGCGTCACGCCGCCGGTCAGCCTGCCGGGTTCAGTCCGCCCGGTTGACGGCGAACGCCTCGCAGGTCGAGGAGAGCACGTCGCCGGTCATGGCGTCCATGCCCGGCTCGACCTCGCTGGTCACCTCGAGATCCACCATGAGGTAGTCTGCGGGTTGGTCGATCCACTTCTCCTGCCGGAACACCAGCCGGTTGCCGGAGTACTTGCCGACCATCTGGTAGCTGCCGGCCAGGGCCTCGGGGTTCTCCGGGAGCGGGAAGAACTCGAACACGACCGCGACCGACTTGTCGTCGGCCGGTTCGATGGTGAGGGTCAGCCCGGTCACGCCCTGGCCGCAGGTGTACTCGCCCTCCCAGGTGCCGACCAGCGGCTCCAGCTCGCCATCGCCGGCGCCCGCGGACGGGCCGCTCGTCGCCGACGGGAACGGCGGTTCGTCATCCGGCTCGTCGTCCGGCTCCTCGGCCGGCGAGGTGCGTTCCGACCTGCTCGGACGGTCGTCGCCGCCGGCGCCCGCGCTCGGCGTGCCGGCGACGGGTTGGCTGCAGGCCGCGGCGAGCAGCAGCGCCGGCACCAACGGCGCCAGCCAGCGACGAAGTGCTCTGTCGGTCATCGGGTACCTGGCTCCAGGGCGTACGGGTTCCAGTGGACGGTGACATCTTGCCCGGTCGGTCGCCGCACGATTACCTGATCGGCGTAATCGTCACCGACTCTCCGTGATGCCCCGCTCACCTCCTGGCAGCCTGGCGATCAGCACGCCGCGGCGCGCGAGCTCGACCGGCCCGGTCAGCTCGACCCCACCGAGGACGTCCCACGCGCCGGCCGGTACCGGCACGGTCACGCCGAACATGTTGTGGTTGAGCAGGAACAGGTAGCGGTCGCCGGTCCCGGCGCGCCGCACGGTCGCCTCCACCCCGGCCGGCGCCCCGGCGAGCGTCGGCGCCACCCCGGCGTGGTCGGCGGCCTGCCGCAGCAGGGTGCCCATGGTGGCCGGATCCGGGCGGGTGCCCAGGTAGTACGCCACCCCGGCGCCGTAGTCGTGCCGGGTGACCGCCGGCAGGCCGGCCAGCTCACCGTCGGCGAAGGTGGCCAGCGCCTCGGCGCCCTCCAACGCGATCCACTCCGACCACAGCGAACCCGAGCCGCCTCGGCCGTCGGTGAGTGCCAGACCCACCTCGCCGTCCGGTGCCAGCGGCCAGAACTCCTCGACGTGCACACCGAGCAGCTCCCGCAGCGGCGCCGGGTACCCGCCGAGATGGATCCGGTCGCACTCGTCGACGATGCCGGAGAAGAACGAGATCACCAGGTGTCCGCCGGCGTGCACGTAGCGCGCCAGGTTCGCCGCGGTGGCCTCGTCGACCAGGTACAGGTTCGGCACGACCACCAGCCGGTAGCCGGACAGGTCGGCGCCGGGGTGCACGACGTCGGTGGTGATCCGGCTCTCCCACAGCGGCCGGTAGTGCGCGAGGTTGGCCTCCTGCTGGCGCAGGTCGGTCGCCGGGTGCGAGTCGGTCTCCAGTGCCCACCAGCTCGACCAGTCCATGGCCACCGCCGCCGTGGCCTCCACCCGGCTGCCGAGCAGTTCGGTCAGGCCGGCCAGCTCCGCGCCGAGCCCGGCCACCTCGCGGAAGGTCCTGGTGTCCTTGCCGGCGTGCGGCACCATCGCCGAGTGGAACCGCTCGGCGCCGCCCCTGGACTGCCGCCACTGGAAGTACAGCACCGAGTCCGAGCCGCGGGCGACGGCCTGGTAGCTCCACAGCCGCATCAGGCCGGGACCCTTGGGCGCGTTGCGGTCCCGCCAGTTCACCGCGCTGGGCGCCTGTTCCATCAGCAGCCACGGCGCGCCGTCGCGCAGCGAGCGCATCAGGTCGTAGTTGAACGCGACCTCGACGTGGGTGCCGGGGTCGTGCGGGTCGGGGTAGGAGTCGTGCGAGATCACGTCCTGGTGTGGTGCCCAGGCGAAGAAGTCGACCGGCTTCCACACCCCCAGCAGGTTGGTGGTCACCGGCACGTCAGGGGAGTGCCGGCGGATGATCTCCTTCTCCAGCAGGAAACAGTCGAGCAGCGCGTCGGAGGAGAACCGCTGGAAGTCCAGCTGCTGGGCGGGGTTGGCGATGGCCGGGTTCGTCCTCGGCGGGTGTACCTCGTCGAGGGCGTCGTAGCGCTGCGACCAGAAGGCCGTCGACCAGGCCTCGTTGAGCCCGTGCACGTCGCCATAGCGCGCGGCCAGCCAGTCACGGAAGGCCGTCGCGGACGCCTCACAGTAGCAAGTGGACACATGGCAGCCGTACTCGTTGCCGATGTGCCACAACGCGAGCGCCGGATGGCCGGCGTAGCGCCGCGCCAGCCGCTCGACCAACCGGCCGGCGTGCTCGCGGTACACCGGGCTGGACGGGCAGTAGTGCTGGCGCCCACCCGGCCACAGGATGGTGCCGTCGGCGCGGCGCGGCAGGGTCTCCGGCGCGAGCTTGGCCAGCCAGGGCGGCGGGGAGGCCGTCATGGTCGCCAGGCACACGGCGATGTCGTTGTCCGCCAGGAGGTCCATCACCCGGTCGAACCAGCCGAAGTCGTACTCGCCCGGCCGGGCCTCGACGTTGGCCCAGGAGAAGATGCCAAGGCTCACCATGGTGACGCCCGCCTCGCGCATGAGCGCGAGGTCCTCGTGCCACACCGACTCCGGCCACTGCTCGGGGTTGTAGTCCCCGCCGAACGAGAACCTTGTCATGTTCGGGAAAATCAACCCTTCACACTTCCCTCGGTCAGTCCGGCGCGCCAGAACCGCTGGAGCACCGCGGTGACGATCATGAGTGGTACGACGGAGACCAGCGCGCCACCGATAGTCAGCGCGTAGAGCTCCGGTTGCCGGTCGGCGATGGTGTGCCAGGAGACCAGCCCGAGGGTGATCGGGTACAGCTCCGGGTCCGACAGCATGACCAGCGGCAGGAAATAGTTGTTCCAGATGCCGACGAACTGGAACAGGAACACGGTCACCAGGCCGGGGGTGAGCAGCCGCAGCACCACCGAGAAGAAGATCCGCGGCTCGCTCGCGCCGTCGATCCGCCCGGCCTCCAGCAGCTCGTCGGCCACCGCCGCCTCGGTGTAGATCCGCAGCAGGTACACCCCGAACGGGTTGACCAGACTGGGCAGCAGCACCGCCCAGTAGGTGTTGGCCAGCCCCACCTCGCTGAACATCAGGTACAGCGGCAGCGCCAACGCGGTCGCCGGCACGAGCACGCCGCCGAGCACCACGTTGAACACCGCTTCCCGGCCACGGAAGGAGAACTTGGCCAACGCGTACCCGGCGGCGGCCGCGAGCAGCGTGCTCACCGCGGCGCCGACGACCGCGTAGAGCACGGTGTTGGCCGCCCACCTCAGGTACACGCCGTTGTCGCGGCTGAAGAGGTCGGCCAGGTTCTCGAAGAGCCGGAAGTCGGCGAACCACAGGCCGGAGCTGCCGAACAGGTCCCCGGTGCTCTTGGTGCTCGCCACGATCAGCCAGTACACCGGCAGCAGGAAGTACAGCGCGATGACCGCGAGCACCGCGGTGACGATGATCCGGGTTCGCGGTGCCGCCATCATCGGCGGTCACCACGGCGGCCGACCAGGCGCAGGAACCCGAACGACAGCACGAACGCGCCGAGCGCGAGCAGTACCGACTCGGCCGCGGCGAGCCCGTAGTTGTTGTTGCGGAACGCCTCGTTGAACGCCGACAGGTTCGGCGTGTAGGTGAAGGTGAGCGCGGTGGACAGTGGCTTGAGCACCAGCGGCTCGGCGAACAGCTGCAGGGTGCCGATGATGGTGAACACCGTGGTGAGCACCAGCGCCGGCCGCACCAGCGGCAGCTTCACGTGCCACACCACCCGCAGCGCGCTCGCACCGTCCACTGTGGCCGCCTCGTACAGCTCGGTCGGGATCGCCTTGAGCTGCGCGATGATCACCAGCATGTTGTAGCCGACGAAGGTCCAGGTGACGATGTTGGCGATCGACCAGAGCACGGTCGACGGGCCGAGCAGGTCGACCGGCAGCCCGAGCGCGGCGAGCCCGTCCACCACCGGGCTGAGCCCCGGCACGTACAGGAAGCCCCACAGAATGCTCGCGATCACGCCGGGCACCCCGTATGGCAGGAAGTACACCGCGCGGAACAGGCCGGGCCAGCGCGCGGAGGCCGAGTCCAGCAGCAGCGCGAGCAGGGTCGCGAACACGATCATCAGCGGCACCTGCACCGCGGCGAACAACAGCACCCGGCCCACACTGTCCACAAAGGTCGGTTCGGTGACCGCCCTGCCGTAGTTCTCCAGGCCCGCGAAGACCTCCTCGGACTGGCCGAGGCCCATCGGCCCGGTGCGTTCGACCTTGATCAGGCTCTGGTAGATCGCGTACCCGATCGGCGCGACGAACAGCAGCAGGAACAGCACCCCGAACGGGGCGAGGAACATCCATGGCACCAGCGGACTTCGGGGTCGCCCGCCGCGCGGTGTCGACGTGGTCACCCTCAGCCGTCCGCGACCTGCAGGTCCTTGGCCTTCATGTCGGCCACCGTCTTGTCCTGCGCGGCACGCACGCTGTCGGCGAAGCTGCCGTTGCCGGCGACCGCGTCCTGGAAGCCCTGGTTGAGGTTCTCGAACATGGCGGTCGCGGTCGGCAGCCACTTCCACGACTTGTCCACGTTCTTGTCGGCCTCGGCGAACACGTCGTTGATCTTCTGGTTGCCGAAGAACTCCGACGGTTTGTCCAGCGCTGAGCCGCTGAAGGCGTCCTGCGCCGCCGGCCAGCCGTAGCCGCCGCCGATCAACAGGTCGACACTGGCGGGGTCGGTGTTGAGCCACAGCGCGAACTTCAGCGCCTCCTTGGGATAGTCGGCGCCGGTGAGCAGCGCGGTGGACGAGCCGCCCCAGTTCGCGGACGCCTGCTCGCCCTTCGTCCACTGTGGCATCGGCGCCACCCGCCACTTGCCGGCGGTGTCCGGCGCGTTGCCCATGAGGATCGCGTCACCCCACTGGGCGCCGACCCAGGTGACCACGCGACCGGCCTGCAGGTCGGCGAACCAGCCGTTCTGGAAGTCCATGTCGGTCTTGATCAGCTTGTCCGCGCGCAGCCGGTCCCAGTACTCGGCGACCTCGATGGTCTTCGGCGTGTCCATGTCGACCGACCAGGTGTCCCCGCGCACGTCGAACCAGTGGTCGCCGGTCTGCGCGGCGAGCGAGACGAACCACGGGGAGTTTCCCGGTGGGAACGTGGTGATGTAGGCGTTCTGGTCGGCCTGGCGGATCGCGCGGGCCGCCTGCTCGTACTCCGCCCAGGTGGTCGGCGGCGCGATGCCCCACTTGGTGAACAGGTCGTGGCGGTAGAACATCGCCATCGGGCCGGAGGCCTGCGGGACGGCGTACACGCTGTCGCCGAACACGCCCTGGGCCCACTGCCAGTCGACGAAGTCGCCCTCGCGCTCCTCGACGCCGAGCGGCTTGAGGTCGACCAGGCCGCCCTCGAGCAGGAACTCCGGGATCACCTGGTACTCGACCTGGGCCAGGTCCGGTGCCTCACCGGATTTGAGCGCGGAGTGCATCTTCGCGTAGCCGCCGGTGTTGCCGGCGGGGATCTTCTCCAGCTTCACCTGGACTTCCGGGTTCTGCTGGTTCCACAGGTCCACGGCCTTGTCCACACCGGGCACCCAGGACCAGAAGGTCAGGGTGATCTTCTCGCCCGGCTCGCGTTCCTGGGGCCGCGCCGGCGTCTCGCCCCCGCCGCCGCACGCGACCGCCGCGAAGCTCACCATGCCGAGCACGGCGGCCAGCAGGCGGCGAAGGTTGCTGCTACGCGTCATTGAGCTTCAGCCCTTCCTGGGTCCATCCACATTGGCCAGGACTGTCGCCCGACAGGGTGAGGCTTGTCAAGATATTGTCGTATTTTATGTTTTCTCGTAGCCTTCGGGACGAGCCGGACCTTCGGGGCGCGCCGGGATGAGGAGAACGACCTGATGAATGACCTGGACCCGACCGTGCCCGCGCGGTTGGCCGGCAGATCGGCGCTGGTCAGCGGGGCGGCGTCGGGGATCGGCGCGGCCACCGCCCGCCGGCTGGCCGCCGAGGGGGCCGGCGTCGTCGCGATCGACGTCGACCAGCGCGGGGCCGAGGTGGTCGAGGAGATCACCGCCGGCGGTGGCCGCGCGGTGTTCCTCGCCGGCGACGTGGCCCTGGCCAGGACCTGGCGCCAGGCCGCCGACCTCGCCCGCGAGCGCCACGGGCGGCTGGACGTGCTGGTGAGCAACGCGTTCACCCTCGTGGCCAAGCCGATCACCGAGACCACCGAGGACGAGTGGGCCCGCCAGCTCGACGTGAACCTCGGCGCGGCCTACCACGCGTTGCGCACCTGCCTGCCGCTGCTCGCCGAGCACGGGCACGGCGCGGTCGTGCTGGTGTCCTCCGTGCACGCGGTCGCCGGGCTGCCCGGCCATCCCGCCTACGCCGCGAGCAAGGGCGCGCTCACCGCGCTGACCCGGCAGGTGGCGGTCGAGTACGGCCCGAGGGTGCGGGTCAACTGTGTGCTGCCGGGACCGGTGCTCACCTCGGCCTGGGACCGGGTGTCCGAAGTGGACCGGGAACGCAGTGTCGCGGGCACCGCGCTGCGCCGGTTCGGCCAGCCGGCAGAGGTCGCCGCCACCATCGCCTTCCTCGCCTGCGACGACGCCTCCTACGTCACCGGCGCCGAGCTGGTCGTCGACGGCGGCTGGACGATCCACAAGGACTCGGCATGAGGGAGCGCGGGGCCAACGGCTACGCCGGCCGGGGCCTGCACGGCCAGGTGGTCAACGAACTTGGCGGGCGGATCGTGTCCGGTCGGCTCGTGCCGGAGGAGTCGATCGACCTCGCCGAGCTGGAGTCCGAGTTGGACGTCAGCAGAACTGTGCTGCGTGAGGCGCTGAAGGTGTTGGCCGCCAAGGGTTTGGTGGACGCCAGGCAGAAGCGCGGGACCTTCGTGCTGCCGAGGGCCGACTGGCACCTGCTCGACGCCGACGTGCTGCGCTGGCAGCTGGCCGAACAGCCGACCGGGCAGCTGCTGAGCCAGCTCGCCGAGGTCCGGTCCATTGTGGAGCCCGCGGGCGCGCGGCTGGCCGCGCTGCGTCGCGACGAGGCGGATCTGGCCGCGCTGAGCCAGGCACTCGACGCGATGGCCGCGGCGGACCCGGCGAGCACCGCCGCGGTCGAGGCCGACCTGGCCTTCCACGCCGCCCTGCTCGCGGCCGCGCACAACGAGATGCTGACCCGGATGGAGGCGATGATCGAGGTCGGCCTGGCCGCGCGGGACATGTTGGTACACACCGGACACGGCGGCGCGGTGCGCGATCCCGTGCCAGCGCACCGCGCGGTCTTCGAGGCCACAAGGGACGGTGACCCGGACGGGGCGGAGCTGGCGATGCGCGCGCTGCTCGACCAGGCCCTGCACGACGCGGACCAGGTCACACGCGCGAAGGGGAGCACGTGAAGATCACCGAGATCGAGACCTTCCTGGTGCCGCCGCGCTGGCTGTTCCTCAAGGTGAGCACCGACGAGGGTGTCGTCGGCTGGGGCGAACCGGTGGTCGAGGGCCGCGCGCGGACCGTGCGCGCGGCCGTGCACGAGCTGTCCGAACTGGTCATCGGCGAGGACCCGCTGCGCATCGAGGACCACTGGCAACGGCTCCATCGCGGCGGTTTCTACCGTGGCGGGCCGGTGCTGTCGAGCGCGCTGGCGGGATATGACCAGGCGTTGTGGGACATCGCCGGCAAAGTGCGGGCGGCGCCGGTGCACGAGCTGCTCGGCGGCCCGGTGCGCGACCGGGTCCGGATGTACACCTGGGTCGGTGGCGACGAGCCGGGCGAGGTCGCCGACGAGGTCGCCGCGCAGGTGGCGGCCGGCTTCACCGCGGTGAAGATGAACGGCTCCGGGCGGCTGCTGGCCATCGACAGCCCGCACCAGGCGCGTCAGCTCGTGCGCCGGGCCGAGCAGGCCCGCGCGGTGCTCGGCGACGAGCGGGACCTCGCGATCGACTTCCACGGGCGGGTCTCGCCCGCCATGGCCAGGCGGCTGCTGCCGATGCTCGCCGACGTCGCGCCGATGTTCGTCGAGGAGCCGGTGCTGCCTGAGCACCTGCACCTGGTCGGCGATCTGGTCCGGGCCAGCCCCGTGCCGCTGGCGACCGGTGAGCGGCTGTACTCCCGCTGGGACTTCCACGCACCGCTGGCGGCGGGGGTGGCGGTGGCCCAGCCCGACCCGTCGCACGCCGGGGGGATCTCCGAGGTGCGCCGGATCGCCGCGCTCGCCGAGGTGCACGGCGCCGCGCTCGCCCCGCACTGTCCACTGGGGCCGATCGCGCTCGCGGCCGCCATCCAGCTGGCCTTCGCGGTGCCGAACTTCCTTATCCAGGAACAGAGTCTGCGGATGCACTACCACTCGTCGGACGAGCTGCTCGACTACGTGGTGGACCCCGCGATGTTCGACTTCGTCGACGGCTACGCCACCCGCCCACTCGGTCCCGGTCTCGGGATCGAGGTGGACGAGGCGGCGGTCCGGCGGGCCGGGGAACTCGGCCACAGCTGGCACAACCCGGTGTGGCGGCACCCGGACGGCACGCTCGCCGAATGGTGAGCCGGTCAGAAGGAGATGGCAGATGGTGGTGTTCGACCGGCGGCGGCTGCTGACCGGGGTCGGCGGTCTCGCCGGCCTCGCCGCGCTGTCGCAGCTTCCGTTCAGTCGGGCGGCCGCGGCGCCGCCGTTACCCGGCTACCCGTTCCAACTCGGCCTCGCCTCCGGCGATCCGGAACCGGACGGGGTGGTGCTGTGGACCAGGCTGGCCCCGGAGCCGCTCGCCGAGGACGGGATGGGCGGCATGCCGCCGACCCGGTTCCCGGTGCGCTGGGAGGTGTCGGAGAACGAGGCGATGACCAGGGTGGTGCGGCGGGGCACGGTGAGCGCCCTGCCGGAGCTGGCGCACTCGGTGCACGTCGAGGTGCCCGGGCTGCGACCCGGCCGGGACTACTGGTACCGCTTCGCGGTGGACCGTGAGGTGAGCGAGGTCGGGCACACCCGCACCGCCGCGGCCCCGCACGAGTCCGGGCCGCTCGCGCTGGCGTTCGCCTCCTGCCAGCAGTGGGACGCCGGGTTCTTCACCGCCTACCGGCATCTGGCCGGCCAGGACCTCGACGTGGTCGTGCACCTCGGTGACTGGATCTACGAGAACCAGATCGGCGAGACCGGCGGGGTACGCGGGGTGTCGCTGTCGCTGCCCCAGCGGCTGGAGCCGATGACGCTGGACCAGTACCGGATCCGGCACGCGCTGGTGGCCGGCGACCAGGACCTGCGGGCGGCGCGGGCGGTACTGCCGTTCGTGGTGACCGTCGACGACCACGAGGTCAAGGACAACTGGTCGGCGGCGACCGAGCCGACCCGGCCGACACCGGAGAACTTCCTACGCCGCAAGGCATGGGCGCTGCGTGCGTTCTACGAGCACATGCCGCTGCGCCGGTCGGCGTTGCCGACCGGGCCGGACATGCGGCTGCACCGCAGGTTGCGCTTCGGCCGGCACGGCATGCTGCACATGCTCGACGAGCGCCAGTACCGCGACGCGCAGGACATCGGCGCCCGCGAGGACCCGGCCCGCAGCATGCTCGGCGCGGCGCAGGAGAAGTGGCTGCTCGACGGGCTGGGCCGCTCGCGGGCCACCTGGAACATCATCGGCAACCAGACACTGATGGCCCAGCTCGACCGGCTGACCGATCCCGGACTGCAACAGCTCAACCCGGACACCTGGGACGGGTACGCGGCCAGCCGCGACCGGGTGCTGCACGGCATGGTCGAGCGCGCGGTCAGCAACCCGGTGCTGATCACCGGTGACGCGCACGTGAACCTCGCCGCGGAGGTGAAGCTGGACTTCGCCCGGCCGGAGTCGCCGACGGTGGCGCCGGAGTTCCTCGGCACCTCGATCTCCACCGGGGGCAACGGTGCCGACCAGACCGCGGGCGGCCGGGAGTGGCTCGCGGCCAACCCGCACCTGCGGTTCGTCAACTCCCAGCGGGGATACGTCCGCTGCCACGCCGACGGCGACCAGTGGCGGGCGGACTACCTGGTGCTCGACCGGGTCAACCAGCCGGGGGGCACGATGTCCACCCGCGCGTCGTTCGTCGTCGAGTCCGGCCGGCCAGAGTTGCGGGAGGCGTGATGTCGCGCAGGATCGCGGCCGTGGTGGCCGTGCCGTTGGTGGTGGCCGCGTTAAGTGTCGCGGTGAGTATTGCGGCGTCCACTGTGGAGACCGGGGCGCCGCCGGCGGCGAAGGTGTTGGTGGTGCAGGCGAACCTGCAGGAGGCGATCCGGCCCGCGGACGTGCGCGACCAGCGGGACGTGGACAACTTCGTCGCCACCCTGGCGAAACGGGTGCCCGGGGCGCCGGACGCGGTGCTGCTGGCCGAGGTTCTCGGCCCCGGCGCGCGCCGGGTGGCGACCAGGATGAGCGCCACGTTCGGCGTCCCGTACCGCGCGGTCGTCGAGCCGGGCCGGGAGGCGTTCGCGCCGGACGGCTCGGTGCGCGAGACCGCGATCGTGGTGAACACCCGCACGCTGTCCGTCGAGCGGAACAGGTCGGGGTTCACCCGGATCCAGAGCGAGGACCAGGCCTACGCGACCGTGCGGCAGACCGGTTCGCAGCGGCGGCTGCGGCTGGTTGCCGGGCACGTCGGCGGTGACCCCTCGGTGGCCGCCGACGCGTTCCACGCGCTGGGTCGCGACGGCGACGCCACCCCGGTACTCGGCGTTGACCTGCGGCTGGCCAGGTGCGTGCTGGCGACCGATGACCAGCCGGTCGACTGTGCCCCGCAACCGTTCTGGACGACGCTGACCGACACCCACGCGCTCACCGACGCCGCGTTCGAGCGCGCGCTCGCGCAGTCCCGGCCACACAGCGGCTACCTGCTGACGCCGGGTGCGGTGTCCTCGGCCCAGGTCGACTCCGGCCAGCCGGCGGGCTGCAAGCAGGCTTACGACAGCGGCGACTCCGGCGCGGCCTCGCGGGAGTGCCGGGCGGGGTACTACGCGGACTCGCCGTTCACCTGGGCGCTGGTCGGCGAGCCGGAACCGGTGCGCCGGGTGGTGGCGCCGGGCGAGGTGACCCTCGACCACTGCGAGTTCGGTACCCGGGTCGCCGCGGTCGTGGCCAGGGTGGCCAACCGCACGGACACGGCGGTCACCGAGGAGGTGACGGTCGCCGCGTCGGTGCCGGTGGTCGTCGAGCCGACGGCGACCACGGTCACCGCGCCGCCGGGCCAGGCGCGCCAGGTCGTGCTGCGGGTGACCGCGCCCCAGCAGGCGCCACCTGGACGCCACCAGCTGACCGTCCACATCGGAGAGTCGAGGACGGTGGTCCCGGTGACCGTGCCGGACGGCACCTGTACCGAGCCGGCGGTGTACGCGAGCAGCTTCAACGCCGGCCATCCGCCGGAGAACGCCATCGACGGTGACATCGCCACGTTCTGGCACACCGAGTGGGCCCCGCCGGCGCCGCTGCCGCAGTCGATCACGCTGAACCTCGGCGAGCCGCGCACGGTGTCCAAGGTGGACTACCAGCCGCGGTTCGACGGCAACCTCAACGGCACCATCCAGGACCACGTGGTGTCGGTGAGCCAGGACGGCCGGACCTACACCGAGGTGGCGCGGGGCACCTGGGTCCCCGACGCGCGGCTCAAGACCACCACCTTCACGCCGACGCCGGCCCGCTACGTGAGGTTGACGGCGCTGTCCGCGTCCGGTGGCTCGCTGGCCTCGGCGGCGGAGATCACCGCCGGCTGACCGGGTCGGGTGGGCCGGGCGCTGGACTGCCGCGCACGGCCCACCTACCGTCGGCGCCATGGCAGCCCCCACCTCCGCCCGCCCGGCCACCGACACGTTCTGGGCCGATGCCGACCGTCACCTCGTGCGCTACGCCGGCGCGGGGGACTTCACCAGGGAGATCATCACCCGCGCCGCCGGCAGCTACCTGTACACCGCCGACGGCCGGGAGATCCTGGACTTCACCTCCGGTCAGATGAGCGCCATCCTCGGGCACTCCCATCCGGAGATCGTGGACACCGTGCGTCGCCAGATCGGTGAGCTCGACCACCTGTTCAGCGGCATGCTCAGCCGCCCGGTCGTCGACCTGGCGCGGCGGTTGGCCGACAGCCTGCCCGACCCGCTGGAGAAGGCGCTGCTGCTGACCACCGGCGCCGAGTCCAACGAGGCGGCCATCCGGATGGCCAAGCTGGTCACCGGCCGGCACGAGGTCGTCGCCTTCGCCAGGTCGTGGCACGGCATGACCCAGGCCGCGGCCAACGCCACCTACAGCGCCGGGCGCAAGGGCTACGGCCCGGCCGCGCCGGGCAACTTCGTCATCCCCGCCCCGGACACCTACCGCCCCGACATCACCACCGCCGATGGCGACCTCGACTGGCGCCGCCAGCTCGACCTCGGGTTCGACCTGGTCGACGCGCAGTCCACCGGCAGCCTGGCGGCCTGCATCGTGGAGCCGATCCTCAGCTCCGGCGGCGTGCTCGAGCCGCCACCGGGCTACCTGGCCGCGCTGGCCGACAAGTGCCGGGAACGCGGCATGCTGCTGATCCTGGACGAGGCGCAGACCGGGCTGTGCCGCACCGGCACCTGGTACGCCTTCGAGCGCGACGGCGTCGTGCCGGACATCCTCACGCTGTCCAAGACCCTGGGCGCCGGACTGCCGCTCGCGGCCGTGATCACCAGCGCCGAGATCGAGCAGCAAGCCCACGACCGCGGGTTCCTGTTCTTCACCACCCACGTGGCCGACCCGCTGGTGGCCGCGGTCGGCAACACCGTGCTCGACGTGTTGGCGCGCGACGGCCTTGACCGCAGGGCGGCCGAGCTCGGGGTGTTCCTGCGCGCGGGCCTGGAAGGTATCGCTGAGCGGCATCCGGTCGTCGGCGACATCCGGGGGCGTGGGCTGCTCGTCGGGCTGGAGCTGGTGGTGGACCGGGAGACCAAGGAGCCGTCGGCCGAGCTGGGCGCGCAGGTCACCCGGCGCTGCCTGGAACTGGGCCTGCACATGAACATCGTGCAGCTGCCGGGCATGGGCGGGGTGTTCCGGATGGCCCCGGCGCTGACCGCGACCGAGGACGAGCTCGCGCGTGGACTGTCCATTCTCGACCAGGCGATCGGGGATGTCAGCCCATCCACATCCCGCCGTTGACGTCGATCACCGCGCCGGTCACCGAGGCCGCGCCGGGGGAGCACAGCCACCCGACGGTCTCGGCGATCTCGGCCGGGGCGGTGATGTGGTCCAACGGGACACTGGCCCGCAGCGCGGCCAGCTCGTCGGCGGTGAGCCGGTCGAGCATGGGCGTGGCCACCGGGCCGGGCGCCACGCAGTTGACCCGCACCCGGCGGGGCGCCTGGTGTTTGGCCAGGTGGCGGGTGAGGCCGATGATCCCGGCCTTGGCCACCGCGTAGGCCGGGCCGGACAGCTCGTTGCCGCCGTGGCGGCCGTTGACCGAGCTGAACAACACCATCGACCCGCCGGCCGACAGCCGGGGCAGCGCCTGGTTGGCCACCACCGCCGCGGTGGTCAGGTTGTCCTCGAGCACCTGGCGCCAGCGCGCCAGGTCGAGGTCGTCGATGCCGCCGGCGCCGACCGTGCCGGCGGCGTGCACGACCGCGGCCAACGCCGGGGTCCCGGCGAGCACGGCGGCGACCGACTCCGGGTCGGCGGCGTCGTGGCCGTGCGCCCGGTCGAGCACGAGCACCTCGTCGCCCCGGGCGCGGAACCAGTCGGCGCACGCGGCCCCGATCCCGCCCGCACCACCGACGACCAGCGTTGTCTGAGCCATGGCCGATTTCATAGCACGCGATGGTGGGTGCCGCGCGCAGATGTGATCACCTAGAATTCCGCGCCATGAGCACGGAGGCCGAGGACGGCGAGACCAGCAGCGGCATCGCCCGCGCGTTGCAGGTCGTGTTCGCCGTCGCCGAGTCCCCGGAACCGGACGTGGGGGTGTCCGAACTCGCCCGCACCCTCGGCTACAGCAAGACCGTCGTCCACCGGATCGTGCGCACGCTGGTGGCCACCGGCTTCTTCGTGGTGGACGAGCGGACCCGCCGCTACCGGCTCGGCCCGGGCGCGGTGAGCGTCGGGCTGGCCGCGCTGGCGCGGATGGAGGTCCCGCGCATCGCCCAGCCGCACATGGAACGGCTGGTCGCGCGCACCGCGGAGACCGCGACCCTCTCTGCCCGCTACGGCGACCAGCGGATGTACCTGGCCCAGGTGCTCTCGCCGCAGGAGATCCGCATGGCGGTGCCGCTTGGCCAGCTGTTCCCGCTGCACGTCGGCGGCTCGTCCAAGGCCATCCTGGCCTCGCTTGGCGCCGAGGAACTGGCCGCCTACCTCGACCGCACGCTCACCGGCACCCTGTCGGTGACCAGCCGGGAGGAGCTCGAGGACGAGCTGCGCCGGGTCCGCCGCCGGGGGTACACGGTCAGCCGGGGCGAACGCCAGGTCGACGCGGGCTCGGTCGCCGCGCCGGTGTTCGACGCCTCCGGCCGGGTGTACGGGTCGCTGTCGATCTGCGGTCCGGTCGCCAGGATCAGCGACGACAAGCTCGACGAGTACGGCCAGCTGATCGTCGAGGCGGCCTCCGCTGTCTCAACTGGACTGGGGTACCGGCGCGTCGGCGCCTAATCGTTACCTGCTAGCAATCCGCATCACCACGGAGTTACCTCCGCTGGTCGAGTGTCCGTTACGGACAGTCCACTTCGTACTGCACCGGTCCAGGTGTCACCCTGCGCGTTTGCCGCCATGCGGACAGTCTGATTTTGACAAATCCACTTCGGATTAACCGGACGGATGCCTTGACCGCCGCTCGAGCCCAGACTTAGCATACCGAAATCCGGTACGGCGTTCCGCTAAGCGTTACGGCGGACGTTCCAGGGTTCTTCCCGTGGAGGACACCGCATGGTGAGTGCGACCCAAGCCCCAGCCCCAGCCGAGTCGCGGGCCGAGTCGTCGCAGCGACGGCGCGAGACGGGCCCTCGGTGGTTGCTGTGGGTGACCACGCCGCTGATCCTGGCGGCCATCATCGGCGCCTGGAAGCTGTACACGGTCATCTTCGACATCGGCGAGCTGATCCTGCCGCCGCCGGAGAAGGTGTGGGTCGCGCTGGTCGACCTGCTCGGCCAGTCGATGATCTACGAGGCCACCTACGTCACCTTCTACGAGACGATCGTCGGCTTCGGCATCGCCGTCGTGGTCGGGGTGACGCTGGGCATCGTGCTCGGCAAGATGCGCTCGGTGGAACGCGTGCTGTCGCCGTTCCTGGTCGCGACGCAGGTCGTGCCCAAGGTCGCGATCGTGCCGCTGCTGTTGCTCTGGTTCGGTTTCGGCATCTCGTCGAAGATCTTCATGGCCGCGATCATCTCGTTCTTCGTGATGATGCAGAACACGATCCTCGGCATCCGCTCGATCGAGCCGGGCCACCGCGACCTGATGCGGGTCATCCAGGCGCCGTGGTGGAAGCGGGTCATCTCGCTGGACATCCCGTCGTCGCTGCCCGCGGTGCTCACCGGGATCGAGCTGGGCATCGTGTTCGCCATCACCGGCGCGATCGTCGGCGAGTACCTCGGCGGCGACGAGGGTCTCGGCGCGCTGGCCACGGTCATGCTGGCCGCGCTGCGGACCGACCAGCTGTTCGCCGTGGTGATCATCATGACCGTGCTCGGATTCCTGCTCTACGCGATCGTGGCGGGCGTTCGACGGTTCGCGATCCCCTGGCACGAGTCGTCGGGGCGTGCCACCTCTCTCTAGGCCCACTCGGAATCCAGGAGCACACCATGGATCGACGTTCTTTCCTTCGCAGCAGCGGACTGTTCGCGGTGACCACCGCGGTCGGCTCGTCGTTCGTGATGTCCTGCGCGCCATCGAGCGGGAACGACGACGCGAACAACAACCCGTCGGACCCCAGCCTGCGTGACCTCACCTTCGTCACGCCCTTCCAGCACATCATGAACTACGCCGACGTCTACGTGGCGATCCAGGAGGGCTACTTCGAGGAGGAGGGCCTGCGGATCGACCCGGTCGGCGGCAGCGGCACCGCCAGCTCGGTGTCCCAGGTCTCGGCCGGCCAGGCGTTCTTCGGCAAGGCGGCCGCGGTGAACACCTGCCCGCTGATCGCCGACACCAACGCCACCATCATCACCGTCGGGCAGGGCGACCAGAAGAGCCAGTACAGCGTGGCGTCCAGCCCGGAAAATCCCCTGACCAGCCCGGAACAGTGGCAGGGCAAGACGATCGGCGTCATCTCCAAGGGCGGGTCGACCGAGCTGCTGCTGGACGCGATGTCCGTCGCGGAAGGACTCGACCCGGCCAAGGTGCGCAAGGTGGTCACCGGCGCCGACGTCGGCTCGCTGGAGTTCCTCAAGCGCGGTGAGGTCGACGGGTTCATCACCTACCTCGGCTCGGAGACCGCGTTCAAGCAGCGCGGCATCGAGCTGAACTACCTCAACACCGACGAGTTCGCCAAGATGCCAGGCGACTCCTACTTCGTGACCACAAAGGACATGCAGCAGGAGACCGAGGCGATCGTCGGCTTCCTGCGCGCCTCCCGCAAGGGTTTCCAGTTCCTGGAGAAGCCGGAGAACCTGGACAAGGTGCTGACCGCGGTCGGCGCGTACAACGAGGTCGAGGTCAGCGACGAGGAGCTGGCCAAGCTCAAGGTCGAGGCGCAGCCGGTGCTGTGCAAGCCGGCGTCCGGCGACTACCTGAGCATCGACCTCGAGTCCTGGCAGTCCGCTGTGGACCTGATGCGCAAGTCGGGGATCATGAAGGACACCAAGAAGCCCATCGACGCCTTTGTCACCACCGAGTTCGTGGACCAGATCTGAGTTGGCCACCACGGAGCGGGTAGACCTGCTGATCGTCGGCGCGGGCACCGCCGGCCTGCCGGCGGCCACCGAGGCCGCCCGGCACGGCCTGCGGGTGACCGTGATCGAGCAGGCGGACCAGGTCGGCGGCACGCTGTGGCGGTCGTGGGCGCAGATGTCGGCCGGCGGCACCGCGGTGCAGCGGGCGCTGGGCATCAACGACAGCCCGGACCTGCACTACGACGACGTCATGCGGATCAGCAAGGGCGGCGCGGACCCCGCGCTGGTCCGGCTGGCCGTTGACCACGCGCCGGAGACGGTGGACTGGTTGGTGTCGGCCGGGTTCGAGATGGATCCGGGAGCCCCGGCGATCCTGTACTTCCACGAGCCCTACGGACTGCCGCGCACCTACTGGGGCCGCCGGGGCGGTCGGTCGGTGCTCGAGGTGCTGTTGCCCCGCTTCGAGCGGGCGCGCGACGACGGGGCGGTGACCCTGCACCTCAACACCACGATGACCGCGTTGCGGCCGGCCGGTCCCGGCCGGGTGGCCGGCGTGACCGCGACCGGTCCCGGCGGGGTGGTCATGGAGATCGACGCGGCCGCGGTGGTGCTCACCAGCGGTGGCTACTCCGGCAACGCGGAGCTGTTCCCCGAGCTGACCGAGGGCGCGCCGCTGGTCGGCCCCGGCGCGCCGACCTCGACCGGCACCGGCCTGCTGGCCGCGCTCGACCTCGGCGCCCGCACCAGGGGTGGCGACCTTTTCCTGCCGACCTACGGCGGTGTCCTGCTGCCCGACAGTCCATCCAGGACAGTCGCGCTCGACGACTACCCGCAGTTGACCCCGCAGTCCAGGGTGCCGTGGGAGATCCACGTCAACGCCAGGGGAGCGCGGTTCGTCGCCGAGGACTCGGCGAGCGTCGACGTCCGGGAGACAGCCCTGCTCGACCAGCCGGACCTGCGGTTCTGGGTGGTCTACGACGAGGCGGTGCGCCGCACGGCGCCACCGCTGCTGCCGACGTGGGGCGCGGCCGAGCTCGACGAGGCGTTCGACACCCACCCGTCGTTCAGCCGGGCGGACACCGTGGCGGAGTTGGCCGCGCAGGCCGGGATCGACGCGGACGGCCTGCGCGACACCATCGAGGAGTACAACGCGGCGGTCGCCGCCGGCCGCGACCGGTTCGACCGCGCGCACCTGCCGACGCCGATCGAGCAGCCGCCGTTCTACGCGGTCCGCAACCACGGCTCGACGCTGAAGAGCCCGGCCGGGATCGTCGTCGACGAGCACCTGCGGGTGATCGGCCCGGCGGGTCCGATCGAGAACCTGTACGCGGCGGGGGAGGTGCTCGGCGGCAGCACGCTGTCCGGCAGGTCCTTCGTCAGCGGGATGAGTGTCACGCCCGCACTGTCCTTCGGTCGCCTGCTCGGCAGGCGGATCGCCGGCGCCAACCAGGAGAGTGCCTGATGTGGAACCGAGCTGATGTGGACTTCACGCACACCACCGACCTGCCATGGGATCGGCCGGCCGCCGACGAGTTCGGCTTCGCCGGCGGTGGGCGCAAGCGGCTGCTGAGCCGGGATCCCGGTGACGGCGCGGAGACCGCGGTACACCGGATCGCCGACCGCCAGACCGGCGTGCTGGCCGCCGAGGCCGACCTGTACGTGCTCGGCGGCGGTGGCGTGCTCAACGACCGGCCGATCGGGGTCAACGACTACCTGCACGTGGCCGCCGGGTCGGCGATCGACCTGCGGCCGGGCCCGCGCGGTCTGGTGCTCTACTGCGGTTTCTGGGCCACGCCGGCCTTCGCCGCCGGCGACGGCGCGGACGGGGTCACCGTCACGGCCACCGAGCGTCTGAAGTGGACACCGGCGACCTGGAGCGGGGACGTCGAGCTGGCGCCGGGCGCCATGCTCAAGATGCTGCGCGACGACGACCGCGCCTACATCTACCTCGCGGCGATGATGCCCGGCTGGCGCTCGGAGGCCGAGGAGGCGCACCCGGTCTACGAGGAGTCCTACAAGGTCTACGGCGACGTGCTGATGGGCGCGCGCGGCGTGATGCGCGCCGGCTCGTACTTCTTCCGCTCGCCGGACGTTTTCCACGGGCCGCTGTACTCGCGCGGCGGCACCATGTCGTTCATCCGCTCGGACGCGGCCACGACCACCGAGTACCGAGACCCGCCGCCAGGTGGCGCGTGGGACGAGTTGGCAGGGCAGGCCTATGTCGACTGAGAGCAGCATCCGGGAGCAGGCGATGACCGAAACCACCGACCACGGGCCGGGCGCCGAGGCCGCCGCCGGCGAGGCGATCTCCGTACGCGGGGTCGGCAAGACCTACGCCGCGAGCGCGGGACCGGTCCGCGCGCTGCTGCCGACCGACATCGAGGTCAAGCCGGGGGAGTTCGTGGTGCTCCTCGGCCCGTCCGGCTGTGGCAAGACCACGTTGCTGCGCATGCTGGCCGGGCTGATCTCGCCGACCGAGGGCACGATCGAGATCGGCGGCCGGCCGCTGTTCACCGGCCGGGACGCCACCCCGGCGCGGGACGCGCTCGGCTCGCTCGGCTTCGTGTTCCAGGCGCCGAACCTGATGCCGTGGCGCAAGGTGTGGCGCAACATCGCGTTGCCGTTGGAGGCCAAGGGCATCAGCCGCGCCGAGCGCAAGCAGCGGGCCATCGAGCTGGCCGAGCTGGTCGGCCTCGGCGAGTTCCTCGACCACTACCCCAAGCAGCTCTCCGGTGGCATGCAGCAGCGGGTGGCGATCGCCCGTGCGCTGATCCACCGCCCGTCGATCCTGCTGATGGACGAGCCGTTCGGCGCGCTGGACGCGATGACCAGGGACACGATGAACCTGCTGCTGCAGAAGCTGTGGCAGGACACCGGAAAGACCGTCGTGCTGGTCACCCACTCGATCTCCGAGGCGGTCTTCCTCGCCGACCGGGTCGTGCTGCTGTCCCAGCGCCCCGGTCGCGTGCAGGACATCGTGGACGTCGACTTCGAGCGCCCGCGCGACCTCACGGTGTCCGGTGACGCGAAGTTCGGCGCGCTGGTCACCCGGCTGCGGGAGCAACTCGGCGGTCAGCAGTGACCGCCGTGCCGACTACCGCCGCCATGGCCGAGTTCGCGTTCGGACTGTCCTATGAGGACATTCCGGGCATGGTGGCGGCCAAGGCGGGCGCACTGCTGGTGGACTTCGTCGGCGCGACCGTCGGCGGGGCGGACACGGCCGAGGTGGCCACCATGGTCGAGCTGGTCCGCGCTCGGGGCGGCCATCCGGTGGCGACCGTGCTCGGTGCCGGGTTCGCCGCGCCCGCGCCGGACGCCGCGTTCTGCAACGGCGCGGCGGCCGATGTCTTCGAACACCAGGACGGCTACCGGTTCGGTGGCTTCCACCCATCGCACACGATCCCCGCGTTGCTCGCGGTCGCCGAGGAGGTCGGCGCCGACCTGCGCGCGTTGCTGACCGCCACGGTCGTCGCCTACGAGGTGTCCGACCGGATCGGGCGGGCCGCCCATCCCCGGGCCACCCAGGCCGGGTGGTTCCCGATCGCGGCCGCCTTCGGCGCGGCGGCGGGCTGTGCGAAACTCCTCGGTCTGCCGGCGGCGCGGATCGCCGACGCGATCGGTGCCACCGCGTTCTTCGCGCCCGCCGTGCTCATCGAGTCGATCTTCGCCGGGCCGTCGGCCAAACCGGCCTTCGCCGGGCAGCTGGCCAGGGCCGGGGTCGAGGGCGCCCAGCACGCCGCCGCCGGGCTGACCGGCTGGCGGGAGGTCATCGAGCACCCGCGTGGCCTGGTCGCCGTGCTCGGCTCGGCGCCGGTCACCGACACCACCGACACCCTCGGTACGGAGTGGACGATCCTCGACGTCCACCAGAAGCGGTTCGCCGGCTGCCGGCACACCCACGGCGCCGCCCAGGCCGCGGTGGAACTGGCCGTTGAGCGGGATCTCGACCCGGCCAGGATCACCGAGGTCGACGTGGAGACCTACGACATCGCGCTGATGCTGGTCGACCGTCCGGTCGGCACCGATCCGTCCACTGTGGCCTGTACGTTGAGCCTGCCCTACGCGGTCGGCGCGGCGGTGGCCGACCGGGACGTCGGCGGCGCGCAGTTCGACCGCGCCCGGCGCGCCGACCCGGCCGTGCTGCGGGTCGCCGACCTGGTCCGGCTGCGCCCGGCGGCCGACCTGGAGGCCCGCTACCCCGAGTACACCGCGACCAGGGTGACCATCACCACCGACGACGGTGCCCGGCACACCCGCACCGTCGACGT
Source organism: Actinophytocola sediminis (assembly GCF_054779715.1). Taxonomy (NCBI): domain Bacteria; kingdom Bacillati; phylum Actinomycetota; class Actinomycetes; order Pseudonocardiales; family Pseudonocardiaceae; genus Actinophytocola; species Actinophytocola sediminis. The sequence continues at coordinate 41,365 of NZ_BAAGXS010000010.1, read as the reverse complement.
GCCGGCCGGGGACAGCCGTGCGCCGTTGACCAGGGACCAACTGCTCGCCAAGTTCGACGGCTACGTCGGTTCCGCGTTCGGTGAGCGGATCGCCGCCACGACCGCCGATCTGCTGCTCGCACCGCCGGACCGGTCGCCGGTACGCGACCTGACGCGCCAGCTCGCCGTTCGACCGTAGGAGACCCCGATGTCCGATGTAGACACCCAGATACACACCATCGTCCCGGAGCCGGTGACCGCGGCGGCGTTCGCCCCGTTCGGTGAGGTGGTGTCCCTTGAGGACACCCCGAAGCTGCCGATCAACCTCTACTCCGGGCTCAACGCCATCCACGGGCCAGTCGTGTTGCAGGTCGACGAGCGGCCGGAGTTCATCCTGTTCCGGGTGGGCTACCGCGGCGGCGAGATCCGCTACCTCGAGCGGCACCACGGCATGACCCAGACGTTCATTCCCCTGGGCGGCGACCCATTCGTGTCCGTGGTCGCGCCGCCGGACGTACGGCTCGTGGATGGTTTCCCCGACTTCTCGGCGGTGCGCGCGTTCCTGGTGCCCGGTGACGTGATCCTCAACATCCACCGGGGCACCTGGCACGAGCCGCCGTTCCCCACCAGGGACGGCCAGAAGTTCTTCATCACCAGCACTCCCGGCGTCACCGGTGGCCTGCAGACCACGGTCGACGGCAACGGCGAGGTGCACAAGCTCGACGTCGACAAGCGCAACCCCGTGTACCGCACGGGAAGGCGCCTGCAGGTGGCGATGCCCTGATGTCGGCCCCCGCCCGGTCAGGGATCGGCTCCTCGCCCCGCAAGCGCGACGGCGTCGAGCTGCTGACCGGCCGCGCCAGGTTCCTCGACGACTACCGGCCGCCGGGGTTGCTGCACGCGGTGGTGGTGCGCAGCGAGGTCGCGCACGGGCGGATCCGCGCGATCGACACCGCCGCCGCGCTGGCCGCGCCCGGCGTGACACTGGTGCTCACCGGTGAGCAGGCCGCGGCACACGCCGGCCCGGTGCCCTACTTCATCGACCCGGCGGCCAGGGGCGGCAACCGCACCGACATCCGTTGCCTACAGGTGGACACGGTCGTCCACGTCGGACAGCCGGTGGCCGCGGTGGTGGCCGGCACCCGGCAGCAGGCGCAGGCCGCGGCCGACCTCGTGCGGGTCGACTACGAGGTGTTGCCGCACGTGCTCGACGCGCGGGCCGCGATGGCGCCGGACGCGCCCCGGCTCTACCCGGACTGGCCGGGCAACGTCGTCATGCACAACCGTTACGGCACCGGCGATCCGGACGCCCAGCTGGCGGCGGCGGACGTGGTGGTGTCCGGGGAACTGAGCATCGGCCGGGCCACCACCGCGCCGATCGAGCCGCGCGGCTACCTCGCCTCCTGGCAGGGCGAGACGCTGACCGTGCACGCGTCCTGCCAGAACCCGCACCAGCTGCGCTGGATGCTGGCCACCAGCCTCGGTATCGAGGAGAGCCGGATCCGGGTGGTCACCGCGAAGGTCGGTGGCTCCTTCGGCCTGAAGATGCAGGGCTATCCGGAGGAGACGCTGGTCGCGTTGCTCAGCCTGCTCGCCGGCGCGCCGGTCAAGTGGGTGGAGGACCGTCGCGAGTCGATGATGGCGGGCGCGCGCGAGCAGGTGCACCGGTTCCGCGTCGGCGCCATGGCCGACGGCCGGATCACCGGGCTGGTCAACGAGATCGTCGCCGACATCGGCGCGCTCACCGCGCAGGCCGGCTGGGCGATGCCGAACATGTCGGCCACCACCCAGCCCTCCGGCTACCGGATCCCGGACTGTCGCATCGAGCTGGACATCGTGGTCACCAACAAGCCGCCGCTGAGCGCGGCGCGCGGGTTCGGCAAGGACGCCGCGCACGTGGTGATGGAGCGCGCGATGGACCTGGTCGCGCGCGAGCTGCGCATGGACCCCGCACAGGTGCGGCGGCGCAACTTCATCCTGGCCGACGAGTTCCCGTACCGCACCTCGACCGGGCTCAACATCGACAGCGGCGACTTCGTCGGCCTGCTGGACAAGACCCTCGACGCGGTGGACTACCAGGGGGTGCGGCGCGCCCAGGCGAGCCTGCGGGAGCGCGGGCGCCACCGCGGCGTCGGGCTGGGGTTCGAGCTGACCCCGGAGTCCTCGGACAGCCCGGGGACGTTCGTGTCCGGGTTCGACACCACGACCGTGCGGATGAGCGTCACCGGCACGGTCACCGTGCTCACCGGCGTGACCTCGCCCGGCGGCGGCAACGACACCGGGATCGCGCAGATCGTGGCCGAGGAGCTCGGTGTGCCACTGTCCTGGGTGGAACTGGTGCAGGGCGACACCGACCGCTGCCCCAACGGTTTCGGCAATTTCAGCGGCCGCAGCATGGTCGTCGGCGGCGGGTCGGCGACGCTGGCCGCGCGGGACGTCCGGGCGAAGCTGGTCGCGGTGGCCAAGCTGCTGCTCGGCGTCGACGAGGTCGAGCTGCGCGACGGGATGGCCGTTGGCGGGGACGCGACGATGCCGGTGCCCGAGGTGGCGCGGGCGTTGCTCACCAGAGCGTTCGCGATCGGTGACGTGGAGCCGGTGTTGGAGTCCACCCGCGCCTACAAGCCGGGCAACATCAACCACGTGCCGGACGAGTTCGGCCGCATCCAGCCCTACCCGACCTACTCCAGCAGCCTGCACGCCGCGGTGGTCGACGTCGACGTGGAGACCGGGAAGGTCACCCTGGTCGACTACGTGATGGCCCACGACTGCGGCACGATGATCAACCCGGCGCTGGTGGAGGGGCAGGCCAGGGGCGCGGTGGTCATGGGCCTGGGGTGCGCGCTGTCCGAGCAGCTGCGCTTCGACACCGACGGGCGGCTGCTCAGCGACCGGTTCAAGTCCTACCTCATGCCGCGTGCCGGGGACATCCCCGTGCTGCGGATGGCACATCAGGTCACGCCGAGCCCGTTCACCATGCACGGCAACAAGGGCGCCGGTGAGGCGGGCGTCGGCGGCGCCCAGGCGGCGGTGGCCAACGCGGTCGAGGACGCGCTGTCCCCCTTCGGCATCACCGTCACCACCCTCCCCCTGACCCCACCCACCGTCCTGGCCCTCCTCGACGAGCGGGCTGGATCATGAGGTTCACGCGGCCGGCGGATGTCGGCGAGGTGACCTCGGCGCTCGCCGACGGCGACGGGCTGGTCGTCGGTGGCGGCACCATGGTGGTGCCGGAGCTGACGCGCCGCCAGGTGCGGCCGGCGGGCGTGGTCGACCTGTCCCGCGCCGGGCTCGGCGGCCTCACCCGCGACGGCGACAGCTGGGTGCTCGGCGCGATGGTGACCTACACCGAACTGGAACGCGCGACCGTGCCCCTGCTGTCCACAGTGGCCCGTGGGATCACCGGCGGGCCGCAGATCCGTAACCGGGGTACGGTCGGCGGGTCGGCGTGTTATGCCAACCCGTCATCGGACATGCCGGCGTGTCTGGTCGCCCTCGGCGCCCGGCTCCGGCTCGCCAGGGCCGGGGGCGTGCGCGAGGTCGCCGCGGCCGAGTTCTTCCTCGGCGCGTTCCGCACCGTGCGGGAACCGGACGAGGTACTGACCGCGATCGTCGTGTCCGATGTGGACGGACCGACTGGTTATCTCAAGTTCAAGCTCGTCGAGGGCAGCTGGCCGATCGTCACCGCCGCCACGGTGGTCGGATCGACGCGGCTGCGGGTGGTCCTCGGCGGTACAGCGGCCGTGCCGGTGGCGGTGGAGCTCGACCCGCCATCGGCCGGCACCACGGATCCCGCCTGGCGGGCCCATGTCACCACGGTGGTGACCACCGGCATCGACGACGCGGGCGGCGGCTGGGACGACGTGCTCGCGCCGGGGAGCTACCGGCGGCGGATCGCCCCGGTGATCGCGGCGCGCTCGGTGGCCGACGCGCTCGGGGAGGCACCATGACAACCGTCCGACTGACCGTGAACGGGGTCGACCACGAGATCGACGTCGACCCGAACACCCCACTGGTGTACGCGATCCGCGAGCAGCTCGGGCTCACCGGTACCCACGTCGGCTGCCTCACCGGCGACTGCGGCGCCTGCACGGTGGTGCTCGACGGGCAGACCACGAAGTCGTGCTCGGTGCTCGCCGGCAGCGCCGACGGCACGCGGGTGGAGACCGTCGAGTCGCTCGCCGACGGCGACCAGCTGCACCCGGTGCAGCGGGCGTTCTGGGACGAGTTCGGCTTCCAGTGCGGTTTCTGCCTGCCGGGGATGCTGCTCACCGCCAAGGAGCTGATCGAGTCCACACCGGACCCGGACGACGAGGACATCCACCGCGCCATCAACGGAAACCTGTGCCGCTGCACCGGGTACAACACGATCGTGGCGGCGGTACGCCGGGCCGCGCGGGAGACGCCATGACCGCCGAGGACGCCGTCGCGGTCGTCGAGGCCTATCTGGCGGCGATGGGTGCCGGCCGAGTGGCCGAGGCGGCCGGTTACCTCGCGCCGGACGCGGAACTGGTCTTTCCCGGCGGGCGGAGCTATCGCGGCCTCGACGAGCTGGCGGCTGGCTCGGCCGGCCGGTACCGGTTCGTCGACAAGCACCGCGACAGCTACGACGTGGTGTCCACAAGCGACAGCGAGGCGGTGGTGTTCTCGATCGGCAGGCTGTTCGGCGAGAACACCAACGGTGTGCGGTTCGACCACGTCCGCTACGTCGACCGGTTCCGGTTGCTGGCCGGGCTGATCGTCGAGCAGTGGGTGTGGAACGACCTGGCCGAGACCGGCGTACTCGAGGCAACCACGGCCGGTGAGCTGGCGGCGCGGTGGCGGCCATGACCGACTACCCGAGGGTGTTCTCGCCGGTGGAGATCGGCGGCATCACCCTGCGCAACCGGGTGTTCGTCTCCGCGCACACCACCAACTTCGGCGTCGACTTCCTGCCGACCGACCGGCACGTCGCCTACCACGCCGAGCGCGCCCGCGGCGGCGCCGGGCTGATCATCACCGAGCCGCTGCGGGTGCACCCGACCAGCCTCGGCCGTGCCGGCGGGCTGGCCGCCGACCCGGCCGCGCTGCCCGGCCTGCGCCGGATCACCGACGCGGTGCGCGCGGAAGGCGCGGCGGTGTTCACCCAGATCACCCATGCCGGCCGGCACAGCGAGAACGTCTTCCGCCGGGCCGCCGCCTGGGGGCCGAGCCCACGCCGCTGGGCGGCGGCCGGCGCGGTGCCGCACGCGATGAGCAGGCGCGACCTCGCCGAGGTTCGACTGGCCTATGTGGACGCCGCGAGGCTCGCGGTCGACGCCGGGTTCCAGGGGGTGGAGATCCACTTCGGACACGGGCACCTGTTGCACCAGTTCATCTCGCCGGCGGCCAACGACCGCACCGACGCCTACGGCGGCACCGAGGACAACCGGCTGCGCTACCCGCTCGAGGTGCTCGACGCCGTGCTGGACGCGGTCGGCGACGAGCTGGTGGTCGGCGTCCGGATGAGCGCCGACGAGCTGCTCGCCGGCGGGCAGGACCTGGACGCCGGCCGGCGCATCGCCCACCTGCTCGACACCACCCGGCCGATCGGCTTCCTCAACGTCTCGATCGCCTCGTACACGGTGCCCTCGATCGGCCACCACGTCGCGGACATGAGCGAGGGCCACACCCCCTACCTGGCGCAAACCCTTGCCGTGGCGGAAGAATGCGCCCGCGTGCCGGTGCTCGCGGCCTGCCGGTTCGTCGACCTCGACGACGCCGAACGCGGCCTGGTTACCGGGCGGCTCGCCGCGATCGCGATGACCAGGGCGCACATCGCCGACCCGCACCTGCTCGCCAAGGCCGCCGCCGGTGCGGCCGAGCGCATCCGGCCGTGCGTGTCGTGCAACTTCTGTATCGGGGAGATCGCCGGGCACCGGCCCATGACCTGCATGGTCAACCCGAGCGTCGGCCGGGAGGCCGAGTGGCCAGAACACCCGGGCACCGCGCGGAACCCGCGCCGGGTGCTGGTCATCGGCGGCGGCCCGGCGGGGCTGGAGACCGCGCGGCTGGCCGCGCAGCGGGGGCACACCGTGCAGGTGTGGGAGCGGGCGACCGAACTCGGCGGCCAGGTGCGCGCCGGCCGTGGCGGGGTCGGCCGGGGCCAGCTGGACCGCCTGCGTACCTACCAACAGCGCCGGCTCGCCGAGCTGGCGGTGCCGGTCAGCACGAGCCGGACCGCGACTATCGAAGCCGTGCTGGCCGATCCGCCGGACACCGTCGTCCTGGCCACCGGCGCGCGCCACCGGCCGCGCGCGGTTCCCGGCTGGGGCACCGCGCTCACCGCCCTGGACGTCCTCAGTGGACGGTCCTGGGCCGGCAGCACGGTGCTGGTGCTCGACGACGACGGCGGCTGGACCGCCGCCTCGGTGGCCGAGACGATCGCCGCCGGCGGTGGGCACGTGCACCTGGTCACCCCGGCCGGCACCCCGTTGTGGGGCGTCACCGAGTACAGCCGGATGACCGCGGTGGAACGCCTGCGCGCGCACGGCGTCCAGCTGTGGACCAACGCGCGGGCCGAGTTCGCCGGCGACACCGCGCGGATCGTCGATGCGCTGGTCGACGCCACCCCGGTGGTCCCCGGCGTCACCGACGTCGTCGCGCTCGACCCACCGTCCACACAGGACTCCCTGGTCGCCCCGCTCGCCGACGCCGGCCTGACCGTGCACGTCGTCGGCGACGCGGTGGCCCCGAGAACCCTGCTGGAGGCCATGGCCGAGGCACACGCCCTCGGCCGGGCGCTGTAGATCGAGAGGAGATTTCCATGGCCCGCAAGCTCGTGCTGCTGACCTACAACATCAAGCCAGGGGTGCCACTCGACGAGTACGCCGAGTACACCCGCTCGGTCGACTATCCGATCTTCCGGCAGAACCCCGGCATCCAGAACTACGCGAACTACGTCGTGCGCCGCAACGCCCGCGGCGAGGAGTGGTTCCGGCACTTCGACCTCATGTTCGTCGACGACCTGGACGCCTTCCACGCCGACGGCAAGCTGCACCACGGCGACCCGGCAGTGCTCGAGCACGCCGCCGGCTGGCGGGCGAAGTGGGGCTCGGATCCGGAGACCGGCTGGCGCACCGACGTCAACATCACCTATGCCGACGAGATCTGGGGGTGAGTGCCGGCCCGGCGAGCGGGACCACTCGGCGGGCGGTCATCCTCGCGGTGCTGATCGGCGCCGGCTACATGTTCCCGCTGTACCTGGCGGGCGCGGTCGGCGTCGCGGTGCGCTCGGACCTCGGCATCTCGGGCACCCAACTGGGTGCGGTGGTGTCCACGTTCTTCGCGGTCGGCGCGGTGCTGCTGCCCTTCGGCGGCCGGATCGTCGACGGCATGGGGCCCCGGACCTCGGCCAGGATCGCGATCACCGGCGCGGCGACCTGCCTGCTGGCGGTCGCGCTGTTGGGCGGCAGCTATCCCGGGCTGCTGGTCGCGATGGCGATCGGTGGCATCGGCTCGACGGTGGCGGCGCCGGTCGGCGGGATGCTGATCGCGCGCACGGTGCCGCCTGGCCGCCGGCCGCTGGCGTTCGCGCTGGAACGCTCCTCGATCCCGGCGGCCACGCTGCTCGCCGGCGCCGCGGTGCCCACGCTGGCGGTGGTGGTGCACTGGCGGGTGGTGTTCGCGATCGCCGCGGTCCTGGTCGCGGCCATCCTGTTCCTGCCGGTGCCCCGGCTGCCCGCCGCGAACCCCAGGACGCGGCAGGCGCCGTTGCGGCCGTTGGCGCCGCTGCTGCTGGTGGTCCTGATGTTCCTGCTGGCCTCGGCGGCCGCGATCGGGCTGAGCACGTTCTTCGTCGGCTACGGCGTGGACCTCGGCATGGCGGAGGGCACCGCGGGGGTGGTGCTCGCGGCGGCCAGCGCGGCGACGATCGGCGTGCGGATGACGCTGGGCCTGCTCGGGGTCCGGGTGCCCGGCCGGGTGACCTCGGCGGCGCTGCTGTTCGCCGGCGCGTGCGGGTTCGTGCTGCTCGCGGTGCCCTCGACGGCCGCCGCGCTGGTGGGCGCGTTGTTGGGCGGGGCGGCGGGCTGGGGGTGGACGGGCGTGGTCGGGCTGGCGGTCGTGCAGTCCCATCCGGACGCTCCCGGCGCGTCGACCGCGCTGGTCCAGGCCGGTGGGATCGCCGGTCCGCTGCTGGTGGGGGCGCTCACCGAGCGCTGGGGCTACTCGGTCGGCTGGCTGGCGCTGGCCGGGTTCGCGCTGGTCGCGGGGCTGGTCGCGGCGGCCAACGCGGGCATCTGGCGATGGGTATCACACGGGGAGCCGGCCGCAGGTGTTGACCATGCGACCAACGCATGCTTAACCTCTGAGCGGACCGGCGTTAACTATATCGGAACGACGATGGAGGGGGGCGCGGTGCAGGACGGACCGCTCACCGGAGTACGGGTGCTGGACGTCTCGACGATCCTCGCCGGCCCACTGTGCTGCCGGATCCTCGGTGACCACGGCGCCGAAGTGATCAAGATCGAGCACCCGGAGGCCGGTGACGGCATGCGGGGCCACGGTCAGGCCAAGGACGGCATCCCGTTGTGGTGGAAGGAGATCTCCCGCAACAAGCGCGCCGTCGGCCTCAAGCTGTCCACACCGGACGGTGCGGACCTGTTGCTGCGCCTGGCCGCGACCGCGGACGTGCTGGTGGAGAACTTCCGCCCTGGCACCCTGGAGCGCTGGGGCATCGGCCCGGACCGGCTGCACGAGGTCAACCCCGCCCTGGTCATCGTCCGGGTCACCGGGTTCGGCCAGACCGGCCCCTACGCCGGCCGCGCCGGGTTCGGCACGCTGGCCGAGGCGATGAGCGGTTTCGCGCACCTGACCGGCGAGACCGACGGCCCGCCGACACTGCCGGCGTTCGGCCTGGCCGACAGCATCTGCGGCATCGCCGCGGCCTCGGCCACGTCCATGGCGCTCTACGCCCGCGACCGCAACGGCGGGCGCGGCGAGGTCATCGACATCAACCTGCTCGAGCCGATCATGGACGCGGTCGGCCCCGGCGCGACCACCTACCAGCAACTCGGCGTGGTCGGGCAGCGCCACGGCAACCGCTCGACCAACAACGCGCCGCGCAACACCTACCGCACCAGCGACGACCGCTGGGTCGCGGTCTCCACCAGCGCCCAGCGCATCGCCGAGCGCGTACTGGAGTTGGTCGGTCACCCGGAGGTGATCGCGCAGCCGTGGTTCGCCACCGGCGCCGGTCGCGCCGAGCACGCCGACCTGCTCGACGGCTACGTCGGCGACTGGATCGCCGCCAGGACCCAGGACGAGGTGACCGCCGCGTTCGAGGCCGCGGGTGCGGCCGTCGCCCCGATCTACAGTTCGCGGGACCTGGTCGAGGACGAGCACGTGCGCTCGACCGAGATGCTCACCACGGTCCCCGACGAGGACTTCGGCCCGCTGCTCATGCACAACGTGATGTGGCGGATGTCGGGCGCACCGGGGCGGATCCGGTTCACCGGGCGCGCGCTGGGCGCCGACACCGACGACGTCCTGCGCGAACTCGGTGTCGACGCCGACGAACTGGCGCGGTTGCGCGCCGACCGGGTGGTGGCGTGATGCCCGCCACCACCGACACCCTGCTCGCGGCGATCGCCGCCGGGCTGGTCGTGCACGACCTCGGCCGGCCGCTGACCGTCGGCATGCCCCAGTCCCCGAACCACCCTTCGTTCTGGCACGCGCTGCCCCGCCGGCACGGCGACGTCGTACGCGCCGACGGCGGGTCCGCGGCCAACGACCTGATCACCATGGGCACCCACGTCGGCACGCACATCGACGCGTTCGCCCACGTGTCCCAGGACGGCCGGCTGCTCGACGGCTCGGACGCGGTCGAGGCCGGCCGGGGCGGCAAGTTCGCGCGCCTGGGCGCACACACCATCGCGCCGATGGTCCGCCGCGGTGTGCTGCTCGACGTGCCGGCGGCCCTGGGCACCCCGGAAGGCTGCGCGGCCGGCTACGAGATCACCACCGACGACCTGGCGCGGACCGCGAAGCGCCAGCACACCCCGATCCGCGAGGGCGACGTGGTGCTGGTCCGCAGCGGCTGGGGCAGGCTGTTCGATGACCCGGACCCGTTGGTGTACCAGGGAATGGAGTCCGGCGTGCCCGGTGTCGGCGCGGCCGGCGCCACCTGGCTTGCCGACCGGGGCGTGCACGCCGCCGGCGCGGACACCATCGCCTTCGAGCGACTCGCGCCCGGCGGCGGCCACTCGGTGCTGCCGGCACACCGGGTGTTGCTGGTGGACCGCGGGGTGTACATCATCGAGGCGCTGGACCTGGAGGGCGTCGCGGCGGCCGGCGTGCACGAGTTCCTGTTCGTGCTCTCGCCGCTGTCGATCTACGGCGCGACCGGCTCCCCGGCCCGGCCGTTGGCGGTGGTCGGCGCGTGACCACTGTGGACACTCCGACGGTGGACACGCCGACGCTCGCCGAGCAGCTGGCCGCCTTCGCCGCCGGCACCTTCGCCAGCGGGCCGCCGGCGGAGGTCGCCGCCAGCGTGCGTCACCGGGTGCTCGACGTGCTCGGGCTCTGTGTGGCCGCGCGTGAACTGGCGACCAGCAGGGCCATCGCCGGCTACGTCGCCGAGCAGGGCGGGCGGGCCGAGTCGAGCGCGGTCGGCCTCGCCGAGCGGGTGCCGGCCGCGAGCGCCGCGTTCGTCAACGGCGTGCTCGCGCACTCCCTGGACTACGACGACACCCACCTGCCGTCGGTACTGCACCCCAGCGCGTCGGTGGTGCCGGCCGCGCTGGCCGCTGGCGAGGCCGCGGGCGCGAGCGGGCGGGACACCGTCGCCGCGATCGCCGTCGGCCTGGAAGTGGCCGTGCGGTTGGGCATGGCGGGCTTCGACCGCGACCTCGGCAACTCCGTCTACTTCGAACACGGCCAGCACGCGACGTCGATCTGTGGCGCGATGGGCGCGGCCGCGGCGAGCGCGCTGCTGTTCGGGTTGGGGGAGTCCGGCGTGCGCAACGCACTCGGGGTCACCGCGTCGTTCGCCTCCGGAGTGATCGAGGCCAACCGCACCGGCGGCACGGTGAAACGGCTGCACTGCGGGTGGGCGGCCAAGTCCGCGGTCACCTCGGCCGGCCTGGTGGCCCGCGGGTTCACCGGTCCGCCGACCGTGCTGGAGGGCAGATTCGGCTTCTTCCAGGCGTTCCTGCGCGACCAGGCCGATCTGGACCAGGTCACCGACGGGCTCGGGTCGGTGTGGGCGGTGCCGGACATCTTCTTCAAACCCTATCCGGCCAACCACTTCACCCACACCGCGATCGACGCCGGACTGCGCCTGCGGGCCGACGGCGTGCCGGCCGACCCGGACCGGCTCGTAGCGATCGAGCTGCGGGTGCCGGCGGCGGTCATCCGCACCATCGGCCAGCCGATCGAGACCAAACGCGCGCCACAGACCGGTTATCAGGCCCAGTTCTCCGGGCCGTACGCGGTGGTCACCGGACTGCTCGGCGGGTCAGGGCTCGGTGCCGGACTCGCCGACTACACCGACGAACTGGCCACCGACCCGTTGCGCCGCGCGCTGATGGCCAAGGTCAGCGTCGTGCCGGACGAGCGCTGCGACGCCATTTTTCCTTACCAGTTCCCGGCCATCGTGGTCGTGCGGGACCGCGACGGTCGCGAGTGGACGGTAGAGGTGCTCGCCAACCGCGGCGGCCCGCAACGTCCACTGTCCGAAATGGACCTGGCGACCAAGTTCACGGACAACGTCGCCGGCCTGCTCGCGCCCGACGTGGCGGCGACAGTGCGGAAACTGGCCATGAACCTGGACACCGTCGCCGACCTCAGCGCGGTGTTGCAGCCCCTCACCCGCCTCGAGTCCACAGGAGACGATGATGACCGAACAGCTTGACCTGCTCGTCAGGAACGTGCGCGTCGTCCGCCACGACCGGCCGGAGCCAGAGCGCGCCGACCTCGGCGTGGTGGCCGGCACGATCGTGCGGGTCGCACCGGGCATCGACCCGGCGAGTGCGACCGAGGTGGTCGACGGCGGGGGCAAGCTCGCGTTCCCCGGCGTGGTGGACGCCCACCAGCACTGGGGCATCTACAACCCGCTGCCGGTCGACGCCGGCACCGAGAGCCGGGCCTGCGCGCAGGGCGGGGTCACCACCGCGCTGAACTACATGCGCACCGGCCAGTACTACCTCAACCGGGGCGGCTCCTACCGCGAGGTCTTCCCCGAGGTGCTCTCGTCAACGGCCGGCCGGGCCTATGTGGACTACGGCTACCACCTGGCGCCGATGATGCGCGAGCACATCGAGGAGATCCCCGAGCTGGTCAGCGAGCACGGCGTGACCTCGTTCAAGGTGTTCATGTTCTACGGCAGCCACGGCCTGCACGGGCGGTCGGCCGACCAGAACTCGTTCCTGATGATCCCCGAGGACGAGCGCTACGACTACGCGCACTTCGAGTTCGTGATGCGCGGCATCCAGGCGGCCCGCGAGCGGTTCCCCGACCTGGCCGACGAGATCTCGCTGTCGCTGCACTGCGAGACCGCCGAGATCATGACCGCGTACACGAAACTGGTCGAGCAGGAGGGCACGCTCACCGGGCTCGCGGCCTACAACGCCTCCCGCCCGCCGCACTCCGAGGGCCTGGCCGTGTCGATCGCCTCCTACCTGGCCCACGAGACCGGCCTGCCGACGATCAACCTGCTGCACCTGTCCTCGGCCAAGGCGGTGGACGCCGCGCTGCGGATGGCGATCGCCTTCCCGCACATCAAGTTCCGCCGCGAGGTGACCGTCGGGCACCTGCTGGCCGACATCGACACCGCGTCGGGCATCGGTGGCAAGGTCAACCCGCCGATCCGCCCCCGCGCCGACGTCGAGGCGCTGTGGTCCCACGTGCTCGCCGGCGACGTCGACTGGGTGGTCAGCGACCACGCGTGTTGTCGCGACGAGCAGAAGTTCGGCGACCCGCGTGCGGACGTGTTCCTGGCGAAGTCCGGCTTCGGCGGCGCGGAGTACCTGCTGCCCGGCCTGGTCACCGAGGGCTCCCGGCGCGGGCTGCCGCCGGGCGAGATCGCGCGGCTGACCGCGTGGAACCCCGCGGTGCGCTTCGGCCTGCGCACCAAGGGCGCGCTCGGCGTCGGCTACGACGCCGACATCGCACTGGTCGACCCGAGGACCGACTGGACGGTGCGGGCGGCGGACTCGGAGTCCACTCAGGAGTACACGCCCTTCGAGGGCTTCTCGATGACCGCCGCGGTGACCGACACCTTCGTGCGCGGGCACCGGGTGCTCGAGGCGGGCAAGGTCGTCGGCGAGCCGGTCGGGCAGTACCTCAAGCGGCCGACCGGCGCATGACCCCACGCAGTTACCTGTACGTGCCGGGGGACCAGGCGGACAAGTTGGCAGGGGCGGCGCGGCGCGGCGCGGACGCGCTGATCGTCGACCTGGAGGACGCGGTCGCCCCCGCGCACAAGGCGGCCGCCAGGGCCGGGGTGGCGACCTACCTCGGCGACGGCGTGGCCTGGGTGCGGATCAACGCCGAGGACCCGGCGCGGGACCTGGCGGCGATCGCCGACCGCCCCGGCCTGACCGGGGTGGTGGTGCCGAAGGCCGAACCCGAGCTGTTGGCCGAGATCGACGCGCTGCTGGCCGACCGGCCGGGGCTGCCGGTGCTGGCGTTGCTGGAGACCGCGCGCGGGCTCAGCCGGCTGGACGCGGTCGCCGAGTCGCCCCGCGTGGTGCGCCTCGGCATCGGCGAGGCCGACCTGGCCGGTGAGCTGAACCTGCGTCCCGGCCCCGACCGTGAGGAGCTGTGGCCCATCCGCTCGGCGGTCGTCGTGGCCTCCGCGACGGCTGGGCTGCTCCCGCCGGTCGGCCCGGCCGACACCTCGGTGAAGGACATGACCAACCTGCGGCGGACCACGGAACTGTTGCTGCGTCAGGGCTTTCGCGCCCGGACGGCGCTCAGCCCAACCCAGCTGGCCACGATCAACGAGGTCTTCACGCCGACCGCGCAGGAGGTGGCGGCCGCCAGGGACGCGGTGGCCAGGCTCGACCAGGCCGGTTCCGGGGTCGCGCTGGACGCCGACGGCCAGATGCTCGACCCGGCGGTGGTCCGCGCCGCGCACGAGGTGCTCGGCCGCGCGGGCGACACCGACGGGCGATGATCGACCGTGCTCGGCGCCGTGAGCGCCGAGCATATGGGAGCTATGCCGTCGCGGTCGGCTGGGTGGCGGCGCCCGGCTGGATGGTCTCCCTGGCGACGAGCACGCCGCCGACGAAGGCCATCGGCAGCACCAGGATGGCGGCGAACGGGACCAGGCACAGCAGCGACGTCGGCAGGCCGAGCCCCAGCGCGAGTCCTCGCCTGCGGGCCAACGCCTTCCGCCGCTGCTTGAGGTCCACTCCGTGGCGGTAGAAGTACACCGCGACCAGTTCCAGCGCGAGGAACCACGCGGTCACCAGCGCCAGCAGCACCGGCACCAGGGTCTGCCCGAGCACCGGCACGAACCCGATGATCACCAGCGGGATCGTGAACACCAGCGAGCGCAGTACCAGCAGCAGGCCGTCACGCAGCCCCAGCCACAGCAGCCGGCCGCCGGACAGGTCGATCGCGCCGGGAAGCTCACCGAGCTGCTCGGCCACCTTCTCCGCGATGCCCTCGTAGAACGGCCCGCCGATGGCGAGGGTCAGTGCCGAGAAGCTGATCAGGCCGATCACCAGCGCCGCGGCGAACACCGCGACCCCGGCGGCGAAGCGCACCGCGGTCCGCAGCCCGGCCGCCCAGTCGTCGGCGAACGGCGTGACCAGCGCGGCCAGGTCGTCGATCCCGAAGAACAGGGCGACCATCCCGCCGAGTAACAGCAGCGCGGTCACCACCGCGGGCAACGCGCCGATCAACAGCAGTCGAGGTGACCGGAGCATGATGCCCAGCCCCTGCCCGAAGAACCGAACACCCATCATGAAGTCTCGCACGGGGAACTTCTACCAGTGCCCGGCCCGAACCAGTACATCGGCGTACGTATCGGACATCGCGCCGGACCGGCCACAATGGACGACCCGTCAGCTCAGGTCGACCGCGCAGGCGCGGCGCACCTCCTGCACGGTGGCCGGCGCGTCGAGCCGGAACAGGCCGGGGTGCCCGCGTTCGAGCCGTGAGGTGCGCACCGCGTCCTTCACCGCGAGGAACACGCTGGTGGCCAACACCAGCGGCGGCTCGCCGACCTCGGTGGCCGACAGCGCGTCGGTCGGGTTGCCCGGCACCTCGGGCGCCAGGCCCCTCGGGAACAGGTGGGTGTTGAACTCGAGCGGGATCGTGGTCACCGCCGGCGGCTGGTACCGCCAGGCGTCGGCCGGGTCCGGCCCGCCTGCCGGCTGGAACACCAGGTCCTCGGTCAGCACGTAGCCGATGCCCTGCACGAACGCGCGCTCCACCGCGGCGATGTCCACCGCCGGGTGCGGGCTCCAGCCGATGTCGTTGGCGATGTCCGCGCGCAGCACCGTGACCTCGCCGGTGAGGATGTCCACCTCGACCGTCGAACACGCGGCGGCGTAGGTGAAGTCGGGGAACGAGTCGACCGCGCCGCCCGGCGTGGCCTCGCGGTCGACCTCGATGCCCGGGATGTCGCGCTGTTGGTCCATCGGCTTGAAGGTCAGCGCCGGCACCGGATGCCGCTCACCGCGCAGGTTCGCGGTGAACGACACCACCAGGTCCACCCGCTGCTGGTAGGCGACCTGCACCAGGTTCTGCCAGATCAGCCTGGAGGTGCCGGTGATCGGGTTGGTCCTTGGCGTGGCCCAGCCCTGCTTGCCGTAGTTCCAGAAGTCGATCTGGTTGGCACAGCACCAGTCCTGGCCCTTCTCGGCCAGCATCCGGTAGCCGAACTCGGTGAGCCGGCCCCGCAGCTGCTCACCGGCCTGCTTGACCGCCTCGGCGCTGTAGTAGGTGCCGGTCGGGGTGGGCGTGACCGCGGTGTCCCGGCCCTCGACCCGCACCAGGTCGACCGGCACGTTCAGCACGGTGGCGGCGACGACACGGGTGTCCAGCCCGCGCGCCAGCTCCACGCCACCCTGGTGGATGACCACGCTGCCGTCACTCGCGTACACCGCGAGATAGGCAACGGCCTGTTCGAGCTGGAGCAGGTTGTAGCCGGAGCCGTACTTGACCGGCAGCAGCGCGATGCCGCGCTTGCGCCACCGGTTGCGCCGGTTGAACTCGGCCACCTCGGCCACGCGCCGGTCGTACTGGCAGGTCTCCCGCAGATAGGTCCAGACCTCGCGCAGGTGGCAGTCGGTCAACGCCTGCCCGAAGGCCGTCACGTCGCCCCGCTGGTACAGGTTCCGCTCCCGGACCTCGGCCGGGTCAAGCCCGGCGGCGTACGCGGCGTCGTCGATCGCGTTCTCGATGATCAGCTTGCCCTGGATGTCGCCGAACGCGCGGAACGCGGTGCTCGGCGCCTTGTTGGTCCGGCAGACGTCGATCCGGCTGCGGAAGTTGGCGACCCGGTAGGCGTTGTCGGTCCGCAGCTGCAGACTGTTGGCGACGATGAACGAGCAGTCGTAGAACGCGCCGCCGTCGGCCAACATCCTGGTGTCGATGCCGTGCAGCAGCTTGGTTGTCGGGTCGATGGCCACCTGGTAGGCGCCGTGGATGGCGTGCCGCCTGCCGGTCATGCCGGTGTCCGCGTCGTGCGGCATGGCCAGGCGCACCGGGCGGTGCAGCGCGTTGGCCGCGACCACCGCCGGTCCGACCACGAACCTGGTCTGCTCGGTGGTGCCGCCGGCCGGGTGCAGGTCCACCTCGATGCGGTGGTGTTCGATCCCGAGCGCCATCGCGGCGGTCTGGTGCGCCTCCATCGGGCTCCTGGCCGATGGCACGATCCGCCACCGGTCGCCGGCCAACGGCTCCACCAGACAGGACTGGGGCCCAAGGTAGCGGTGCGCCTGGCCGCCGGTGGACTGGGCGTTGCTGACCAGCACGCACTCGACGCCGTCGACGATCGCGGTGGTGTGGCTCGGTTCCCGGTGCAACGGCGAGCGGTCGAGCACCCAGGACAGGTCGCTGCCGGGGCGGGTGACCTGCCAGATGTGGGAGTTGAAGTTGGCGGTGGTCGGGTGGTCGGGGAAGATCGAGCCGCGCTCGACGGCCTGCTCGATGGTCAGCACCGGCCGGCGCCACTCCGGCGGCCACTCCCGCACCTCGGTGTAGCCGAGGCAGTGCGCCGCGACGTAGTCGGCGATCGTCCCGGCCTCCTGCTCGCCGTCGGCCACCACCAGCGCGACCGCCTGCCCGACATAGCTGACCCGGCGCACCGCGAGCAGCGGCTGGTCGCCGCCAACGCCCTGGAAGTTGATGCCGTGTGCTGGCAGCTGTTCGTGGGTGACCAGGTCGAGGAAACCCGGCCAGCGCACGGAAAGGTGGGCCACCAGTTCGGCGCGCTCGACCGGACCGCCGTCGGTGCCCGGCAGGCGGAAGTGGTAGTTGGCGAGCGCGGCGGTGCTCGGCACGAACGCGGCGTTGGCCGTGCGGGCCGGCACCGGGGCCTCGCGGGTGTGGGTGAGCTGCCCGGTGGCCTGGTAGAAGGCCGTCAGCTTGATGGCGGGCTGGGCGAGCGGCGCCGTCCAGCCCTGGACGGGGTGGCGCCGCACGCCGTCGCCAGGCCAACGGACCCCGGCCGACCGCTCGGCCGCCGGCACCTCGGCCGGCGCGACCTTGAGCAGCGCGTTGACCACGGCCTTGTAGAGGAACGCGATGGCCAGCTGGACCCGGTACTCGTCGGTGACGCCACCGCCGGGCACCGTACTCAGCCGTTCGCGCCAGCTGTCCAGCTCCTCGCCGACCTCCACCCGCAGGATGTCGGCCAGGCGGCCGAAACCGGCCAGGTCGAGGGTCGAGCCGCGCAGGGCGGCCTCGGTGCGGGCCGGGCGCCACGGGTGGGGCGCGATGCCGCCGAGCACCACGACCGCGTCGGCCACCGTCGTGTTCGTCAGCCGCAGGCTGGTCGTGGCGTTGACCAGGGCGTGCGCGGTGAGGTCGCGCGGGGCGACCTTCTGCGCGAACACCGCGGCGGTGGGCGGCGCGGTCAGCGGCAGGTGGTAGGTGAGCAGGACCAGCCCGTCCAGCCAGGTCCGGTCGTCGGCGACCCGGTCGACCAGCTGGGCCAGCGGCAGCCGTTCCGGCTGGTCGTCTCCGGTCGCCCACCGCACGCTCACCTCGGCGCGCACCGCGACCAGCGCGGTGAGCAGGCCGGAGGGGAACGGCTGGCCCGCGTCGATGTGGTCGAGCACCAGCATGGTGTTGCCGCCGATGGTGGCCGTGTCGCGCACGATGGTGCCCGCGGTGCGGCGGGCCATGAACCACAGCGCGCCGACGCCGGTGTCCTCGTCGAGGACCCTGGTGCGGCGGATGTCGTCGAGCAGCTCGAGCAGCTCGCCGTAGGTGGTGCCGGCGCCGACGTCGGCCCACTCGTCGCGCACGGCGACGGCGCGCAGCTCCGGCACCAGCTGCACGTCGATCAGCACGTCGGCGGCCCGGATGTCCTCGGGGTAGACGCCGACGGAGGTGTTGCCGTTGACCAGGCGGGTGTGCCCGCCGGGGAACTCCGCCAGCAGCTCGACCAGCTCCGCCAGCGTCGCCGGGCGGCCCCACACCCGGCCGCCGACGCGCAGCCGGTTGGCCGCCGGGGGCACCGCCGTGAGTGCCTCGAACGCCCGGTCGCCGGGGAAGGTCCGGGTGCCGGTCAGGAGCGGCCGGCGGCCGGTGCGGCGGCCAGGATGGCCGTCGAGCGCGTCGTCGAGCGTGATCACCAGCCGGTGGGCGACCGGGTTCCGGCCGCCGCGCCTACCGTCGACGATCGGCGCGGCCACGGCGCGCGCGGTGGCCAGCGCGTTGCGCGCCGGCACCGGCCGCACGGTCTGGCCGGTGCCGGCGATCGTGGTCACGGCATGGCCGTCGAGCGCGCGGACCTGCCGCAGGCAGGAGTCGACGGACCGGTGGGTCAGCTCGCCGGAGTCGGCGTCCCGTGCGGACAGGATCACCGTGCACGCGCCGCAGCCGCCCGGCCCGCATTCCTTCGGGGCACCGGTGAGGCCGACGGCGGGGGAGCGCAGGTAGTCGATCAGCAGTAGGTGGGACGGCGGGTTCTCCAGCGTGACCAGTCGGCCGTTGAGCAGGAAGGAGACGGTGGCGTTCACGGTCGTTCAAGTTATTCCGGACGGCGGATTTGTCTACGACCGTCGAACGCGGCTGCTGCTCCTGACCTGCACGGAAGGTGATTTCACCCTGGTTCAGTACCGGTGGGTTCCCGCCATTGTGCCGAATGCGGGCACGATTCGCCGCGCAGTGCGACCGAGGCGGGCCGGATTTCGCTCCCGGCCACCGCATCGGCGGAACTCGAACGGGACGGACCGATGTGGCGCCCCGCGCAGCCCGCACCCGGGCACTGACCTCGCACGGGCGGCGGCTCATCGACGAACTCCTCGACCTGGAGGAGCAGATCATGGACGATCCTCCTGACATCGGAGCGGAGCTGCGATGACCAACCACGACCACGGACCGCTGTCCCACGTGCGGGTGCGCGACCACGGCACCCCGTGCCAGGACTACCCGGCCATCGAGGAGGATCCCCAGGTGCGACCCGCGGAACTACTGTGGACAGTGCCACTCGGCGAGCGGGAGGGCACCCTCCGCACGCCACCGAGTCCGCGGCGCGGGGCGCCCCGCGCCGGCCAGCACACCGAGGAGGTGCTCGGTGGTTGAGTGGGTCGACCTGCCGAGGGGCTGGCGTGGGCTCGCGTTGCGCACGGCGGAGGTCGAGGTGGTGCTGTTGCCGGAGAAGGGCTGCGACATCTACTCCTTGACCGACCGGGAGTCCGGAGTGGACGTCCTGTTCAAGACGCCGTGGGGGCTGCCGCCGCCCGCGCCCGGCGCCCTCGCGCCCGACTCGGAGAGCGCGTGGCTGGAACGCTACCCCGGCGGCTGGCAGGTGTTGTGTCCCAACGGGGGCGCCGAGACCGAGGCGCCGGGCACCCGCTGGGGCTTCCACGGCGAGGCCTGCCTGGTGCCGTGGGAGGTCACCGCGACCGGCGAGGACTTCGCCGAGCTGACGGTGCGTCTGCACCACGCGCCGCTGCGGCTGCGCCGCCGGGTGCGTCTGGAGGGCAGGCTGCTGACCATCGAGGAGTCGGTCACCAACACCTCGCCGGTCGAGCTCGAGCTGATGTGGAGCCACCATCCCGCGTTCGGCGCGCCGCTGGTCGGCCCGGAGTCGGTGATCACCACCAGCGCGCGCACCCTGGTGGCCGACGACGAGGCGCCGGGAACCCTGCTCACGCCGGGCAGCCGCCATCAGTGGCCCATGGTGTCCACAGTGGACGGAACCGAGGTCGACCTGTCCCGCATACCGGACGCGCCGACGGCCCAGCTCGCCTACCTGACCGACTTCGACGGCGCCGGCTGGTTCGCCATCAGCAACCCCCGGCTCGGGCTCGGTGTCGGCATGCGGTGGCCGACCGAGGTGTTCGGCCACGCCTGGCTCTGGCAGGAACTGCGCGCCACCCCCGGCTACCCGTGGTGGCGGGAGGCCTACGTCTGCGCGATCGAGCCGGCGACGACCTTCCCCGGCCAGGGCGTGGCCGCCGCGCGCGACAAGGGCGCGAGCCTGCTGCGCCTCGGCGGGGAGGAGACCAGGAACGTGGTGCTGGAGGCGGTGCTGTTCCGGACCGACGCCCGGGTGCGCCGGATCGGACCGCGTGGCCTGGTGGAGACCGACCAGCCGGAGGGAGCGGGCCAGTGACCCGGCGGTTCACCGATCGGATGGCGGTGGTCACCACGGCGCGACCCGGCGTGCGCGGGTCGGGAGCGTTGGACTCGGGTGTTCGGAGCGTTGGACTCGCGAGATCGGCGTCGGGTGCCTCGGCCGCTGGCATGTCGCCGTCCATGTCGCCGTTCATGTCGCCGTCCATGTGGCCGTCATCGACGGGCCGGACCCCGTAACCTGAGCGGTCCGGCGAACGGGAGGCGAGGGGTTGAGAGTCAGCATCACCGATGTGGCCAGGCAGGCCGGCGTGACCCCGGCGGTCGTCTCGCGGGTGCTCAACGACGACCCCAAGCTCCAGGTGCGGGAGGAGACCAGGGACCGGGTGCTCACCGCGGCCCGCGAGCTGGACTACACGCCGAGCCACGCGGCCAGGGCGTTGCGCCACAACCGGGCCGGCGCGCTCGGCCTGGCGGTACACGATGTGGCGAACCCGCTGTACGGGGAGATCATCCTGGGCGCGCAGCGGGCGGCCGCCGACGCCGGGCACGTGCTGCTGCTGGCCGACATCGACGGCCTCGCCCGGGGCGACGAGACCGTCCACCGCGCGGTGCACGGCGGCGCGATCGACGGCCTGCTGCTGCAGCGCGCCGGCACGGTCTCGGACCGCCGGGTGATCGCCACGGCCACCACCCGGATTCCCACCGTGCTGCTCAACGACCGCTCCAGCACGCTGGCCAGCGTCGCGCTCGACGACGCCGGCGGCACCCGGCTGGCCACCGAGCACCTGCTCGCCCTGGGCCACACCCGGGTCGCCCACCTGAAGATCGGCGGCACCCAGCGGTCCGGCCAGCGGGTGCGTGGCTGGCGGGACACGCTGACCAGGGCCGGGCTGCCGGCCGATCCCACCTGGGTCGTCGCCGGCGGGCACACCGTGGACTCCGGCCGGGCGGGCATGGCCGAGCTGCTGGCCACCGTGGCGCCGCTGCCGACCGCGGTGGTGGTCGGCAACGTGCTGGCCGCGATCGGCGCGCTGACCGCGGCCAGGGAGGCCGGCCTGCGGGTCCCCGCCGACCTGTCGGTGGTCGCCTTCCACGACGTGACCTACGCGGCGCACCTGGTGCCGGCGCTGACCGCGGTCGCCATGCCGATGCGCGAGCTCGGCGCGGCGGCGGTGACGCTGCTGCTGGAGCGCCTCGGCGGGGCCGCGCCCCGGCACGTCGTGGTCCGTGAACCGGAACCGACCCTCGTCCCGCGCGGCTCGACCGCGCCCCCGCCGGCATGACCGCCCTGTGGCTGCGCGCGGAGACCCGCGCGAGCGAGCGGCGCACGCCGATCACCCCGGCCGACGCGGCCAGCCTGGTGGCCGGCGGCACCGCGCTGACCGTGGAGGACTCGCCGAGGCGGGCGTTCCCGACCGAGGACTACGCCGCCGCCGGCTGCCCGATCGTGCCGGCCGGCAGCTGGGTCGACGCACCGGCCGAGGTGGTCGTGGTCGGGCTGAAGGAGCTGCCGGACGAACCGGCCGCGCTGCGGCACCGGCACGTGATGTTCGGCCACGCCTACAAGGGCCAGCCGGGGGCCGCGCGTCTGCTGGCCCGGTTCGCCAGGGGCGGTGGCACCCTGCTCGACCTGGAGTACCTGACCGACGACACCGGCCGCCGGCTCGCGGCGTTCGGCTACTTCGCCGGGTACATCGGTGCCGCGGTCGCCGTGCTGCACCAGCGCGGCACGCTGGACCCGCCGCTGCGCCCGACCACCCGCGCGGAGCTGGACGCCCGCATCGCGGCCACCGGGGACAGCACGCGCGCCGTGGTGCTCGGCGCGCTCGGCCGGTGCGGGCGCGGCGCGGTCGAGGCGTTCACCACCGCCGGCATCACCCCGAGCCGTTGGGACCTCGCCGAGACCCGCGACCTGGACCGCGCGGCCCTGCTCGACCACGAGATCCTGCTCAACGCGGTTCTCGCCACCGAGCCGGGCACCCCGTTCCTCACCCCGGCCGACCTCGACGAGCCGCGGCGGCTGGCGGTGGTCTGCGACGTCACCTGCGATGTCGGCTCGGACTGCAACCTGCTGCCGATCTACGACTCGCTCACCGACTGGGCGAACCCGGCCAGCAGGCTGCGCGCGCGGCCGCCGCTGGACCTGATCGCCGTGGACAACCTGCCCTCGCTGCTGCCGGCGGAGTCCAGCGTCGCGTTCTCCGCCGACCTGCTGCCCCAGCTGCGCGAGCTCGACGGCGCGCCGTGGCAGCGTTGTGCCCAGCTGTACCGCACCGCGCTCGGCCAGTGAGTTCCTTGCGGGGCAAGGCATTCTCCTACGCCGGGCGGCGGCTGGCAAACGATGATTGAATTCAGTGATCGACCGGACGATCGACCGGACGCTTGCGGGCCGCCGTACATTGATCCCAGCCGTGGATGGGAGCGAGTGACCATGAACGACCACCCCCGCGTGACCCAGGTGGAGACCCTGGCGACGGAACTACTGGACGAGGCCCGCCGCAACCAGGCACACCGGGCGGCCAGGACATTGGTCAACGGCATGGCACAGCGGGCGACGCTGATCGCGCTGGCCAAGGACGCGGAGATGGCCGAACACGGTTCCCCCACGGCCGGCACCCTGCACGTGCTCGCCGGTCAGGTGCGGCTGCACACCCACGATCAGGAATGGGTGCTGGACAAGGGGAGTCTCGCGAACCTCCCGCCGCAACGGCACGGCCTGCGGGCACTGGCCGACTCCGTCGTCCTGCTGACCATCGCGCTGCGCTGAACTCCGCCGCACACACGGTGTTTGAGCCACCGGGCAGCCGGGAACACTGAGGCTGTTGGTGGTGCGGAGGCACAGTCGCACCATTGGCCGTGGCCCGCCGGCGCGGCCCCTCGTCGCCGGCGGGCCTTTCCATGCGCGCCTTCTTCCAAGCCCTGAATGCCTCATTCGGGACGTTGAGCGTCCCGAATGAGGCATTCAGCGGCGGCAGGGTACGGCTGGATGGCTGGTGT
Organism: Actinophytocola sediminis; assembly: GCF_054779715.1. NCBI lineage: Bacteria > Bacillati > Actinomycetota > Actinomycetes > Pseudonocardiales > Pseudonocardiaceae > Actinophytocola > Actinophytocola sediminis. The sequence continues at coordinate 17,665 of NZ_BAAGXS010000010.1, read as the reverse complement.
TCTTCCCAGATCGTTGCTCATCGCCCCGGTATTCCGTTGGATTGGGAATTGGTGACCAACCGGTCGCCGGCCGAGTGCCCCCTGCCGCGAGCAGCGTTCCGGCTCGTGCCTGCACCCGAGGAGTTTGTTTCGGCATGAGAAGGTCATCCGTCAGATCGGCGAGCACCCTCGCCGCCTCCATGTTCGTGGCCATGGCGACCGCCGCGGTCAGCATCGGCCTCGCCGTCCCGGCACAGGCCGAGGGCACGGTCCTCGGCGCCGACGCGCCTGGTGTCATTCCCGACAGCTACCTCGTCGTGCTCAAGGATGACGCCGGCGCGTCGGCGTCCACGACCGCGCGGCAGTACGGCGCGAACGTCCAGCACACCTACACCGCCGCGCTCAACGGCTACGCCGCCACCATGTCGGCCGACGCCGCCAAGCGCACCGCCGCCGACCCGGCGGTCGCCTACGTCGAGCAGAACCGCGTGATCAGCGCGGTCGGCACCCAGCCCAACCCGCCGTCCTGGGGGCTGGACCGCATCGACCAGCGCGATCTGCCGCTGGACAACAGCTACACCTACCCCAACACCGCGCCCGGCGTGACCGCGTACATCATCGACACCGGTATCCGCACCACGCACGGCGACTTCGGTGGCCGCGCCACCTGGGGCACCAACACCGTCGACTCGAACAACACCGACTGCAACGGCCACGGCACGCACGTCGCCGGCACCGTCGGCGGCACCGCGCACGGCGTGGCCAAGGAAGCCAAGCTGGTCGCGGTGAAGGTGCTCAACTGTCAGGGTTCCGGCACCCTCGCCGGGGTCGCCGCCGGCATCGACTGGGTCACCGCCAACGCGGTCAAGCCGGCCGTGGCCAACATGAGCCTCGGCGCGTCGGGCACCAACGCCTCGTTGGAGACCGCGGTCCGCAACTCGATCAGCTCCGGTGTCGTCTACGCGATCGCGTCCGGCAACTCCAGCGCCGACGCGTGCAACTTCACCCCGGCCCGCACGGCCGAGGCGATCACGGTGAACTCGACCGACCGCAACGACGCCCGCTCGTCGTTCTCGAACTTCGGCACCTGCACCGACATCTTCGCTCCTGGCCGGGACATCACCTCCGCCTGGAACAGCAGCGACTCCGCGACCAACACGATCAGCGGCACGTCGATGGCCACCCCGCACGTCGCCGGGGTCGCGGCCCTCTACCTTGGCGGCAACCCGTCGGCCACCCCGGCGCAGGTGCAGACCGCGCTCAAGGACGGCGCCAGCAAGGGCAACGTCACCACCCCCGGCAGCGGCTCGCCGAACAACCTGCTGTTCGCCGGCGACGGCGTGGATCCCGACCCGGAGGACCCGGGCGAGGACCCCGACCCCGAGCCGTGTGCCGGCTACGAGGCGTGGAGTGCCACCCAGATCTACCTGCTGGGTGACACCGTCGGCCACAACGGCCACGCCTGGCTGCTCGCCAACTGGTTCTCCATCGGCGAGGCGCCCGGCACCTCGACCTCCTGGCTGGACCTCGGTGTCTGCTAGCTGAACACGGAAAACCGGGGCCGGCACGGGAAGTGCCGGCCCCGGTGCCGTTCGCCGGCGCGCTAACCGGCGGCCGACCAGTCCTCGTCGGCGGCGGCGCGGATGACGTCGAGGGCGTCCTCGACGTGCTCGGCGCGGGAACGGTGGCTGAGCACGCACATCCGCAGCAGGTCCTGTCCGCGCACGGTGGTGCTGGACAGCAGTGCCCTGCCGGAGGCGTGGATCCGGCCGAGCAGCCGGTTGGTGGCGGTGTTGCCGGCCACGTCCCGGAAGTTCACTGTGGACAGTTCGGGCCGCCACGGCACGTGGATGCCGGTCATCCGGTGCAGCTCGTCGTGGGCGTAGGCGGCGAGGTCCAGCTTCTCGTCCAGCGCGGCGCGGAAGGCGGCCACCCCGTGCAGATGCAGCGGCAGCCACAGCCGAAGACCGCGGTACTCCCTGGTCAGTTCGATGCCGAGGTCGGCGAAGTTCGGCAGCAGGTCGAGCGGGTCCAGATCGCGCAGATACGGACCCTCCTCGCCGTACACCGCGCGCAGCGGGCCCGCGCTGCGCACCAGCAGCACCCCGGTGCCGTGCGGCAGGAACAGCCCCTTGTGCGGGTCGAGCGCGATCGAGTCGGCGCACGCGATGCCGGTCAGCCGGTGGCGACCCCGGCTGGTGAGTTGGAAGAACCCGCCGTAGGCCGCGTCCACGTGCAGCCACAGGTCCTCGGTGCGGGCCAGCGTGGCCAACTCCAGCAGCCGGTCGACGGTGCCGGTGCTGGTGCTGCCGGCGGTGCCGACGAGCAGGAACGGGCGCAGCCCGGCCGCCCGGTCATCGGCGATCATCCGCGCGGCGGCGGCCACGTCCATCCGCAGGTCCGAGGTGACCGGCACGATCCGCACCCGGTCCTGGCGAAAGCCCGCGATCGTGGCCGCCTTGGCGACACAGCGGTGGGTGAGCTCGGTGATGTACATGGTGCCGTCGGCGAAGTCATCGCCGAGCCGGTCGTTGCGCGCGGCCACCACCACCGACGTGGTCGCCATCGACGCGCCGGTGGTCACCAGCCCGGTCGACCCGGCCGGCAGGTCGAACTCGGTACACAGCCAGTGGAGTACGCCCTGTTCGATGGCCACCAGCCCGGGGGCGACCGCGGCCACCGCGGTGTGCCGGTTGACCGCGCGGGAGACGAACTCCGCGATGGCCGAGGAGATCAGGCCACCGCCGGGGACATAGGCGAAGTGCCGGGGACCGGCGGTCTCCAGGCCGTAGCGGGCGGCGTCGGCGAACGTGGCGAGCAGGTCGTCGAACTGGCCAGGGTTGTCCGGTGGCGGCACCGACAACCGGCTGATCATGTCGACCGGCAGGTTCGGGCCGATGGCCGGCGCGCTGTCCAGACCGTCGACGAACGCGATGAGGTACCGCCCGACCGCGTCGATCCACGCGGCGACGGTTCCGGGATCCGGGTCGAACGCGCCACCTTCGGCGGTGGTTGTGGGTAACGGGGTCATGGGACAGTCATCCATTCACCGCCAGGGTCCAGGGCGCCGGTCGCGTACATTCATACCGCAAGATCACGAAAACACCTTGGGGTACAACGAGAATTGCTCCAGACGCCGGTAGTTGGGCAGCGCGCACGATGGGAGATCGGGCCGAAAGTGACATTTGGCTCGATCCGGTGTGGAGTCGGGTTCGTCGTCGCTAGCTACACAGGGTTCCGTTGAGGGAGAACGCCGTTGGTGCCACGTTGGGACCCTGGTAGGCGCCGACGAAGCCGACCGTGGTGCTGGCGCCGGGGGCGAGCAGGTGATTGCCGTCGATGCTGGTCACCGTAACGTCGGTGCCCTCCTGCGTCCAGGTCGCGTTCCAGCCGCTGTCCGCTTGTTGCCATCCGGTCGGCCAGGTGAAGGTCATCGTCCAGGTGTCGATCGCCTGGGCGCCGGTGTTGGTGATCGTGACGTCGGCGACGAATCCGTTGCCCCAGTTGGCGGTCTCGGCCAACCGCACCGCGCACGACGAGGCCGCCGGGGTGGTGGTGCGGAAACTCAGCGGGGGAGAGGCCCACGACACCCGGCCCGCGTTGTCCCTGGCGAGCACGTTGACCGTGTAGTCGGTCGCCGGGCGCAGGTTGGTGACGGTGAAGGTGGTGCCGGTGGTCTCGCCCCACTGTTGGCTGGTGGTCCCGACCTGACGGTGGAGTTCGTACTTGACGCCGCGAGTGGTGGCCGGCCAGGTGATCGTCGCCGCGCGGTCGGTGATCCCGCTCGCCGCCGGCCTCGCCGGGGTGGCCGGCTGGCTTGCCGGCGCGGATGGCCGCAGTACCAACGTGGTCAGTGAGTACGGTGGCAACGTGACCGTGCCCGCCGTGCCGGAACCGGTGGTGATGCCGGTGTCCCCGTTCCCGTACCGCAGCACCGTGGCGCCCGCCGCCGGCGTGTAGCCGGCGTAGTCGAGCGTGATCTCCTTGCTGGCGGCGGGATCCTGGTTGATCAGCAGCACCCGCAGGCCGCCGTCGGCGCGCCGGGCGGCGTGTGCCCTGACCAGTGGGTCGGACGCGCTCGCGCCGACCAGCTGGTCGCCTGCGCCGGCGAAGCGGGAGAGCATCGCCAGCGCGTGGTAGGGCGCGAACGGGGTGTTGAGCGCAGGCTGGCAGGCGGTGCCGTCCTCGGTACAGGTGCCGCTGGAGAGCAGCCCGAAATCGTGGAAGTCGGGCTGCCCGCCGATCGTCGTCACCCGCTCGATTCCATTGTGGACGTTCCACCAGTCGGTGGTGAACACCCCGTTGGCGATCAGCGTCGCGTAGGCGTCGGCCGCGAACAACGCGCCCGGCTGGGTGTTGCGGCCGTAGGAGGTGTTCAGTTCGGTCATCGCGATGCCGATGTCCTTGCCGGTGTACTGCCTGGCCTGCGCGCGCACCATCGAGATGGCGTGGCTGATCCGGTCGGTCTTTCCTAGCACCTCGGGGCCGGTTTCCCCGGTCGGGTACCAGTGCACGATGCCGAAGTCGATGTCCGCACCCGCGGTCGCCAGCACGACCTGGTTCCACGTGCCGGCATCGCCCGCCGCGGTGATCCCGTCCGGCCATTCGCCGGGGGCGGTGAGCACCGCGCCGACCTTGATGCTCGGGTCGACCGCCTTCATCGCCCGCGCGTAGTCCCGCACGAGCGTCGCGTACTGGGCCGGGCTCTTGTCCGGGTGGTCGTCGGCCTCCCACTCCGCGCCGTAGTGGCCGTTGCCGTACAGCTCGTTGCCGATCTCCCAGTACTCGACGTCGTAGTCGTGCTCGACGTTGGCGTAGCGCACCCAGTCGGCCGCCTCCTGTGGCGTGCCGGTGCCGTAGTTGGCCGCCACGATCGGCCGCGCGCCCGCGCGCCGCACCCCGGCCATGAAGTGGTCGAAGTCGGTGTTCGGGGCGACGTAACCGCCCGGCGCGGTGTGGTCGCGCCAGTGGTAGATGTCGGAGTACGAGCCGCCGGGGTAGCGCATCGCGGCCACTCCGGCGTCGCGCATCAGGTCCGCGACCGCCGGCGTGCCGAGCTCGGCGTCCCAGATCGCGTGGTTCACCCCGATCGCCAGGTCGTCGACCCGTTCCAGGCCGGCGCGCGCGTTGACCACGACCGCGACGGTGTCGGCTTGTGCCTGTGCGGCAGGGGGTCCACCGACCTGGGTGGTGGCCGCCAGCGCGAGGGTCAGCAACGCGGCACGGCGTGATCGCTTCATGGGCACCTCGTCGACAGCGGCGTCTGGGAGCGCTCCCAGACTGGCGCGCTGGCGCGCGGTTTGTCAACGATCCCCTGACTGTTTGGGGCAAACGGGCGAACGCGCCCCGGCCGGCTGCCGGGGCGCGTTCGGCGAGCGGGTCGTCAGAAGGTGACCTGCCCGTTGCCACCGTCGAAGACGACATCCGAGCAGCCGTAGAACGTTTCGGTGCTGTCGGACCTGGTCCAGACCGAGTAGATGATGTGCCTACCGGACAGGCCGGACGGCAGTTGTGCGTTCCAGTAGTACGCCCCGTCCTCGCTGCCGGTCGAGCCGGACTCCGGCGGGTTGACCACGCTGCTGAACGGGGTCGAGTTGAGGTTGCTCCACCGCAGCGGCTGGGTCGGGCTGTAGCTGCTGTTGGTGATGTACAGGTCGAACCGGCCAGGGTGGGCGGCCCACTTGTTGTAGCGCACCTGGATGGCGGCGCCGGAGGTCAGGTGAGTGACCGGCCAGTCGGCCCTGGCGATGTCGAACCCGCTGAAGTTGTAGATCTGCGCAGCGCCACTGCACAGTTTGCCGTCGGGGATGAAGCCCTGGGTGCGGCCGGCGCCGTCCGAGCGGAGCACGGCGAACCAGTTGTAGAACGGCGTGGCACCGCCCTGGTTGAACGCGGCCGAGCACGCGGCGTTCTGCGGGATGATCTGGCCCGTGCTGGCGCGGCCGTCCTTGTAGCACAGGTAGGTCCGGGAACCGGGCATCAGGGCGGCCCCGTGCGCACTCGAGACCCCGGCGCTCACCAAGCTCAGGAGCAGACCGGTAACCGCGATGACCACGCCAGTCATCGCGAACTTTCGCTTCCTCACCTTGCCTCCTTCAGTCGTTGAAAGAGCAATATGGGAGCGCTCCCAGCTTGTTCCAGTGTAACTTCTCCGTATTCATTTGGGAACCATGGGTGACCGTTTTGGAACCGCTCCCAAATCCAGATCAGTCGTCGATGCGGTCCTGCAGTTCCTCGGCGACGTCCTCGTCGACGAACTCGGTGTACGTGAGCGCGTCCTGCTGCAGGCGTGGCGGGACCACCGCGCGGATGCGGTCGGCGTAGTTGGCGTCCAGGTCGTCGGTGAGTGCCTTCTCCGGCAGCACGAGCGTGTCCGGGACGCCGAGGCGCAGCGCGACCGGCCCGGTCTCCCTGATCGAGTCCGGCCAGGTCAGGCCGGGGCCGACGGCCGCGCACATGCGGTGCGCGTAGACCATCGTGACCTCGCCGATCGACGTGGCCTCCGGTGGATCGTGGCCGAACACCTCGGCGACACAGCGCAGTGCGTTGCCGTCGATGTCCATGCGCTGGTTGGGATCCATCGGCTGGGCGTGCCCGGTGTGCGCGTGGTGGCCGGCCATCGCCGGGTCGGCCCGTTCGAGCGCGGCCTCCGCGCGCCTGGTCAGCAGCTCGTCGAGGTCGTCCCGGTCGGACAACACCACGCCGCCGACCACCACGCCAACGCCGAGGAGCGCGACCACGATCGCGACGGCCCATCGCACCGGGCGGCGCTGCAGGTCGACGGCGGCCATACCTCGATATTCGCACCCGAGATGTACTTACCGCCAGTGTCGAAATTGTTTCGGTGGGTTATCCGCAAGTGATCGAGGCATAGTGACAGGCGACCGGATGGCCGACATCGCGTGGCTCGAGCGCCGGTTCCTCGGTGTGGCACCGGTCGGTGGCTTTCCAGCAACGGGTGTGGAACCGGCAGCCCGCCGGTGGCCGCGACGGCGACGGCACGTCGCCGTGCAGCACGATCTCGTCGTCGTCCCGGTCCTGCCAGTCGTCCACGCTCGGCGCGGCCGACAGCAGCGCCTGGGTGTAGGGATGTGCTGGGGTGGCGTAGATCTGCTCGGTCTGGCCGGTCTCCACGATGGTGCCAAGGTGCATCACCGCGACCTTGTCCGCGAAGTGGCGCACCACCCCGAGATCGTGGGTGATGAACAGGTACGCCACCCCGAGTTCGTCGCGCAGCCGAGCGAGCAGCGCCAGGATCTGGGCCTGGATCGACACGTCGAGTGCCGAGACCGCCTCGTCGCACACGATCAGCCTCGGCCGCACCGACAGCGCCCGCGCGATGCTGATCCGTTGCCGCTGCCCGCCGGAGAACTGGTGCGGGTAGCGGGCGGCGTGCGCCGGGTTGAGGCCGACCCGTTCGAGCAGTTCGGCGACCTCGGTGTCCCACTGGGCTTTCGGCACGATGCCGGGGTGGATCCGCCACGCCTCGGAGATCAGCTCGCGCACGGTCATCCGTGGGTTGAGCGAGGCGTAGGGATCCTGGAAGACCAGCTGCACGTCCCGGCGCATGGCCCGCAGCTCCCCCCGGTCCATACCGGCCAGTGCGCGGCCGGCGAAGCGCACCTCGCCGGCGATCGGCCTCAGCAGGTTCACCACCGTTCTGGCCACAGTGGACTTTCCACAGCCGGACTCCCCGACCAGGCACACGGTCTCGCCCGCGCCGACGGTCAGGTTCACCCCGTCGACCGCGCGGACCAGGCCGCGCCTGCCGAGCAGTCCGTGGCGCGTGCGGTAGCCGGCGACCAGGTCGACCAGCTCAAGCACCGGCTGTTCGGTCATGGGCGAGCACCTCCTCCGCGAAGTGACAGGCGCTGGTCCGTCCGGAGGGCAGCCGGCGCGGCGGAGGCGCCTCGGTGCGACAACGGTCCCTGGCGAACGGGCAGCGCGGGTGGAAGGCACATCCGTCCGGCAGCGCGGTGAGATCCGGCGGATTGCCGTCGATGGGCCGGATTCCCCGCTTCTGGCTGCGGGCCGACGGGCTCGCGGCCATCAGGCCGAGCGTGTACGGGTGCGCCGGCGCGGCGTAGACCTCGGCGACGGTGCCGGACTCGACCGCCTGCCCGGCGTACATCACCACCAACGACCGCGCGGTACGCGCCACCACGCCGAGGTCGTGGCTGATGATGATCATCGCGAGACCGGCCCGTTGCCGTTCGCGCAGCAGCCGCAGGATCTGGGCCTGCACGGTGACATCCAGCGCCGTGGTCGGCTCGTCGGCGATCAGCAGCCGGGGTTCGAGCGCCAGTGCCATCGCGATCATCACCCGCTGGCGCATGCCGCCGGAGAACTCGTGCGGGTAGGACTTCGCGCGGGTGGCCGCGTCCGGGATGCCCACCTCGGTCATCGCCGCGACCGCCCGTTCGTTGGCCGCCGCCCGCGCGGCCCCGCGCCGCCGGCGGAACATCTCGGCGATCTGGTAGCCGACGGTCAGCGACGGGTTCAGCGCGCTGAGCGGGTCCTGGAAGATCATCGCCAGTTCCTCGCCGCGCAGTCGGCGCAGCTCGTCCTGGCCGAGGTCGAGCAGGTTCACCCCGTCCATGGCGATGCTGCCCTCGACCACCCTCGCCTGCGCGGGCAACAGACCCATGACCGCGAGCGAGGTGACGCTCTTGCCACTGCCGGACTCGCCGACCACGGCCAGCGTCTGTCCTTTCTCGACGGTCAGGGAGACGCCACGCACCGCGCGCAGCTCACCGAACGCGACCGCGAGCCCCGACACCTCAAGCAAGGTCACTGTTCCGCCTCCCCGGGATTAAATGTGTTGGTTGCGTTGGGGAGGGTGGGTGGGGGTTGGGGGCGTACTTGTGGCTGGGGTGCGTCACGTTCCCCTGAGGTGCGGTTGGGGAGGGCTTGGCGTGGCTTTGATTCTGAGGTTGACAGAAGGTGTCTCTTCATCTGGCTGCCACCTCTCTGGCTGGGTCGGACTCGTCGCGGGCGCGGTCGCCGAGTAGGCCGATGCAGATGACCACCAGGGTCAGTGCGACCCCGGGGGCCGCGGCGATCCACCACGCGCTGGCCAGGTAGTCGCGGCCGTTGGCGATCGTCGATCCCCAGGACGCCTGGTCGACCGGTACGCCGAGGCCGAGGAAGCTCAGCGCCGCCTCGGCGACCATCGTCAGTCCCACCTGGACGGTCGCGGCCACCAGCAGTGGCTGCATGCAGGACGGCAGGATGTAGTGCACCAGGATGCGGAGATCGCTCGCGCCCATGACCCGCGCTGACTCGACGAACTCCCGGCCCCGGGTGGTGAGCGCCGAGCCGCGAACGACCCTGGCGAAGATCACCCAGCGGGTCACCGCGAGCGCGACGATCACGTTGGTCAGGCTCGGGCCGAGCGCGCCGGCGAGCAGGATCGCCAGCAGGATGCTGGGAAACGCGAGCTGCATGTCGCCGACCCGGGAGATGATCGCGTCCAGCCAGCCGCCGTAGTAGCCGGCCAGCAGACCAAGCACGAGGCCCACCAGCCCACCGACGACCACCACGGTCGTGCCGACCAGCAACGACACCCGCGAGCCGGCGACCATCTGACGCAGCACGTCCCGGCCGTTCTGGTCGGTGCCGAACAACGCGAACGTGCCGTCGGAGGCGGTGCTGAACGGCGGTAGCAGCCGGTCGCCGACCCGGGTGGCCACACTGTCGTAGGGCAGCAGCATCGGGCCGAACACGGCGATCAGCACGAACAACGCGAGCACGGACCCGGCCACGAGGGAGCCGATGCCAACACGCCTGCCCACATGCCTGCCCACATGCCGTAGCCCGGCGGACCTGGACGTCATACCGTCTCCAGCGTGACTCTGGGGTCGAGTGCGAAGTAGAGCAGGTCGACCACGAGGTTCAGTCCGATGTAGAACACCGCGATCAGGATGATCGCCGCCTCGGCCACCGCGTAGTCGCGGTTCTGAATGGACTCGATCATCAGCGAGCCGATGCCCGGCCAGGCGAACACCTGCTCGATGATCACCGCGTCCGCGATGAAGTGCCCGAGGATCAGCCCCAGCACGGTGACCACCGGGGTGAGCGTGTTGCGCAGCACGTGGATGTTGAACACCACCCGCTCGGACAGCCCCTTGGCCCGCGCGGTGCGCACGTAGTCCTGGCCGAGCTCCTCCAGGGTGCCGTTGCGCACCAGCCGCGCGAGCCAGCCGAGGAAGGGCAACGCGAGCGTGAACGCCGGCAGCACCAGCGCGACCGCCGAGCCGTCCGCGGTGGCCGGCAACAGGTTCAGCGTTCTGGAGAAGATCAGCACCAGCATGATGCCGACCCAGAACGCCGGCAGCGCCTGGCCGGTCAGCGAGAAGTACGACACCGCCCGGTCGGCCAGCTTTCCCTTGTGCCGCGCGGCGTACACGCCGAGCGGGAAGCCGAGCGCCAGGGTGAACGCCAGCGCGCAGCCGGCGAGCGTGATCGTCGCCGGCAGCCGGTCGATCACCGAGGTGAACGCGTCGCCGCCGAGACGCCAGGAGTCGCCGAAGTCCAGCCGGATGACCTCACCGAGGTGGCGGACGTACTGCACTGGCAACGGATCGTCCAGGCCGAGCTCGGCGCGCTTGGTGGCGAGCTGCTCGGCGGTGGCCTGGCTGCCGAGGATCAGCGCCGCCGGGTCGCCCGGGATGACCCGCAGCACCAGGAACACGATGGTGACCGCGCCGAACAGCAGCAGCACCGCCTGGGCGAGCCGGCGCACGAGGTAGCCGATCATGACCGGATCACCTGGTCGTCGCGCCTGCTCGACGTGCGCACGACGAGTTCGGCCGGGAGCCGTCGCTTGTCCGCCAGGTCATGGTCGTCGGTTCCGCGCATTCGTCGCAGCAGCAGGTCGACGGCCGTGGTGCCGATCTCGGTCGCGGGCAGCGCGACGGTGGTCAGCGGCGGGTTCAGGTAGGCGGCGAACGGGTGGTCGCCGAACCCGCCGACGAGCACGTCGTGCCCGACCCGCAGGCCGGCCTCGGTCAGCGCGCGGTAGACCCCGAGCGCGAAGTAGTCGTTGCCGACCATGATCGCGTCCGGTAACCCGCCGTCACGCACGATGTCCTGCGCCAGGCGGTAGGCGTCGGCCGGTTCCCACGGCAGGGCAAGGGATTCCCGGCGCCGGGTGGGCACAGAGCGCACCTGCTCGCGGCCCGCGGTGAGCCCGGCCTCGGTCAGCGCGCGCAGGAAACCGGTGGTGCGGTCGGCGACCGGCGAGATCGGCAGGTCCTCCTCCAACAGGCACACCGTCCGCGCGCCCGCGTCCACCAGGTGGCGCGCGGCGGTGTACGCGCCGTGCTCGTAGTCGACGCCGATGCAGTCCAGATCCAGCGCCGGCAGGTCCCGGTTGAGACAGACCAGCGGGATGCCCGACTCGGGCAGCCGTTCCCAGTGCTCGCCGTCGCTCTGCACCGCCGGCACGATCAGCGCACCGTCCACACCCCACCGCAGCAGGGTCTGCGCGGCGGCGTGGTCGCCGTCCGGGCTCTCCTCGGTGACCAGCAGCATGAGCGAGTAGCCATAACCCCGGCCACGGTGCTCTATCGCGCTGATCAGCCTGGCGTAGAAGGGATTCGACGGGTTGGTGATCACCAGGCCGATGGTCATCGCCGAGCCGAGGACCAGGGAGCGCGCCATCGGGTTGGGCAGGTAGCCGAGGCGCTCGGCCTCGGCCTTGATCCGTTCCCTGGTGGCCTCGCTGACACTGTCCTTGCCGGTCAGCGCCCGGGATACGGTGTTGACCGACACCCCGAGCGACCGCGCGATGTCCTTGAGCGTGACCCGCCGAGAATCCACCATTGACCCTCCCTCGTCCCGGTTTCTCAGCCGACGGTGACGCCGCGCAGGTCAGGCTGGTTGCTCGGGGCCGGCTGGAAGTCCGCCACCGTACTGCGCAGCCCGTAGGTGCTGATCAGCGCGGCCGGGAAGATGCCGACCGCGTCGTCCCAGATGGTCTTGCACGCCCGCGCGTACAGGTCGCCTCGGACATCCTGGTCGGCGTTCTCGTGTGCCTGGTGCAGGATGTCGTCCAGCGCCGGGTTGCGGTACCCCATCCGGTCGGCCGCCGAGTCGTACAGCCGGCCGAGGGTGAAGTCCGCGTCGCCGGTGGTGACCGTGTTGGTCTGGAGCTCCATGTCGAACTCCTTCTCGTTGAGCCGGCGCAGCCACTCCGCCTTCTCCACGCTCTGCGGCGCCACCGTGACGCCGATCTTGGCCCAGTCGGAGATCATGGCCTGGGCGAGGCCGTCGGCCAGCGGCCCGGTGTCGCTGAACCACATCAGCGACGTGGCGAAGCCGTCGCCGAGCCCGGCGGCGGCGAGCTCCCGCCTGGCCGCGTCCGGGTCGTGCGCGTAGGGCCGCTGTTCGGCGTGGCCGAACGCGGTCGACGGGATCGGCGCGGTCATCACCTCGGCGCCGTCGCCGTACAGGTCCGCGACGATGCCGGCGATGTCGACGGCCTGCCACATCGCCCGGCGCACCCGGGGATCGTTGAACGGCGGTTTGCCGCAGTTGAACCAGTTGAGGTAGTAGACATAGCTCGGCACGGTCTCCAGCCGGATGCCCTCGACGCCTTCCAGCTCGCGCAGCTGGTCGGGCGGGACCGGCCACAGGATGTCCAGGTCGCCGGTGCGCAGCGCGGTGATCTGGCTGGAGGTCTCCGGCAGGTAGGGGAGGGCGACCTGCTTGAGCTTGGGCCGTCCGCTCCAGTGGTCGACCGAGGTCAGCGCGAGCTCGTCGGCCGGGGTGAACGACTCCACCTTGAACGGCCCGCTGCCGATGGGCTTGGCGAAGAAGCCGTCGGTGGTCATCTTGGCGGCGGGCAGGATGAACATCAGTGACAGGTTGACCAGCATCGTCCCGAGTGGACGCGCGGTGGTGACGGTGAGCGTGGTGTCGTCGGTCGCCTCGACCGAGGCGACCGTGGCCCACAGGGTGGACTGCGCGGTGTTGGCCGCCTTGACCCGCTCCAACGACGCCTTGACGTCGGCGGCGGTCAGTGTCGTGCCGTCGTGGAACTTCACGTCCTCGCGCAGGGTGAACACCCAGGTGTTCTCGTCCGGCTGCTCCCAGGACGCGGCGACCGCGGGCTCGAGCTCCTCGCCGTTGCGGCGCACCAACGTGTCGTAGATGAGCCGGCCGGCGAGCAACGTCGCCTCGTCCACACTGGACGGACCGTGCGGGTCGAGGTCGTTGATGGGCTGGCTGAACGCCGCGCGCAGCGCGGACTCCGCGCCGGCCTGGTCGCCGCCGCCGACACTGCAGGCGGCCAGGTAGGCGCCTGCCGCGCCCATGCCGCTGATCTTCAGGAAGCTACGCCGGTCATACCTGGTCACTATGCATCTCCAATGCTCAGTCTTTGAGCGTGAGGTAGATCAGCACCTTCACTGATCGGTCTGCCCCCTGGACGGTCCCCCTGATCCGCAACCACTGGCCGAACTCGCGTACCGGCCAGGACACCATGGCCACCCCCTCGCTCACCTGCACCGGGCACTCGGCGTCGCACCAGTTCAGGCCGTCGGGGGAGAGCTGCGTGGTGAGCACCATCTTGGTGTCCGGTGTGGACGCTTCGAGCACGCGGACGAACCAGCGGGCCTCGGTCGCCCACCCGGTCTCGTACGGCTCGGTGGCGAAGTCCCCGTCCAGAACGCGGTATCGCTCGAGTACCGCTGCTTGCGACTGTCGCATTGAGGTCCTACCAATCCACCGAGACGAGCACCGAGTCCAGGAACAGGAAGTTCCGGACCCCGGTGTGGGTGCGGGCGCTGACGTAGAAGTTGAGGAGGTTGTCCAGCGAGTCGTACCGCTCCTCGTACACCGGCACCGGGACGTCGCGCATGTCGTACACGCGGTCGTTGATCTGGAGCTCGATGTTCTTCCGTGCCTCGGTGTCGATCTGCCAGCGCAGGTAGTGCCAGTTGACCTTGGTCGGCACCTCGTTGTAGCAGAAGGACTGTGGCTCGCCGAAGGACCGCCAGTCCTGCGGGTTCGGCGCGGTGAAGTCGTCGGTCGGGCCGAGCTTCGCCTTGCCCTCCAGGTGTTCGCGCGGGGTCGGCTCCGGCACCACCGGGTACATCCAGCGCCGGGTGAACTGGTTGTCCAGATCGGTGTTCTGGTACCGCACCACGGTGTGGTAGCGCTCGCCCCGGTCGTCGCAGATGTCGGTGGCCACGGTGAACGCGCCGAACTGCTGCTCGGAGGGGTGGATGTTGCCGTCCCACGCGCCGGCACCCGCCTGGGTCGCCGCCCCGTTCTCCTCGGAGGCGGCCTCGGCCTTGAAGGTGAAGTAGGTCTCGAACTGCACCCGGCCCTTCTTGGCCATGGTGAGCCTGCGGATAGCCACCGCGGTGTGCCCGGTGACCGGCCGGGTGGCGACCTTGAGCGCGTAGGTGCCGGTCATCGCGCCGTGCGTGCCGACGTCGAAGAACGTGCAGGAGCTCAGCTGCGGTGGCCGGAAGTCGCGCATGTGGTCGTCGACCGTGTCGAGGTTGCCCTCGCCGTCGTGGTTGCCGATCAGCTCGGTCCAGCCGTGTGTGCCGGAGTTGAACTGGTCGAACACGAGGATGCGGGAGAGCGGGTTGAACCGGGACAGCACCGGGTCCGCGTCGAGCATCGCCCGGCGCAGGTGCCCGGCGATGGCCGAGTCCGTCGCCGCGTCAGAGGTGGGACTACCCAAGATGGTCAGCTCCTGTGGAGATGTGTGGCGCCACGGGGATGAACGTTCACGTGAGCGCTAATTGAAGTGCCGTGAACGTTAACTCCGGATTGCGACCCTGTCAAAGACCACCGTGGGGCCACTGTGGGACCACTGTGGACGACCACTTCGGACTGAACCGATAAGGACACCCCGCCATGCTCTTGACGCCGTCCCGGCGGCGCACGTAACGTGCTGACAATCACCGTCAAGTAACGTTAACTTGAGCGCTCAACTATCCCTTTGTGAGGGGAAACCCATGCGTGTCAAAGGTTTGCTGTTATCGGCCGCGCTGGTCGTCACGCTGGCCACCGTGCCGGCCGCCGGCGCGGCGGGCGCGGAGACCGAGGCGATGCCCTGCCGGGACGCGCCGACCGAACCGGTGCGCACCGGCGCGGTGTTCAACGACCCGGTCGGCGGTGACCCGACCGCGATCGTGCGGCAGCTGTGCAACCTGGTGCACCAGGCGCCGCGCGGGTCGCGCATCCGGATCGCGCACTTCGTGGTCTCCGGCGAGGCCGGTCTGGACTTCGCCACCGAGCTGATCGCCGCGCACCGCAGGGGGGTCGACGTGCAGCTCGTGCTCGACGGCTGGCAGGACACCACCCCCGCCGCCGAGGCGTTGCGCGCCGAGCTCGGCGAGAACGAGTCGCGGAAGTCGTGGCTGCACGTGTGTTCCCGGGTCTCGCCGGAGGGCAACACCTCGTCCTGTATCGGCACCAAGGGCCAGCACAACAAGTTCTACCTGTTCTCGCGGACCGGGCGGGCCTCGGACGTGGTCGTCCAGTCCTCGGCGAACCTCACCGACGTGAACTCGAGCACCTACTGGAACAACGCGACCACGTTGGTGGGCAACCGCAAGCTCTACCGCGCCTACAACGACTACTTCGAGGACCTCGCGGCCGAACGGGCCACCGACGACTACTACCGCACCACCAGCACCGGGATGCGCGGCGGCATGGTGCGGTCCTTCTTCTTCCCCCGTGCGGAAGGCGACCACGTCCTGGAGATCCTCGACCAGGTCGGCTGCCGTGGCGGCACGAGAATCCACATCGGAATGTCCGAATGGGACACCTATCGGATCGGTATCGCACAGCGGCTGGTCGAGCTGTCCGGCCAGGGCTGCGAGGTGGCGATCGTGCACGGCCTGATGGACCCCGAGGTGCTCGACACGCTGTCGGCCGACCCGCGCATCGGACTGCGCGCGCTCGAGCAGTCGACCGAGCTGCCAGGACGGATCCACTCGAAGTACTTCCTGGTCGACGGTGAGTTCGCCGGCGAGCGCCGGGCGCGCTGGGTGTTCACCGGGAGTCCCAACTGGAACCACACCTCGTTGCGCCGCAACGACGAGGCGATGATCCAGACCAACGTCCGGGCGGTCTACGACGCCTACGAGGAGAACTTCACCCACATGTTCGCCAGCGGGGTCTGAGCCGGAAGCGAGGGGTCGGTGGGCCCCGACTACGCCCACCGACCTCAGACCGGATGGGCCACCGGCTCGCCGCGCAGGAACCGGCCGACATCGGCGGCCACCGTACGCGCGGCGTTGTGCGCGGTCTGCCTGCTCGCCCCGGCGAGATGCGGGGTGACCACGAACCCCGGCGTGTGCAGCAGCCGGGCGTCCGGGGGCACCGGCTCGGTCGGGAATACGTCCACCGCGACGGCGAACAGGTGCCCGGAGTCCAGCGCGTCGCAGGCCGCGTCGTAGTCCAGCAGTCCGCCGCGCGCGCAGTTGACCAGGATCGCGCCGGGCGGCAGCAACGCGAGCTGCGCCGCGCCGATCATGCCCCGGTTGTCGGCGGTCAGCCTGGCGTGCAGGGACACCACCTGCGAACGGCCGAGCAG
The DNA here is from genome assembly GCF_054779715.1 of Actinophytocola sediminis. Lineage (NCBI taxonomy): Bacteria > Bacillati > Actinomycetota > Actinomycetes > Pseudonocardiales > Pseudonocardiaceae > Actinophytocola > Actinophytocola sediminis. The sequence goes on along the minus strand of NZ_BAAGXS010000010.1, from coordinate 1,122 downwards.
TTCGGTCAACGGCACCGACTCGACGTCCCCGCCCGCCGGCAGGTACGGGTCGTGCACCAGCACCGTGGCGCCGAACCCGGTGAGGATCGCGGCCACCCGGCGGCCGATCGCGCCGTAGCCGACCAGTCCGACGGTCGCGCCGGCCAGCTCGATGCCGACCTGGTCGTAGCGGTAGTAGTCGCCACGCCAGATCCCCTGGCGCAACTCACCGTGGGTGTCCGGGATGCGCCGCGCCGCCGCGAGGATCATCGCGATCGTGTGCTCGGCGGTGGCCTCCGCGTTGCGGCCGGGGGCGTTGGTCACCGTGACCCCGTGCCGGCGCGCTGCCTCGAGGTTCACGTTCACCGGGCCGCCCCGGCCGACGCCGAACAGCTCGAGATCGGGGCAGGCGGCCAGCACCCGCTCGGTCAACGGGGCGAACTGGGTGACACAGACCCGAACCCCGGCCAGCGCGGCGATCAGCTCGTCCTCGTCCCCGCTGGCCTCGTCGACCTCGGCGATGGCGCGGAACGGCGTCACCGGCCATGGCAGCTCCAGTGTGGACAGTTCGATGTCGGTGCCGACCTCCGTGCGCAGCGCGTCGACGAACAGTGCGCTGCGCACGAACAGGTCGCCCGCGGCCAGGATGCGAACGGTCATCGACTCTCCTCGACGGGACGGTTCAGCTCGATCAGCGCGGCCGGCTCATCGGTGCCGGCCCAGCGCAGGGTGGTGAGCCCGCAGTTGCGTACCACCGGAAAAGTACTGCGGTAGCGCCGAAGCGGCAGGCCGAGCAGGTGACACAGCAGCAGCCGGTTGATCGTGGAGTGCGCGACCACGAGCACCCGGCCGGCGGGCTGGGCCTCGACGAGCTCGGCCAGGCAGCCGGTCGCCCGGTCGACGGCCCGCGCCGGGTGCTCGCCGCCCGGCAGGTGGGCGTCGACCGGGTTGGCCTCGAACGCCGCCCTTGCCTCGGGAAAGCGGGCGGTCATCGCCGCCGCGGTCAGCCCTTCGCCGTCACCGAAGTCCAGCTCGATCAACCGTTCGTCGGCGACCGCGGTCAGGCCGGCCGCGGCGGCGGCCGGCGCGCCGGTCTCCCTGGCGCGGCGCAGCGGCGAGGTGCGCACCGCGGTGAGCCCGGCG